>JAFULN010000014.1 GCA_017473335.1 Erysipelotrichaceae bacterium
CTTTATGAATTGACGTTGTGTTTGTTTCTTGTAATTCTATTTAGTTTTCAAAGATCGATTCGCTCTCGGAACTTCCGTTCCTTGCCGAGCGCTTGTATATAATACCACCCCTCCTTTTAACTGTCAACATCTTTTTTTAAAAATTTTTTATTTTTTTCTCTCCTTTTTTATCCCTCTTTTTTCAAGCGCTTTCATTTAGTTTTGTGTGCGCTTACACTGACTTTTTTGATGATTATTAGCTCAAATTCTTTGAAAACAAGCACAAAAAAATGCACTCAATTAACGTTGAATGCATTTCTTTTTTTATTATTTTTGATGCACAAGCTTCATTCCTTCTAAAAGTTCTACAAATTTTTGTGTGATTTCTAAACATTCAGTCAGTGTATCACATTCAACTTTATGCGCTATTTCTGAAACTGTATTCTTTCCATCAATATAATACTGCATTAATGTTTCTAGACTATATGCTCCAAATCCCATATGAGCAGTTGCCTGATGATATGCATCCATCAGCGGTTTCACTTCAGGATGCAGCGCAGCACAATCAGTCAAAGAATGAATTGGTCCAGCGTAATCTCTCACAAACACACGTCCATCAACAATCTTTAATTCTTCAGGTTCTGTATTTAAGTAAACTTTCATCTGATGTACAGCAGATTTTGCCCATGCAGTTTCTTTTTCAACATATTCATCTTCCAGCTGTATCACACGTTTCAAGTCTTCTGCACTCTTCACATAGAAGTTTTCCACATGATTTAACTGTGCATCTGCTTCTTTCGCATTGACTTTTCCTTCGTTAAACAGATTCGCAACTTCTGCAAGTTTTGCAGCCAGATTCACATGCGCCTTGTTTTGAATTTCTTTCACATTTTCCAAAGTCAAATTTGACAGTGTATACGCATAAAGTGCAGCAGTACGACATGAGAATGCCAGAACTTCAGGATCAATCACATCCAGTGTATCTGTTGCAGTATGATAATTCAAATCAGGCCATTGTCCCAGCATGCAGCATGGTACACCAATCGTCGGATCACTAAATACTGTATGATCTGATCCACCAGAGAATGATTCAAAAGTATGATTCGTTTTCGCAACTAGTTTTCCAGAAAGATTAGGAACTTCTTCAGCAGCATAATCCAGACACAATGAAGAAAGGTCATTAATGAAAGATGGTGTTGAGTATGGTAGTGCTGTTAAAGTGATTGGCCCATAGAAGCGAGTCTGTTTCCCGCCAACCATATCCAGATTAATAGCTCCTATTACCTTTTTATATTCATTATGATCACTCAAATAAGCATATGTTCCTGTAAATTCTGGAATCAGAATCACCTTGATTGTACGTTTGTTTTTTGCGATTTTTCCCGTTTCCATTAAATGTTTCAATGCACGAAGCACTTCCATGGATGCAGAAACCCCAGAAGCATTGTCATTGCAGCTGCACTTTGGATGGCACAAATGCGCAGAAATCAGCACCTCTTCATCTGTTTCTCCCGGAAGAACTGCCTCCACCACTTCAATCGCACCAGGATACAATGAAGTATCTACTTTTCCTGTCACTTTTAGATATGGTGAATCCTTTTCCTGTTTTTCATAAGCAGCTTTCTGTTTCAAACACAAATCTGCCAAAACATCTCCCATTTTTGGAGAAAGCACAAATCCAAATGTTTTTGGTTCATCTTCTGCGTGTGTCCACCAGAATGATGTATAGTTTAAAGATTCATACAAATCATTTCTCGAGCGAATTCCAGGAACAGTACGCATAAAATCCGTCACAATACCAATAGCGCCTTTTTCCTTAATTGCCCAGTCTACATATCCATTAAATGCATCACGTACAAAAACAATTTTCCCCTTCAAATCTACATCTGCGTATTTTTCTGGATGATTTCCTTCAGATAGATAAACAAGTTCTGCACCTTCAGTAAAATCCACTGGATAGCTTTTCTGAATCACAGAAATTGGTTCTGCTTGAGCATCACACAGCAGCATTTCAGGATTTTCCAGTTTCAGCCATGCATCTTTCAAATCCCATTCCATAAACATTTTATTTTGAAGATACCAGACCTCAGGCTTAGCCTCATAACTGATAATGCTTGACTGAATTCCCATTTTATCCAATGCAGATTTGCAGTAATTTGCAGCAGCACGGAATCCAGTAGAAGCCTGAATTCGATGATAAGATGATACTTCCTTAACGCCTGTATAAAGACGTTTTTCATCAATCGTCTGTTTTAACAACTCATTTAACTGTTTCATATAGAACCTCCATATCACATAAAACAATTATACGCCTCTTATATGAAAATGGGTACATTTATTTTCTGAAAGTTCTTTCATTAAATAAGCAGAGCCAAAGCTCTGCCTATTTTCTTATAAGTTACGAATACGATAGAAATATTTATCTACCAGCTTATCGTTATGATCTGCTGCTCCTTTATCCATAAAGGCAATATGTCCATTATAGAACACATCTGGGTTGAACCCTCTTTCCATCAGGATTTCTACCATCTGTGTCAAAATCATATTCTGCAGAAGAACCATAGGAATTGTACTTGATGAACCTACTTTCATTGGAAAACCATCAATTTCTGCAATAGCATCACCAATTGGAGTACGATTATCCAAGACGATATCCGCAACATCCTTTAATTTCACACCATCTTTATGTTTGGTTGTCAGCCAGTTTGCGTAATCAACTGCAGTAATCGCAATCACTGGAATTCCCTTTTCTTTAGCACGAATTGCAGCATCTACCGGTGCAATGTTATTTCCTGAATTCGAGACAATAATCATGACATCATTAGGTGTGATGCGATGATAATCGACAACATGACGTCCAATATTATATGTATTTTCCATCAGATAGCTCTTGGTGATTTCAAATGTCCCTGTAATGCTTGGTTCCAACAAAGCACAATAGTTGGCAGGTGTAGCCGCTCTCCAGAACGCATCTTCAGTCACCAAGTGAGAATGTCCTGCACCAAACCCATAAATAATACCACCCTTTTCAGTGACATCTGCCAAAAGCGTTGCCGCTTTCATAATATTATCTGACTGTGTTTGTTCAATGCTGTCGATGATTTCCTTAATGCCATTTAGATACTTTTCATAAGCTTTCATAACTTATCCTCCATCATTTACAAGTTCATTATACTTCATTTCATAAGATAATAATGCATGAAAATACACTTTTTAAACAGTTACTTTTATCATAATCCACAAAAGTATCAACATCACTAAAAAAAGAAAAGCGCCCGATTTATTCGGACGCATGAACTTGACGATATATTTCGTTTTTGGAAACGCCTGTTCTTTTTGCAGTTTCTTTGATAGCGCCACTTGTTGAATAGCCTTCTTCAATTAACTGATGAACCATCTCCATGACATTGATTTCTTCAATAGATTCTTCAGCTGCACCCTCTACCACAACAACCATCTCACCTTTTAATTCAGAAACTACTTCTAAAACTTCAGAAATATTTCCGCGAATGAATTCTTCAAATCGCTTTGTCAGTTCTCGACAAAGACTGATTTTGCGATTTCCAAGCACTTCCTGCATCACACACAAAGTGTCTTCAATGCGATGGGGTGCTTCATAAAAGACCATCGTGCATTTCATCGTTTTTAATGTTTCCAGCTCTTTTCTGGCTGCAGATGTTTTCGCAGGCAAAAAGCCATGGAAATAAAACGGCATAGCACACAAACCAGAGGCAACCAGGGCACTCAACATAGCACTGGATCCGTTGACCGGGATTACCGCATAACCTTCTTCAATAGCACGAGGAACCAATGTCTGTCCTGGATCAGAAATCAAAGGATATCCTGCATCTGATACCAAAGCAATGTTTTTTCCTTCATGAAGAAGCTGAATAATTCCTTCAGTACTTTGTTTCTCGTTGTGCGAATGATGCGCAATGACCTTTGTATGAATATCGAAATGACTTAAAAGCTTCATTGTATTGCGTGTATCTTCTGCCGCAATCAAATCAACCTCACTCAATATAGAAATAGCACGAGGTGTTAATTCCTGTAAATTACCAATCGGTGTTGCCACCAGATACAGGCATATCTGCCCTTCATCAAAACTTTTCTGTCGAATCATGATTCTTTCTTTTCTTCAGGCTTGCTGCCTTCATTTTTATCAGGTCGACGGTTTCCTCTGTGATGAGGTCGATGAGGCTTTCGCTGTTTCTTTTCTGTATTTTCTACATTGACTGCTGAATTATCTGCACTTTCATCTGATACAGACTTTTCTTTCTTAAAGCTGCGCTTTTCACCCTGAGCTTTCTTTGGTTCCTGCTTTTCATTTCCTGAAGGACGATCCTTACGCATAGGACGATCTTTACGAGGCTGTTTTTCCTTATGTTCATTCTTTGAAGGATTCTGTTTCTGTTCAGAACGGTCTTTGTGTTCCATTTTTGATTCAGCTGAATCATTCTGTTCAGGCTTTTCCTTTTTTTCTTTGAAGTTTTCTTTGTTTTTATTCTTTGGACGTTCAGATTTTTCTTTACGTTCTGGACGTTCCTTCTTTACAGGTTTTGCTTCTTCCTGTATACTCACAGCTTCTTCTTTTAGTTCAGCCTGTTCTTCAATCAAAGAATTCTCTGGTGTTGGTTCTGGCTTTGGATCAGCAGCCGCAGTCACCTGTTTAGCAGCCTTTACTTCACGCTTTTTAAATGTACCCTTTTCAATCAGTTCATCCAATGTGATATACAGCGCTGTTTCACGATTTTCCAGTTTACATGTACGAGTAATCACATTCATAGATGTCATACGGTACATCTTGCCTTCATATTCAACCTGCGCATTTTGTTTAGGAAGACCTTCGCGCAGCTCTGTATATGCTTCATCTTCATATTTCAGACAGCACATCAATTTACCACACTGTCCTGAAAGCTTAGGGATATTCAATGCCAAAAGCTGATTTTTAGCCATATTAATGGACACGACATCAAAACTGTTCAGATATCTTGAGCAGCATGTTTCCATTCCGCATGAACCAAGACCTCCAACCATCTTTGCCTTGTCTCTTGGACCAATCTGACGCAATTCAATGCGGCAGTGGAAAATTGAAGCCAGTTCTTTTAATAATTCACGGAAATCCACACGATTTTCAGACACATACACAAACACGATCTTCGAACGATCTAATGTATATTCTGCGCTGATTAAATTCATATCTAAATTCAGCTTCTCAATACAAGCAGCACACTGTTCCAGAGCTTCTTTGGCAGCTTCCTTATTTTCTTTTGCAGCTTGTTTATCTTCGTATTCTGCACGGCGAACGACTGGTTTTAACGGTGTACTTGTCTTCAGCAGCGATGCATCTGCCAGCGAAGACACAACTTCACCCAGCTCCAATCCTCGAACCGTTTCCACAACAACAAAATCACCATAGGCAATTGTTTCATCATTGCATCCAAATGTATAAGGTTTACGTGAATTCTGGAATCTAACGGATACTGCATATTTAAATTCCATCTGTTGTTCACTCATCCAATCACCTCCATAAGTTGAATCATCATCTGGTCACTCACAAGTGTTAAATTATACGGCCTACTCAACTTGTCTTTTGTTTCCAGTAATACAATCTGAATCTGTGCCAGATTCAGCTCTTTTTCTTTTACTTTCTCTGCTTTCTTTTTTATTTTACCCGGCGCATCCTCTAAACCACACGCAAGTTCTTCAAAGAAAGACGTTAAACAATCAATAAAATAACCAAGCACTTCCTTAGCATCGCTTTTAGACCCAAAAACATCCGTCTGTAATTCTACCATACATCTGGATAAATCATAAATATGTTCCAAAAACAACTCAAATCCTGCATAGGCTTTCTGATAAGCCTCTGTTTCACTTAAGGCAAGTACCGCTTCTGGATCTTTCACAAAATGACTAATCAGCCACGCATCCGTTACAGTGCAGCCTAATTTAATCGCCTGTTTTTCACACAATGTACGCTCAACAGGTCGAAACGGTAAAATCTGACAGCGAGATACAATTGTAGGAAGCAGTCGATCTGTACTTTCTACAATTAAAATTGCAGTAATATCCTGACTCTGAGGCTCTTCAAGAAACTTCAGCAAGCTGTTTAGTGCCTCCGTTGTTGCATTTTCAGCACCATGAAGAATATAAACTTTCTGCCCCTTCTTCTCCACTGCCGTTTTAGAAAAACGTTCCTGAAGACTTAAAATCTCTTCTTTCTTAATAGATTTCTTTGTCCCATCCAAAATCACTAAATCTGCATATTCTTGTTTCAGCACACGCTGGCAAGCAGGACATTGACCACATCCAAATGGACTTGCTTGTTCACAAAACAAGCTCTGTGCCAGCATCAAGGCTGTCTCTAGTTTTGGCGTTCCTTTAGGGCCTGTAAACAACAAGGCATGTGACAAACGCTGATGTTCAAGACAATTTTTCAGAGTCTGATATACAACCGGCTGCTGCTGTTTTAAACGCTCATCCATGAAGAATCTCCATAATCTTCTGATACGCATCTTCAGCCACTTTTTCTGCACACTGAGATGCATCAATCACAATCATACGATCCTTAAAACGTTCAACAACCTCTTTATAACCGTTGACTACTTTATAATGAAAATCAATACTTTCCTGATCTAAGCGATCTTTAAAGGAACGGCTCTGAATACGAGCCAGACCAGCTTGGGCATCTAGATCCAAATACAGTGTCTTATCAGGCATACATCCATCAATCGCAAACTGATTAATCTGCAGCACTTCATCCATTCCCAGATCTCTTCCTGCCCCTTGATAAGCTAAAGAACTGTCCAGAAAACGATCACACAGCACAATCTTACCCGCATTTAGTGCAGGAAACACTTTCTCCACAAGATGCTGACGACGACTTGCCGCATAAAGCAGTGCTTCCGTACGATCATCCATCGCAGTATTAGCAGGATCCAGAATCACTCTGCGAATCTGTTCCGCAATATCAATACCACCAGGCTCACGCGTCAAAATCACATCATATCCTTCACTCAAAAGACGTTCATACACCATAGTAGAAACTGTCGTCTTTCCACTTCCATCAGGACCTTCAAATGTAATAAACCAGCTTTTGCGCATGACAAAAACACCACCTTTAATCTCAATCATTATATCATAACATCAATAAAGCACCAAGAAAAAAGACAAACACCGCCTTAGCACATGTTTGTCTCATTCACTTAACGACTTATCTGATTCAAAAAAATCATTTCAATTTTTGTAATGACATCCTTTTCCAATACAATTCTTACTGGATAAAGTACATTCCCGGATACTTCATTCCAATCTGATGATAAGTCCATCCATCTTTTCCCACACAAGACGACACTTTCATCATCACCTTCACCAATATGTGTATCACCATAAATACCACCAGTTTTCATAAATAGAGAAGTTAATTCATCCACAGTACTCTGCATTCCAACAGATAATTGTTCAGGAAATTCAATCTTTTCAGCACCATTTTCCACTTGTTTCAAAGACTGCATTATTCCAATCACTACACAATCTTCCAAAGCCTTTTCAGTTTTTCCATCATTATAGACACCTATTTGAAAATCTTTCGATGTCAATACAACATAGTCCCTTGAACCCAGTACCGAACCACCTCTAAAAGTAAGATCTGCATTTGTCAGTTTTATAAACTCACTCAGTGCCATCGGAAATTCAATGATTTGATCATCCATAGTTACTTTCTTCTCAGAAAATAACTGTTTTGAATTCAGACACCCAATCATCAATAAACTAATCAACAGTACACATATCAATTTTTTCATAGGTTTCCTCCATCTATTCACTCTTGATTTCTTGAATGAGTAATCCGATTTCTTTTCTGACTTTTCTTATTTTTTGATAGCTAAAATCATAATATGTATGATGTTTAATAAAGCGCTTCATCCCATCACTTCTCATTGTTTCATCTGGATACAATAATTTCATCATTTCTTCAGCTTCCAGAAACAGCCCTTCTATTCTTTTCATGTTTTCCCCAGAACCCCACAAGGCCATTGATAACCCTAACGCTCCCAGCATTCCATAACGAGGCTGTTTCTCAATTTCATCAGATAAGAATTGAAGTTTGTGAATCAAATCTAATTTAGTCATAAATCATCCCTCCTTTGGGTTAAATTGATATGACAAATTAATTATTCTTCAAAAACAGATGATTTTAACTGTTGGATTTCTTCTGTAAAATCATAATTCAGTACTTTCTTGATAGCTTCTATTGTATATTCTGAAGCTTCCTCATCCAATGGTGTAACATTAGAATCAACTCTTAATGTACGATTCCCTAAAATAAGATAAGCAGTCCCATAAAAATAAACGACTTCATCACACCCCCAGTGATTCGCATCACCAAAAGTCAGATATTTTCTCATTTCTTCTTCAGATTCGATATTTACCTTATGATTTATACACGAATTCCCGCAAGCTTTTAACAGTTCACTTCTTTTTTCATGGACTGCACATGGTGTAACTCGATTCACAAATTTGTCTTGTGCTGCTTCATTCGTTTCATGCAATTCTAATTCAATTTCAATATAGTATTCATCTGGGACATATTCAGTATTTGTCTGGGAAGCATATTGTATGATTTCCTGCTGCACTGTAAGCTCTTCTTTTTCATTCACATGAGAGAATTTCACACTGTACTGATAGGTGGTTTGTCCTTTGTGTTCAGTATTAAGAATGGTTTCTTCCAGCTTGTTTAAACTGATGTCCATGAAGCTCTGATACATCACTTTTGCATCCTCAATATGAAAATCTTCAGCACTCACAATCTCAGGTCCGCTCATATCTCCTTGCTGTGCATTCCTTTTTGCATAGTAGCGATATGAAACAAAAATCATTGTACCTGCAACAAGAGTGCTTAAAACAGTTCTTATTAGATAATATCCACCACTTCTTCTCATAGACACTCCCCAGCAATTTACATCTTTATCTTACAATTCTTATTTATCATATTTATTTGCTATTGTCAATATATACAAAAGAAAAAGAAGATGCGCAGTCATCTTCTTGTTTTATAGACCAAAACGATCTTTTAATTTTGACTTCTTTAAGGCTTTAACCAGTGGAATTCCAAACACTGCCACTGCAATGAATTCCCCAATTCCTACTTCAAGCCCAAACAAGATAAAACCTTCCAGAAATGCGTTAGGCATCAATGCATACGCAAGTTCTGCACCAATAAACACCATATTCATCAAAACAGGCATCAATACAGAAACCCAAGGAATCCCTTTGATTTGAATGTGTGCCATTTTTCTTGTCAGAACTGCCGCCAAAAATGTAGCTAATGTCCCAATCACACAATCTAAGTATCCTAAGATATTCAGACCCATCATTGCACCAAACAGATTCGCAAGGAAACACCCCAGTGTAATCCCTGCCACAGACGGGGCAAATATTACCGGCAGAAGCGTCAGTGCTTCTGACAATCGAATTTGGATATTTCCATAGGAAATAGGAGAAAGCGCCAATGTTACCGCTGCATATACTGCCGCAATCAGCGCTGCAAAGACCATTTGTCTCAGCTTATTTGTTTTCATTTTAAAAGTGATCCTTTCTTGTTTTAATTAATGTCAGGGAGCTGCGACTGACATGTTTCTTATGAAACGATTAGATTATACACTCATCCACAAAAAAAAGAAACAGATTTCTCTGTTTCTCAATTTATTCACATGTATATCCGCTCGACGTTAATCCATCCAGTGTCTTCTGTAAAGAAATCATTTCAGAATCCAAATCAGATTCACTCATCATTCCCAAATCCACTAAATCCTGGTAATTCACTTCTGCAAAATTTATGTTCATCTCAAGCACAAATACATCTTCTGTAGATTTAGATTCTACTTGTATTCCTGATGTAGCAAAATTTTCCAGCATCTGAGATTCAAACATCGCTTTTTCTTCATCTGTCACAATATCATATAAAGAATAAGGAATTTGCATCACAGACTTCATAGAAAGCACTTCATCATCCAATGCAGTCAATGTAATCTGCTCACTCATGCCATCCATCTCTACTTTACACACTGTTGTTTTTTCTTCAGGTTCACTACACCCACTAAGAAGCAGCATTCCCGCAAACAGCACACATAATAACTTCTTCATCTTGAGTTCCTCCTCAATCTATATCAATTGTAGACTGTTTAATGATGAACTTCAAGTATTTCTCAATAATACACTTCACCCACAGCAAGAACTTCAAGTATAATAAAATTACACAAAAGGAGAGTCAAATATGATCAAATCCGTTCATTTTAAGCACGCTCAAAAAGTACATAATTCCTCTCAGCCGTTTGGTTTAAAAAACGCAAAGGTTGTCTGTGCATATCATCAAAGCTTCCCAGAATACACTCAAACACCTCTGGTGCAGCTTCACGATTTAGCTAAAAAGCTAAATGTATCACAAATCTATGTCAAAGATGAAAGTTTCCGTTTCAATTTAAACGCATTTAAAGTCCTTGGAGGAAGCTATGCCATCGGTAAATACATCAAAGAAAAACTCAATCTTTCAGATGAACAGTTTAACTGTGAAACTATCTTAAGTGATGAACTGCGTCATCAGCTAGGTGATTTAACATTCATTACCGCAACAGACGGAAATCATGGACGAGGTGTCGCATGGACCGCCAATCGTTTGAAACAGAAAAGTGTTGTCTATATGCCAAAAGGAAGCGCACAAGAACGTTTAGACAACATTAAAGCACTAGGTGCAGATGCCTCCATCACTGAATTCAATTATGACGATGCAGTCCGTTTAGCTAATAAACACGCTCAGGAAAACAACTGGGTGATGGTTCAAGACACTGCATGGGAAGGCTACGAGGAAATCCCTACATGGATCATGCAAGGATATACGACTATGGCCTATGAAATCGTTCAGCAGCTTCATCAAGTCAAGCCAACACATTTATTCCTTCAGGCAGGTGTTGGCGCATTAGCTGGTGCAGTTACAGGTTTTTTCTCAGACTATTATCAGGAAGATAGACCCATCATTACTATTATCGAACCCGACAAAGCTGACTGCATCTATCAGACTGCTCTTGCCAATGATGGCAGCATTCATACTGTTACTGGTGATTTAAATACCATCATGGCAGGACTTGCCTGTGGTGAACCTTGTACAATTGGATGGAATGTACTAAAAGATCACGCAGATCACTTTATTTCCATGAGTGATGACATCGCAGCACAAGGCATGCGCACATTAGGTATTCCAACTGGAAATGACCCAAAAATCATCTCTGGGGAAAGTGGTGCAGCCACTATAGGATTTGTTTATGAAGTCTTATCAAATCCTCAGCACCAAAAATTAAAAGAAACCTTAGAACTCAATGAATCCTCTGTGATTGTCTGCATCTCTACTGAAGGAGATACAGATAAAGAAAACTATCAAAGAATATTAAAAGAAAGACTGTGAGCTCTCACAGTCTTTTTATCTGTCTAACCAAATCTTTTTATATTATTCTCTTAATCCAAGACAAGAGTACTTTGTTTCTTTAAGCGATGATATGCCCACACAAAACAAAGTGTATGCACTAAAAATGTAAGTGTCCAAGATATAGGATAAGAAAGATATAGAGTTTCTAATGTGTGATGTGTCTGAAAGATGGTATAAATCCACACAATACGGAATAAACACGCACCACTTAATGATGCCAGCATAGGCGCCACAGAATATCCTAAGCCACGCATGCCACCGCACATTACATCCATCACAGCACCTAAACACAATGTATTGCACATATAGCTCATACGAATAATTCCATAGCGAATCACTTCAGGATCATCTGTAAAAATCAGAAGCAGCTGTTCACCAAAGAGTGTTGCCAATGGTCCAACTACAATCCCTGTTACTGCAGTACACATAAAACAAGTCAGCACAATCTTTTTAATACGCTTGATCTTTCCTGCCCCTAAATTCTGTGAAGTAAAGCTCACACAGCTTTGATAAAAGGCACTAGATCCCTGAACTAAGAAAGCTTCTATATTAAATCCCGCTGTATTTCCAGCCATCGCCAATGACCCAAAAGAGTTAATAGAAGACTGAATCAATACATTTGAAATACTAAAGACACAACCTTGAACACCTGCAGGAAGTCCAACTCTTAACATTTCAATCAATCGCTGCGAATGAATCTTCAGCTGTTCTTTTCTTAACTGACAGATTCCTTCTGTTTGATGAAGTGTCAGTAAAACAAGATATGCTGAAATTGCTTGGGAAATGATAGTTGCCAGCGCAACCCCTGCAACACCCATGTGAAAACAAATCACAAAAATAAGATTCAGCACTACATTGACTACACCAGAGAGAGTCAAGAAATACAAAGGTCGTTTTGTATCCCCAATCGCACGCAGTATTGCAGCACCAAAGTTATACACCATAATTGCAGGCATCCCCGCAAAATAAATACGCATATACAAAACAGACTGTTGAATGACATCTTCAGGCGTTCCCATCAAAGTAAGCATAGGTTCAGAAAGGAAAAATCCCACAAAAATCAGTACAAATCCTGTAACCGCTGCAACCATCACAGAAGTATGAACTGTTTCTGTTACCCCCGCTTCATCACGTGCGCCCACATATCTGGCAACCAGTACATTTGTCCCAACTGAAATGCCAATAAACAGATTGACTAAAAGATTAATTAACGATGTTGTTGAGCCTACCGCAGCCAATGCCTGAGGTCCAGTAAATCTTCCCACAACAACCATATCTGCTGCATTAAAAAGAAGCTGCAATATCCCTGAAAACATTAAAGGAAAAGCATACAGAAGAATGCTTTTCAACAAAGGTCCATTTAACATATCTACATTTTGACTTTTTCTCATATAACTCACCTACATGTCAAGTATACTCTTTTTTTTAGAATTACCACAAGAAAAGACTGCATTTGTGCAGTCTTTCACTCTTTAGTGTACTGAAACACCTGGATTCAGTTTTTCAACTTCCAGTACTTCAATCAATTTTCCATCTGATCCAGCCAGAATCATACCTTGAGATTCAACACCTCTAAGCATTGCAGGTTTCAGATTAATCACAACGATAACCTTCTTTCCTACCATCTGTTCAGGCTTGTAGTTCGACGCAATTCCTGATACAACCTGACGAATTTCTCCACCGATATCAATTTGAGATACCAACAGCTTATCCGCCTTAGGATGCTTTTCACAAGAAACAACTTGTCCAACAACCATCTCTACTTTCGCAAAATCATCAATTGTAATCTCAGGCAGTTTAGATACCTTAACAACCGGTTTGGCATGATCTGCTTCAATCTTTTCCATCATTTCTTTTTCATCAATGCGTGCAAACAGAATTTCAGGCTTAGCTACAACATGGATATCTGTTTCCAAAGCACCAAATGTTTCAATAGAATCCATATCACGCTTTGCAGTACCAATCTGATTTAAAATACGTTCTGATGTTTCTGGCAGATAAGCACTTAAGATGACTGCACAAATACGAATACTTTCTAACAGATTGTACAGCACTGTAGCCAGACGATCTTTCTTAGACTCATCTTTAGCCAAAGACCAAGGCATTGTTTCATCAATGTACTTGTTGCTTCTTCTGAGCACCGCAATGATTTCATCCAGTGAATCCTGAACTTTCAAATCATTCATGCACTTTTCAACACGATTTTTCAGCTGAGAAGCCATAGAAATTAATTCATCATCTACTGGTTCTGATACATGTGGATTTGTTACAGCACCACCAAAGTACTTATTTGTCATAGACACAGTACGATTGACTAAGTTACCTAAAATATTCGCCAAATCAGAATTGATACGTTCAATAATCAGTTCATATGTTACTGTACCATCCTGTGCAAATGGCATTTCATGCAGCATGATATAACGAACTGCATCCACGCCAAAATATTTCACCAGTTCATCTGTATAGATTACATTACCCTTAGACTTTGACATCTTTCCTTCACCAACCAAAAGCCAAGGATGACCAAATACCTGCTTAGGAAGTTCTACATCCAGTGCCATCAGCATGATTGGCCAGTAAATTGTATGGAAACGCAGAATATCCTTACCAATCAGATGTACATCTGCAGGCCAGTACTTATTGAACAGAGGATCATGATTTCCATCCAGATCATATCCCAAACCTGTAATATAGTTAGTTAATGCATCAATCCATACATATACAACATGCTTAGGATCAAAGTCTACTGGAATACCCCATTTAAATGAAGTACGTGATACACACAAATCCTGAAGACCTGGTTTAATGAAGTTATTGACCATTTCATTCTTACGGCTTTCAGGCTGAATGAAATGAGGATTTTCTTCAATATGCTTCATCAAACGATCTGCATACTTGCTCATACGGAAGAAATAAGCTTCTTCTTTCGCCTTCTGCACTGGGCGTCCACAGTCAGGACACTTCCCATCCACTAACTGTGATTCAGTATAGAAAGATTCACAAGGTGTACAGTACCATCCTTCATATTCAGACTTATAGATATCACCCTGTTCATACAGTTTCTTAAAGATTTTCTGTACCTGTTTTTCATGATAAGGATCTGTTGTGCGCATAAACTTATCATAAGACAGATTCATTAAATCAAACTGTTCCTTAATGACTGCAGTTGCATCATCTACAAACTGCTGAGGTGTCTTTCCTGCAGCTTTTGCCTTTTCTTCAATCTTCTGACCATGTTCATCAGTTCCAGTCTGAAACTGAACATCATAGCCTGTCATTCTTTTATAGCGTGCAATCGCATCAGCCAGAACGATTTCATAGACATTGCCAATATGCGGTTTTCCAGATGAATAAGCAATCGCTGTTGTAATGTAATACTTTCCCTTATTTTCCATAATTTCCTCCTTAAATAGAAAAGGTGCTACCAAGGACGCAATAGCGTGGTACCACCTTTATGTTTCACTCAATTCCTTAACGCGGAAGTACGTTCTACCCTTATCCGATAGACAGTTCCAAGACCATGTTCATAAAGTTTCAATAAAGCTTTGCACCAGACAGCTTCTCTCTATAAAATCCACTTTACTACTCTTCTTTTCATTACTTTTGACTCATTTATTATAAAAGAAACTGCTTTAAAAGGCAACCTTATTCCCTGAATTTAATGCCATCTGGACCCATAGAATCAATCACACACAAAGATTCGACATGAATCCCTAAATCTCTAAGCATTCTTCCGCCAGTCATAAACCCTTTTTCAAGTACACATCCAAAGCCTGCAACTGATGCAGAAGCGTAATCACAGATTTCCATCAGCCCTTCCGCATTGGAGCCATTAGCCAAAATGTCATCAATAATCAATACGTTATCATCTTCACTCAGATAGTTGTGAGGAACTCGAAGTGTCATATCTTCATTGCGAGTAAATGAATAAATCTTTGCAGTATACATCTCTTGTGACCAGAAATTCGATTTTCCTTTTTTTGCATAAACCACAGGCACCTTAAACTGACGCGCTGTCATCACCGCAATAGGAATCCCTGACACTTCTACTGTAAGTATTTTCGTAATTCTTTTCCCCTCAAAACGACGTTTGAATTCTTTTGCGAGTGTTTCCAAAAACTCAACGTCTACCTGATGACTCAAAAAGTCATCTACATTCAGCATTTCCTGATTGTGTACAACGCTGTCACGCAGCACACGCAGCTTCAACAATTCCATAATCCCTTTTCCCCTTTGATTATAAATACTTAATGATAAATTCAGATGTTACCTGAACAAGTTCTTCCATCTGATGAGGCTCATTTGTCCAGGCACCAAAGCCATGATTCGCTCCCTTTACAACATGATGCACAAAATCTGCATCTGGATGTGCTGCAGAAGCTACATCTTCTAAGATTGCTGGAGGTATAATATCATCTTTGTCGCCATTAACCATAATCACATGACCATCATACTGAGAAAACAAGTCCTTCGCATTGGAATTCAGCAGCTGATCAAAGAAGTCCTTCCCCAAAGGCACAATTCTTCCATCAAAGCTGTTGTGATAAGGATACAATCCATCACGACGGGCAATCTCACTCCACTGCTTCATTACTTCAGGATTCCCTAAATCGCTGCCAGAACCTGTAGAAATGCCATTCATTGCAGCTGGAGCCCAAAGTCCCATTACCCCAATCTCAGGATGACGCTTGGTATAGTGAAGCACAACTTTACCACCCATTGAATAACCAACCATACCCACACGGTACTCATCAATCTCACAATACTCTTTCATATAATTTAAAAGTGTATCCAGATGATCCATATTATTTTCTAAATTATTGAATTCATGTGATTCCTCAGATTCGTTGCATCCTGGAAAATCACATCGAATTGACGCAATACCGGCATCTGCCAATTTTTTCGCCAGCATTTCAAATGTTCCGTTCTCATGACGAGTCGCACAAAACCCATGAGCCATCAGCACCAGCGGAAGATGTCCTCCTTTATCCGGCAGCACAACAGTACATGGGATATCTGTATCCCTTTGAGAACGCAGTATGATATCAAATGATTCCATATATTAACCTCTTTATACCCATTATTGTACTTGATTTATTCTAAAAAGAAAAGTCTCGCAAACGGCTTCTTTCTGCGTATCAACATTTGACATCATCTACTAAAAGTGTTATCATCATTAAGGTATTTCAGATAGTTTCAAAAGGTTCCTCGATTTAACAATTGTACGCAGCACAATTCATGATTTGAGGGTTTTTTATTAAATCTGGGATATGAAATGTGTTGGAGGGTGTAAACAGAATATGAACACAGGTAAAGTAAAATGGTTCAATGCAGAAAAGGGATATGGATTCATCACTTCATCTGAAGGTAAAGATGTATTTGTACACTTCTCTGCAATTCAGTGCGAAGGATACAAGACTCTTGACGAAGGTCAGGCTGTTACTTTCGACATCGTTGAAAGCGATCGCGGTCCACAGGCTGCAAACGTAGTCAAGGCGTAAACAACACACAGAAAAAAGCTGAGTCAGTTCACTGATTCAGCTTTTTCTTTTCACCAATAAGACATCAATATCTCCTTCCAAACCCTTTTGCCAATGCTGAACAATACGCACATTAGAATACTGTGTTTCTATTTGATAAACACGTCTTACTTTATCCTTAATCAATAAATGTACTTCTGTTGAACCTTTGATAATATGATCAAGATTCAGTCTCAAATTAGGATCTCGATGCACTTTTACTGTTTTTAATTCCAGTGACTGAAACAAGTTTACTTCTGGATTCTCATTAAGGATACACCCTAGATATGTCATCAATAGTTCTGCATCAAACTCTTTCTCAAATGCCTTAGCAGCACACCAAAAGACACCTTCACATACTTTTTCAGGCGCAATATATATCATTTTATCTTTGGGAATGTTCATTCTATCTATCCACTGTTTCAGTGAATCATCCATTTGTTTCACAATCAGTATGTAAACATCACTCTGATTGATTCCTTCTTCATTTTGGATTCTATAATCCATTTCAAGAGTACTCTGTTTCTTTCTCATGCGTGTTACCTGATAAGGGTAAGATAATGGGACTAAATTCACGATTTGTATCTTCATAAGTTCCTCCTGATTCAGTTTATGAAGATTCAATAAGAAACATTCTTGTCAAAAGACCAATTCTGATTTACCATGAGGTAAAGGAGATTCACATGAAAACAATCACACTAGCAGGAGGATGTTTCTGGGGCATCCAGAAATATTATGATCAATTTGACGGCATTGTTGAAACAACCGTAGGATATGCCAATGGATTTGTCCACAATCCTGTTTATCCTGATGTGAAAGCACAGAAAACAGGACATGCTGAAGTATGCAGAATTGTATATGACGAAAAGATCATTTCACTGAAACAGATTTTAAACTATTTCTATCAAGTCATTGATCCAACTTCATTAAACAAACAAGGAGAAGACGAAGGCACTTCATATCGAACTGGAATTTATCCAGAAGACGACTCTGACTGGGTAGATATTCTTGAAGTCACTCATCAGGTACAGTCTCAATACAAAGAAAAAATCGTTGTAGAACTTGAACCCTTAAAGTGCTTCTACCCTGCAGAAGAGTACCATCAAAAATACCTGGATAAAAATCCAGGCGGGTACTGTCACATTGATTTATGTTTTTTCAGCTTAGGCAAGAAAGCCTAAGCTTTTATTTTTTCTATTTCTAATTCACTGTAAACTTCAGCTTGTGCATCCATCAGCTTTTGTGCAAAAATACCATTTCCACTGATTTTCTTCCCTGTAAATGTACCATCATAGATGACACCTTTGCCACAGCTAGGAGAGCGTGACTGAAGCAGCACTTTTGGACATCCTGATGCTTTCCAAAGCTCCATTGCACAATCGGCTCCACGATGAAAAGCTTCTGTCACATCTTCCTGTTGATTATTGAGGACACGATCCCCCACAATTTCAATCGGAAAACGCGGACAAGGAAGTCCTGCCAAAGTCTCTGGACACACAGGTATTAACTCATAACATTGTTTAAGTTCATCCAGCTGAGCCAGTTTTGTATTACCACCATCATAACGACAATTAATTCCCATTAAACACGCAGATATCATTAACTTTTCCATACATATCACCTATGTTTATTTTAATTGAAATCTATCGATTAGAAAAGGCAGACTTTATTGAGTCTGCCTATATGATTACCATCCAAATTCTTCGTAATGAGGATATACTTCATTCTTATTATATTCTGGGCCACCTGGATAATTTGCGCTCTTAAGAAGCAAAGGAGTCTTGCCTCTAGATTTCAGCTCATCCAAAACAACTGCAGTCACTGACCACAGAATATATGAGCTTGCCAAACCACTGGCAGCCGCAAACTTCGCTTCTACACCTTCAACATCGAGCATTGCTTCTGCAGCAGGTGCACAGTTATCCAATGTTAAATCGACAAATTCATACAGTTTCTTACCAGATGAATGAACCGGACCTACACTTTGTGCATAGCTCATAGAACTCATAGCAATGACTTTGATTCCCATCTTCTTTGCTTCCCAAGCTAAATCCACAACACTCTTTGTACGTCCTGAAACAGAACCCACAAACAGAATATCTCCAGGACGAATTGTAGAGGCTTTCAGCACATAAGCACCTAAACCTTCCATATCTAAATCCATATCACTGCGATCTCTTTGACGTGCATCTGATTTCACATCCAGATTCCAGTGGAATGTACGATAAAATGCAGGTCCTCCACCTCGATTAAACAAATCCATTTCGATAGAATGACAAATACCACCCAAATAAATATTACCACCAGCTTCAATTGTATCCGCAATCATTTTACCTGCAGTAATAATATTTTCTCTTTGTGTTGTTTTTACCTGTTCAAACAACTGGTCGACTCTTTTTTGATAATCATCTAAAATCATAATTCAATCTCCCTCTTTTTCTTTATTATCGCAAAGTTCACTTTAGAATTCCAGCACTGTTTTATAAACATAATATCCTTCATTTAAAAAAGAAAAAAAGCCATTACGCCTTTCCTTCCTTCTTGTAGTCTCTCAAGCCTCGACTACAGTAATCATTGTAATCTGTTGGCATATTGGTGCGTCTACAGTTGATTGAGTCAAAATATGCGCATTCTTTACAATGGATTAGATCATATTCGCGAGTTTCTTGGGAAGATTCTTGAATCTCAATGACTTCTCCCTTCAATTTGTTAGCGACTTTCTGTGCATCTTTCAGATTTGAGAATTTGTATGCATTGTTTTTGTCTTTGGTTGTTGTTGAATGCTTCAGATATAGTCCAGTATCAGGATAAACAGCACCAAACACACCCTTCTTTTCAACGATAAATTTTGACATATTCCACTCCTTATCTATCGTTGATATACCATATTCACTCGCAACTAAAACAAAAGCAGCCACGCCGTAATGCATGACTGCTCTGTAAAACCCTATTCAATTGTTGTCTATAGTCTATTTGAAGAAAGGGCCTTATCCTTCAATGGCAATATACTTCTTGTCCTCTATCTGAGCTTTTCTTTCTTCTGGCTTTGGAATGGACAATCTCAAGACTCCACTTTCATATTTAGCGTGAATGTCTTCCTGCTTGATATCCTCGCCGACATAGAACGATCTGCTCATACTGCCTGCATAACGTTCACGACGAACAAATTTTCCTGTTTTTTCTTCCTTTTCCTCTTTGTCCAGACCTTTCGCTGCACTAATCACCAAATACCCGTTGTTCAGTTCCAAAGAAAGCTCATCTTTTTTAAATCCTGGAAGATCAACGTCTACTTCGTAGCAATCTTCCTGTTCTTTCACATCTGTTTTCATCATGTTTGCTGCATGATGTCCATACAGTTTTTTCTGCGCTTTCTTCATTTCTCGATCATCGATGACTGGGAAATCAAAGAAATCATCAAAAAATTCGTCAAATAAATCTTCTCCAAAAATACTAGGTTTAAACATAATCATCACTCCTTTTTCAATATAGTTTTTGAAACTGGGGATGTTTAGGAAGAATCATGAACTCGTGGTTCTTTCTTTCTCCTGTTTCTGATTATGTTATACCACCATATTTAGCGCTCGTCAATAGAGAGTGCTAAATATTTTTGTGAACTTTTTGTGACGAAAAAAGACAGTGGAAGCTCCATTGCCTGCAAAACTTTGTCTATTTTGGAAGATCTTCCTTTAGGTCCTCAACATCTTCTTTGAAATCTGTAATGACTTCATTTATTTCTTCTTCATCTTTTCCAAATGTAGCACTTCGCATTTCAAGCCAGAATTCCTAGATGTCCGAACGAGTATCTAACCAAATCTCATAGCATTCAGAACATGCATCTAACCACATTTCATATTCATCCGAACAAGCATCGAGCCATTTTTCGTAAGGAACACTATCATATGCTTCATCTAATATCCCATCATAGAACAAATCATACATTTCATCCAAGATGCCATCGTAGATCTCATCATAGATTTCGTCTCCTGCATCCTCATAAACCACATCATAGAGTTCATCCAGATTATCATATTTATCATCAAAATCTTTGTCTGAATTCATGATGAATTCTGCATAGACAACAGAATACTCCATCAGACAATTCTCAAGACGCAAGGTTTCTGTGCATATATCGTCATAGAAGCCTTATTCCTTAGAGAAGAAGGTATAACAGATCCTCCATGTTGAAAACGTCATCAAGATTCCCTGTATCGTAAAAGTATCGTATTAAATTCCAAATAGAAGCATCTGATAAAACCATCTTTTTAAGTGCGTGCCAACCAAAAATGACTGGCACGTATTTTTCTTTAGCTCTGATAGAACTATCCTATTAAACTAGAAAAGACAAGTTCAGCACTTGTCTTCTTACAATATGATTTTAAAAATAATACTTTCTGCAAGCATCAGTCCAAACACCAAGGCACTGCATTGAATCATCATATCAGCTTGAAATGATGATATTTCTACATTTTGATATTTGTGACGCATCTTCAACACTTCTTCATTTCTAGAAAATGAATAAGAAGCTGAAAATGTGTTGTCATTCATCGTTTCTTTTCATTTACCTGCATTTTTTGCAGCTTCAATACTTCTTTCAATCATTTCTTTCTGAGCAGCTTCACGCTTAGACTGTTCATCCGCAATACGAGTCTTTGCCTCTTCTACTGATTCGCCTTCTTTACTCAGAAAACTGCCTACAAACTTATCTGAGATTTTATTGAATGTCCCTACTACTGTATCTTCAATCTTATGGAATGCACCTGTTGCCTTATCAGCCATGCCTCCATCTTTCAGATTTCCTTCTTCATCCAGAAACACCTCAGTAAACTTATCTTCTACTTTCTTATAGCCTTCTACAACACCATTTTCAATCTTCTTATATCCTTCAACTGTTGTTTCGCTCATCTTTTCTACCACTTCAACTACCTTGTTTGTAAATTCATTTGTATTCATTTTTAATTCTCCTTTACGTTTACAAATAGATTTTATTCTTGATTTATCAATGAATTATAGGAGAATTGTTAATGAAATGTTAATTTAAAAGATTTTCATAGAAAAGGTGCAATCATACTTAAAAATCGATAGTTCTTTTCATTTACACAGCGTTTGGCAAGTAAGTTCAGATATTCCTTATCGATAAAAGGCAAAAGACCACACAGTTCCATCAACTCTCCCTGATGTTCCATCACCATTTGATTTAATATTCCCTTTGGAAGAAAAGGTGCAAGTGCGCAGCATTCCTTCACATGAAGATCCTCTTTACACCTTTGAAACAGTTCTACAAGTACCTCTTTGGATACAAATGGTGCAATCGCAGATAATCCACCTAAATGATGTGTAAAATCTGTACGAAATACCCATTCATCCAGTACTTTTTGTTCTAAAAACGGTGCTAATGATATCACTTCTTTTACTTTCAGCTTTTCACAATGATTTTGATGCATGATTCTAGTTAAAGTATCTTTTTTTAAAAACGGTGCTAGTCTCACTAAATCTGAAACATCAATATCTTCGCATTGCATCAACACTTCATCCAAATAGTCTTCTGAAACAAAAGGAGCTATTTTTATGGCAGATTTACTATGAATAGATTCCGACAAACTATGATCTATCAGCATTTCAGTTTTTGATGGTCTCAACAATGGTGCAACCTCACACAGTTCATCCACAGAAATCACTGTATTTTCATCTTCTATCAAACTCTGAACAATCTCTGATTCTTTTGAACAACCTAAAAGTTCATCAATGCTGATATGAAATATTTGTGCTAAATCTGGAAGTTTCGCAATATCAGGCATTGAATTTCCACGTTCCCAATTCGAAACCGCCTGGTAGCTAACCTCCATTTCATCCGCCAGCTCCATCTGTGTCATGTTATGTTTCTTTCTAAGTTCTGCAATCTTTTTCCCAATTTCCTGTGTATTCAGCATAAGCTCTCTCCCTACTTATGTTCTCATTATAGTTAAAGAGAAATATTGTGTCTATCAAGTGATGCTTGAGTTAGTAAAAGGCGGCTTGCTTAAGCCGCCCTAAAATTACTTGCGTACCAGAAATTTTACAACTTCTGAAATAATTAATGTTGAAAAAGCCAACCCCATTGCGATTGACAGCTGAGTAAGATTCAGCGGAGTCAATGAGAACAATTCTGCCAGTGGCGCAATATAAATAACAGTGAACTGAAGAACCAGTCCCAGCGCAAATGCACCCCAGAGATACTTGTTAGAGAAGACAGATGCATTCAAGATGGAACGATCATCTTTTACATTGAACGCATGAACCAGCTGTGCCATAGACAAGGTCAGAAAAGCCATGGTCATACCAATATCATGGGACATCTTGTTTCCAATCAGATAGGAGATTAAAGTCAGTGACCCAATCATGACACCCTGCCATGCGATTGTCCATCCCAAATGATGCGCAAAGAAACCTTCATTCTTAGGACGAGGGGCACGTTCCATAATAGAATCATCCGACTGTTCCATACCTAACGCAAAGGCAGGCATAGAGTCAGTAATCAGATTCACCCACAACAAATGAATTGGAAGCAGTGGAACTCCCAGTTCAAAACCAGGGAACATGTTTAATACAGAAGCACAGAAGATTGTCAGTACTTCACCAATATTACTTGAAAGTAAGAACTGAACATCCTTACGAATGTTGTCATAGATATTACGTCCCTGTTTTACTGCAGAAATGATTGTCGCAAAGTTATCATCCATCAGCACCATTTCAGCTGCCTGTTTTGCAACATCTGTCCCTGTGATACCCATTGCACAGCCAATATCTGCCGTCTTTAATGCAGGAGAGTCATTGACACCATCCCCAGTCATTGCCACAACATGACCTTTTTTCTGCCATGCATTGACAATACGAACCTTATGTTCAGGAGCAACACGCGCATAAACACTAATGCTTTCCAATCTCTGATCCAATTCTTCCTCACTCATCTGAGCCAGCTGAGTCCCAGATACTGCAGTTTCATTCCCACGAAGAATACCTAAATCCTTTGCGATAGCTGCTGCAGTAATCAGATGGTCCCCAGTAATCATGATGGTACGGATTCCGCCCTTCTGAGCTTTTGCGATGGCATCTTTGACTTCCAGTCTTGGAGGGTCAATCATCCCAGCCATACCAACAAATTCCAGTTCATTTTCCAAAGAAGAATCTATCACTTCAGGCAGCTTATCATATCTGCGCACCGCAACTGACAAAACACGCAAAGCTTCTGAAGCCATCTGTTCATTAGCTTTCAATGCTTCTTCACTATTTGTCTTGCAGCGTGCCAAAACAACATCTGGAGCACCCTTTGTAATCTGAAGAACTCCATCGCCATCCTTAACAAATACACTCATCATCTTGCGTCCTGAATCAAACGCAATTTCATCTAAACGAGGATGTTTCTGACTTAAGTCTGCTTTCTTGTCCTTCATCAGCCAGCTTGCATAAACCAAAGCTGTTTCAGTAGGATCTCCCATCATTTTCATTTCATCATCATCAATACGAATTTCCCCATCAGAACACAATGTAAAATAAGCCATCAACGTTCTGATTTCTTCACTGTTTTCAGGACTGAATTTTACTCTTCCTGTTTTCAGTGTATAAGCATCCGTAACTGTCATACGATTCTGTGTCAGTGTCCCTGTTTTATCTGAACAGATAACTGAACAACATCCCAGTGTTTCTACAGCAGGCAGCTTACGCACAACTGCATTCTGCTTCGCCATCTTCGATACACCTAGTGCTAAACAGATTGTTACAACTGTCGCAAGTCCTTCTGGTATTGCCGCAACTGCCAGTGCAACAGCGGTCTTAAATGCTTCCAAAACACCCATTCCAGACATCATTTCCAGCGCAAAGACAACCACACAGATACCAATGCACAATGCACCAATAATCTTTGAAATCTGAGCCAGTTTCAACTGTAAAGGCGTCTGTTCAGTTTCCGCGTTCATCAGCATATCTGCAATCTTACCTACTTCATTGCCTGTACCAACACTTGTTACACACACCAAAGCACGTCCATACGTACATACCGTTCCTGCAAACACCATATTTTTCTGGTCTCCCAGAGGTACTTCTTCCTTATCAATCACATCTGCATGCTTATTGACAGGCACGCTTTCTCCTGTCAGCGCACTTTCATCCACCTGCAGATTCCAGCATTCAATAATACGTCCATCTGATGCAATCTGATCTCCAGCTTCAACCACTAGAATATCACCCACTGCAACTTCAGAAGTTTCAATACTAATCTTTGCACCATCTTTTAAGACATTAGCCTTTGCAGCAGACAGCTTCTTTAATGCTTCCAGTGACTTTTCTGCATTGTTTTCCTGTACAACGCCAAGCACTGCATTAAACACAACTACAGCCACAATGATTAAGCTTTCTGCCCATTCATGTGGATCTGCCACAATACTAATGATGGCAGCTGCAATCAAAATCAATGTCAGCGGATCTTTCAGCTGCTGCAGAAATTTCACAAACAGTGAATCTTTCTTTGGCTCAGGAAGTTCATTTCTTCCATACTTCTGTTGATTTGCTTTACGCTGATCATCAGAAAGTCCGTTAGGCGTTACTTGAAGTTCATAAAGCACTTCTTCTTTTGTTTTTCTAAAGTTCATTTTTCCTCCTTCAGGGTCAAATAAAAAAAGACCCTCACTATTGATAGGTCTTGCATTAGAAGTCTGAATCCGGATGAAATTCATCGTGATGACGAATTCAGAAAGCCTATTGGCCTGCTACTCCCCTATTTCCTAGATGATTATATCTAGTTTATGCTGTAAATTCAACGACAATCCAATATCTTTGTCATTTCTTAACCATAATTTTATATCAGAATCCCTTCAAAATGATCCATTTCGTGCTGTAAAATCTGAGCTTCAAAACCAGTCAATGTCTTGATTTTCTTCTTCATCTTTATATCCTGATATTCTACTTTGATTTTCTCATAGCGCACTGCCTGTTTCATTCCAGTATGACATAAACATCCTTCTTCCAGAACTCTCTTTCCTGAACAAGACAGTATCTGAGGGTTGATGAATGTAACAATCTTGCCATGATCCACAATCACCGCAATACGTACTAAAGCACCGATCATATTGGCAGCCATGCCAACACAGCGATCACGATTCACATCAAGTGTATCCACTAAATCCTGTACTACTGCTAAATCTTTAAATGTTGCTTCTCTGCTTTTTTGAGATAGTAAAAATGTATCTTTCACGATTTCTTTTATCATAATTCTATTCCTTCACCAACAATAATACTCCACCTAAAATCAAACCACTGCCAATCACCTGTGCAATGACCACTGTTTCATTCAAAAAGATTGCCCCAAACACTAAACATGACACCGGCTCAAACATTGAAAACAAGCTTGCCAGTGAGCTGCCTAATACATCAATTCCTTTTTGAAGACAAACCACTGCCAGCCACTGTGCCATAATCGCAACCGCAAACATTAATGCATAGGATATAAAAGGCTGATTCAAAACAAGCTGATTTGCCGCAAGACCTGACGTTCCCATAATCACACTAACCGTTAGCGCAAAATAGAAAGACAGCTTTAAACTATTCATTCTTGAAAGTTTCAGCTTATCAATACCTACTAGATAAATCGCAAAAGTAACACCACTGATCAAAGCCATCATAATACCCTTCATCTTGCTTAAATCTTTAAAGTCCAGAAACAACAACACACCACACAAGGCAATCCCTAAGGCAATCATATGTTTCCTGCTAAGAGGATCATGATAGACAAAATGACAAATCAGTGTCACAAACAAAGGATACATAAAGTGAAGCGTTGTTGCAGTTCCTACTCCAATATATAAATAACTGCTGTTTAAAAGAAGAGTTGTCAGCACTGCACCAAAACAGGCTACACCCACTACCTTTATCAGCTCACTCTTTTCACAAAAGAAAGAAATTCCATTTTTCTTCATTAAAAAAGCTAAAAGAAGCACCACAAAAAAACTTCTGAAAAACGTCAGAGTCACTGGATTATTGCCATATTGATAGGTCATAGAACACAGCACAGGTGCAAATCCATACAGCAGCGCTGATGCAATAACCAACAGAATTCCTTTGTTTCTGCTCATGCTTCCTCCTCAATCAGCCCCAAATGAACCATCACTTTATAAAGTCCATCCTCAGAAGCTTTTTCCGCAAGATAAGTCCCTAATGCCTTTACTTCATCAGGTGCATTGTCCATCACAACACTGTGATGAACTGCCTTCAGCATTTCCACATCATTGACACTATCGCCAAATCCATAACTGTTTTCATGAGAAATCTTTAATTCCTTCAACAAGTATTCCACAGCCTTTCCCTTTGAACAAGCCAAAGGAACAGTCTCACAGAAATATCCATATTTAAAGATTTTATCATACTGATCAACAAATGATAAATCAGGCCATCCCTTTGCAGGATCAACAAACAGACAAAACTTCTCAAACACAAGATCTGGATGAACATCCAAAAGTTTAAAACCATCTTTGATGTATGTTTTGACAATCTCCATCATAGGTCCATGTTGACAGTGATCCACAAACGCAAATCCTTCTTTCGCTTCATAAACACAGCTTATCTGAAGTTCATCCACAGTCCTCATAATATGCTGACGTTCTTGTTCCTCTATGACATGGCGAAACAATTCATTTCCATGCATCATAATCCATGTCCCACAGGCACACACAAAGCCATCTAAAGGAAGTTCCTTGATGATTTGAGGAACAGTACTAATTGGACGACCCGTATTCACAAACAACAATACACCCGCATCATGAGCCTTCTGAAGAGCTTCTCTAGTACTTTCAGGAACACGAATCACAGCACCGCCGCGCTCATCCGTCAGTGTACCATCAATATCAAAAAAACATATTTTCTTTCCAGTCATACGATTCCCCTTTACTTCTACCAAATTATACCCGATTCCTAAGCAACAGAAAAGAACCCATTTGGGTTCTTAATCATGATATTCTCCTCTATCCCACTTTTCAAGAAGATCATCAAACAAATCCTCTTTTCCACATGCAGGATCATGTTGAATCAATCCATTGATTGCCTCAATCACTGCATCCTTTTCTGGTGTTGGATGATATTCAGTTTTCAGAAATGCATCAATTAAGTCTTCAATCATTCCCATGCCAGAAACTCTTCCACCAAAACCAAGCACATTGGCATTCAGCTCTTCACGTGCATATCTTGCGACACAAACATCCTGTGTTAATACACAGCGTACATTTTTAATTTTATTGCAGGCATTGGTAATTCCTACACCTGTACCACACAGCACAATTCCTAAATCTACTTCACCTGTAGAAACTTTCTCTCCAACTCGCTTTCCATAGATAGGATAATGTGTTCTTTCCTTGTCATAAGTACCACAATCAATCACTTCAATACCCTTTTTCTTTAGGTACTTTACCACATCATCTTTGATTTCTGTGACAATGTGGTCACATCCAACCGCCATCTTCATGATATTTCCCCCATTCTATCCAGCATATCAATACGAATCTTGTGTCTTCCTGCAGAATACTTTCCTTTTAAGAAACGTTCTGTAATCCCAATCGCTACACCTGTACCAATCACTCTGCATCCCATTGTGATGACATTGGCATTGTTGTGATCACGAGTCATCTTGGCAGAATGTTCATCATTCAGCTGAGCACAGATAATACCATTGTGTTTTGATGCACACATAAACGCACCTGCACCTGTTTCATCCACAATAATACCTCGATCTTCATCCTTGTTTTTTAACACTTCTTTAACTACGGCTTCAGATGCTTCAAAAAAATTCATTGATTCTTTTGTCACATCTTCAACTTCAATTCCCTGCTGATTCATCCACTCACACAGCACATCTTTTAAATTTACCGCTTCACTGCAGGCACCAATTATGACTTTCATATTTATCATCTCCTGTTTCTATTATGAATCATTCTTTAAAAAAGGTAAAGAAAAAGCCGGTATACCGGCTAAGAATCAAGGTCTACAACATAATCATGACTCTGATCATCAATATAAACATCAATAGTTTCTCTTTCATCAAAACGATGTACATCCTGATAGAAATATTCACTTTCAAATAATTGTCCTTCCGCTTCACAAACCAGATAATACGGATGTCTACGATTCACAGAGATCATCGTATTTTGTCTGATTTCAATGATATTCGCTTCTACTTTACGTCCTTGAATGACAATATCCATCATTTTCTTTTCAAAGCGTTTAGCACTTCTTGTCAAAAGCATCGTCATCAACAGAAATACCACACCAATCAGCACAAAGATACCACCAAGCAGCATACCTAATCCTGGAATGGCAGCATAACTGATTAGACCTACCAAAGTAAAGGCAACCCCTAAAATCCCCAGAGTCAATCCAGCAATGCCAATCATCACTTTTTCCATGAAACAGCTTCTTTGATGCACTCAACAAGTACATCCAAATCTTCTTTCTCTACACCTACATGAGTCACTACACGATAGAATCCATGATCGCTTGGATTCATTAAAATATGATGTTTCTGACACAATTCCATGAACTTCTTTTCATCTGTATCCACTGAAAAGAATACCATTGAAATCTCAGGTTCATTCTGTACATGAACACCATCTATTTCTCTTAATTGTGAAGCAAGATACTTGGCATTGTCATGGTCTTCATAGAGTCGTTTAGTCATCACATCCAGCGCAACCAGACCACAGGCAGCCATATGTCCCATCTGACGTCCGCCTCCGCCAATGCGTTTTCTATTTCTTCTTGCTTTGGCAATAAACTCTTTTGTACCGCAGATCATGGATCCCATTGGTGCACCCAGTCCCTTTGACAAACAGAACATGACACTATCTGCACATGCTGCAATATCTTTTACATCACAATTCAATGCCAGTGCTGCGTTAAATAAACGTGCACCATCCAAATGTACGTTCAAACCTAAACGCTTTGCAGTTTCATAATCTTTTCTCATCACATCCAAAGGAACCACTGTTCCATTAGATAGTGCATTTTCCAGACAAACCAGTACACTTCTTGGCTCATGAATATCATCCGGACGCATTGCCTTTTCAATATCTTCTGGATAAACCATGTCATTATCGTTGTTGACTAAACGAGTCATCACGCCACACAGTGCAGCTAAACCTCCCACTTCATGTGTAATAATATGATTATTTCTTCCAGTAATCAGTTCATCTCCATGATGTGTCTGAGACATGATAGACAACAGATTTCCCATTGTACCACTCATCACAAACAAAGCATCTTCTTTTCCTAACATCTCTGCAGCTTTCTTTTGCAGTTTCAATACCGTTGGATCATCTTGATAAACATCATCACCAACCTCTGCAAGATACATAGCTTTTCTCATTTCTTCTGTAGGCAATGTTACTGTATCACTTCTTAAATCAATTCTTTTCATCGTAAATCTCCTTGAAACTTATATAGTCTACATTATACACCGAAATACACATTAGAAAAACCGTCTTTTCAGACGGTCTATTTCAATTTAGATTTTAATTCAGACAAAATCTGAAGCGCCTGCATTGGTGTGCAGTTATTTGGATCAATATGTCTTAAATCATCAATGATTTCCTGATTTTCTGGCTCAGGGCGACTCATTTCCACAAAGCCTAAAGACTGCTGTACATGTTTCTTTTCTGTTTCATATTGAGAAAGCAGATCTTTTGCACGCTCAAGTACACTTTCAGGTAAATTGGCTAATCTTGCAACATTCACCCCGTAAGACTGTGATGCCTTCCCATCAATAATACGATACATAAATGTCACTTCACCATTCTTTTCCTTTACCTGCACATTGACATTTTTTACATTGTCCAGTTCATCTTCCAGTGAAGTCAATTCATGATAATGTGTAGAAAACAGTGTTTTCGCTTTGATGCAGACCGCAATGTATTCAATCATAGCCTGTGCAATACTCATACCATCATATGTTGATGTACCTCGTCCAATTTCATCAAACAAAATCAAAGACTTGTCCGTCGCATTGCTTAGTGCATAGTTCGCTTCCATCATTTCCACCATGAAGGTAGACTGACCAGAAAGAATATCATCACTTGCCCCAATACGTGTAAATACTTTATCAAAAATAGGCATTCTTAATGAATCAGCAGGAACAAAACAGCCAATCTGGGCCATAATTACAATCAACGCAACCTGTCGCATATACGTTGATTTACCACCCATATTTGGACCTGTAATAATCAGTACACTGTTGTTATGGTCCATGTAGCAGCTGTTAGAAATATATCGTGTCTTCTTGGATGCATCCAAAATCGGATGACGTCCTTCTTTCAAATCAAAGACATCCGATGTAAACTGCGGACGAACATATCCACCCTCACAAGACACACATGCTAAAGCCGTTACACAATCCAAATAAGAGAGTACATAGGCAATCTTATGCAAGGCAGGAAGATACTTCTGCATTTCAGCCAGCATCTTAGTAAAAAGCTCAAATTCCATGCGCAGACTCTTTTCCTGTGCATGTAAAATAGCATCTTCTTTTTCTTTTAGTTCCTGTGTAATATATCGCTCATTATTAACTAAAGTCTGCTTACGAATATAGCCATATTCATCCTTGATTAAAGGAACCTGTCCTTTAGATACTTCAATATAATAACCAAACACACGATTATAGCCAATCTTAAGTGTCTTGATTCCAGTACGCTCTTTTTCAATCTGTTCCTGTGCTAAAATCCAATCTTTTCCCTGGCGAGAAAGAGTTCTCAGTTCATCCAGCACTGTATCATAGCCCTCATTAAACAGACCGCCATCTTTTAATGAAACTGGTGGATTTTCTACAAGTGCACGTGTCAGTTCAGTACATAATTCTTCACACGCATCCACATCACACAATGCACTAAATTCAGGATAATCTTTAAATAAACGAATCAAGACTGGAACTTGTTCCAATGTTTTTCTTAAACGTGTACAGTCAATCGCATTGGCTGAACCATAGGCAATACGTGCAATACAGCGCTCCAAATCATAAATCTGAGACAAAGCTTCTTTCGCTTCCATTCTCAGTTCATAATTGCGCATAATCACTTCAACCTGATCTAAACGATGATCAATAACCTCTTCATCCACCAGCGGACGTTCTACCCACTTTTTCAAAAGACGGCTTCCCATTGCACTATTGCACTGGTCCAGAAAGTTCCACAATGTAATTGATTTAGATTGAGTACGCAATGGATGAATCAGTTCAAGGTTCGTGAGTGTAGAATAATCCATGTTCATGTAGGAATGTTCATCCTCAAGATGTACAATCTGCAGATGCGAAAGCATCTGGCAGCTTGTTGCTTCACAATAATTCAGTAATAATCCATAAGTATTTCTTAATACATCACTCTTTAAAGATTCACACAGTGGAAGATACTGATCTTTAATTTCTTCTTGATCACAATATGAAATAGTTACAATTCCTAAATCACGAATCATCTGAATGCACTTTGCATCAAAATCTTCATGTACAACCACTTCACGAATATTGTATTTCATGATGGTCTGACAAAGTGTCTGAGGACGTCGTGAAATCTTTAATGCAGTCGTTTCCCCAGTCGACATATCCAGCATACACAAAACAAAATGCACCTGTGTATCTGTCACAGAAGAGATTTGAATGCTGTTTTTTTCATCCAGGCCATCATCCATCTGAGTTCCTGGAGTAATAATACGAATCACATCACGTTTGACAATCCCCTTTGCCGCTGCAGGATCTTCCATTTGTTCAACAATCGCAACTTTATATCCACGATTCACCAGCTTCTGTGCATATCCCTGATACGCATGAAAAGGAATTCCACACATAGGAACTCTTTCTTCAACCCCGGCATTTCTTCCAGTCAGCACCAAATCCAGCTCACTGGAGGCAATTCTGGCATCATCAAAAAACATCTCATAAAAATCCCCAAGACGATAAAAAACGATGGCATCCTTTAAATTCTTTTTCACCGAAAGATACTGCTGCATCATCGGTGTATATTTTTCAGCATTTTCCATAAACTGCTCACTTCCTGTAACTATTTTATTATAACTTATTTCTAATCATTTTCCTTGTAAAATCTCGTGCAATTCGCCTTTTTCCTAGAAATTTTACCTCATATTCTACATTGGAAGCAATTCCATAGGAAAGGAGGAACCTTATGAATACTTCTGCAAGAAACTGTATTGCAGTCATCTTTGCAGCACTTGTGGGTGGGCTAGGTGCATTTCTATTAAGTCTGTTTAATGTATTCAACATTGAATTCACAACCCAGCTTATCAATGCAGTCTTTATCATTGCACTTGTTCTTTATGCCATCTTCTTGTATGCACTGATCAACGCTGAAAAAAACCGTCTTGTGCGCGATGCAGTCTGCTGCTGCGGAAAGCTGGCCATCATTGGATTTGTTGGCACAATCCTTACAGCAGCATTGACACTTCTACTATTTGGCGGAGCTGTTCGCATCCTGTTTGATTTAGCACTCGGATTTCTTTTCTTCTTTTTGACGCTGATGCTGGCAGCCTTAGGATGCATCATCACTGTCCTTTATCAATGTCGACACAATGACTGCTGAAAGACAAAACCAGGAGATAATCTCCTGGTTCCTTTTAATCATCAATTCTACGTTTGCACTCACGCATTCGCTTTGTCAGTTCACGACGATAAATCGTACTTCCTGCACCAAAATCAATCGCATATCCTGCACGAGTCTCAAGAATTTTTGATGCCCCCAGCTGTTTAAACTGATTATAGTCAATCAAATTCGAATCATGAACCTGTACATACAATCTAAACGGTGAAGAATTGACCATCTTGATATTTTCAATACCACCTACTGCTACCGCAAAGCCATCCACTTTCTTGCGAGTCATACCTGTATTAAATAAATCCAACGCTAAGAACATATAGTACAGCTTTGTCATCAGGAAATACAGCACAAAACAAATAACCCCTAAAATCAGAATTCCTGTAATAGTTTTATAGGCATTGATGTTTCGAACATACACCAGCAAGTCAAATATATTTCCAGGCATAGCTGCAGCCGTTTTCCCCGCAAAACTAAAGCCCAGATTCAAATTCATTGCCTGACAAAGTCCAAATATGATTCCTGTCGCAAAAATATGCATCATAAACAATAATGGAGCCGTCACAAGAAGCAGGATTTCTAAAGGAAGAATAACCCCTGTCAAAAGAGATACCAATAGACAAATCACAAACATCATGCGAACACGACGCTTTTCGATCTTATCTGTAAACGTTGTGTACAGTGCCGCAATCATTCCTGGAATCGCAAACAGATTCAAGACATAATACGGTGTAATAAAGCGTCCAAATCCAGAAGGATACAGATTTCTCGCCGACTGAGCCATCCAAACCGCAACATCCCCCGCATAGCTTGTTCCTGTCATATCCTGCCATGTACCGCCCATTTCTGTAAACCAGAACGTATATCTCACAATACCACCCAGATTAAACACAGACAGCACACGATCAAAAATACCATACACAAACATATTGATTGGATTTGAAATATCTGATGCAATAAAATCAAACACAAGATAAAAACCATCAATTAGATATGGCCAGAACCACGAAAACAACACACCTAATAAAAATGAATAGAAAGCAGACAGAATCAAAGCATATCCATCACGGTCAATGAAGGAAAACACACCATAGCGAAGCTTTCCACGACTTTTCTGATACGCAACACGAGAAGACAATCCCACGCACAGCGCCCCAATCAAACCTGTCTGCAAAGGATACTGCACCAGTCCGCTCATCCCAGAAATGGACGACGTATTCAATGATAATCCAAGAATACTGTCATAAGCTGCAGAAGCCAGATTTTGTCTAGATAAAAACATAGTGACACTCAAAAACACTACATATCCCAGCACACCAGAAACAACACCAACACCCTGTCCATTTCTTCTGGCCAGCATTTTCAGCATGACAAACACAGGAAAGTGAATTACGATGAAGTTCCCAATCGATTTCAAAAGATTCGCAAAAATTGTAACATAAACATTATTTATAGAGAAAAACACACTCGTATTTGAATTTAATACCAGTGAACTTAATGCAATTAACACAATTCCCATAAACAAAAGCTTTAACGGGAACAGAAAGATATCCAGCAGAGAATGCCATCTGCGCATGCTCATCACCTCTTTTATTATGATAGCATAAATTTCGTCACATCGAAACTCCCTTTTCAAAGCAGTCTTTCTTTTCCACTTTCTTTATCTTTTATCAGTTTTTGGATATAATAAAACCATGAATCAAAAGGAGCCTCTTTATGAAAGTTAAAATCGCAAACACTCAATCTGATTTCTTCCAGATTGTACGCATACGTGCAGAAGTCTTCATTCGTGAACAAAATGTTGACTCAGAAATAGAAATGGATGAAAAAGACGATACAGCCATTCACTGTTTAGCCACATTCAACAATCAGCCAGCAGGATGCCTAAGAATCCTGCTTCATGACAATGAAGCTATCGTAGGACGTGTTGCAGTATTAAAAAAGTACCGCAGACATCACATTGGAAAAGCTATGATGAATTATGTAGAAACATTGCCTGAAGTACAAAAACGAGGCAAAATCACAGTCCATGCACAGCTCACTGCCAAAGACTTTTATCTCCACTGCGGATTCCATGAAATCAGTGATATTTATCTTGAAGCAGGGATTCAGCATGTATCCATGGAAAAAAATCTCGCATGAGATATCCCGATGACAATTCATTAGATAGAAAACTTATCTTCCTGATTGTCCTGTCTGCACTTATAAGCATTCTAACCATTTGGTGTGCAGAACCCCTCATGTCCTCTTCACTCAGAAACTCTCATCTTTGGCTGAAGCAGCTCATCTGGTACCTTATAGGTACACTATTGATACTTTTTATAAATCATCTGAATCCGAATAGAATATACATCTGTTTTCAATTTCTTTACTGGCTTCTGATGATTTTTCTTTTTCTTCTATGGATTGACCGTAACATTATTGACTTGCCAGACACCTTCATACGAAGCATCAACGGTACAACTGCATGGCTGCAAATACCAGGATTTGGTTCTTTCCAGCCCAGTGAATTCATGAAGATTATCTTAATTGTGTTAAGTGCCCTCCAAATTGATCATCATTTTAAATCACTGAACATTTCCACCACAATCACAGATATACATCTATTTCTAAAAATCTTAAAGATATGTTTTCTACCCATTCTCTTAATTCTTATGCAGCCCGATACCGGTATACCCATTGTACTTATTTTCTGTCTAATCATCCTGCTTATCACAAGCCCGATTCAAAAACACTGGATCATTTCTCTAATCATAACCGTCATCTTATGTACAGGATTTCTTCTGGTCTTTTATCATTTCTGGCCAGAAACGTTTCAAAAAATTGCAGGATATCGTCTACGCAGAATCTCTGGCTGGCTCAATCCTGTAGAAACGATGCGCGATGAAGGTTATCAGCTATATACTTCATTATTGATGTTTGGAAGCTGCGGTCTATTGGGGTGCGGCATCAAACAGCGTATCATATCCATTCCAGAAGCTCACACAGACTTTATTTTTACTGTTATCGCTCAAAATTTTGGATTATGCGGTACACTCACTGTTTGGCTGATTTGTGTCCTTTTAGACATTCGTTTAATTCGTCTTCTTATTCAGACACCTGATTCAAAACAAAAGAAAATAGGAACTGGTCTAGCTGCCATGATGATTTTCCAGCAAATACAAAACATGTGCATGGTGACAGGGCTTCTACCCATTACTGGCATACCGCTTCCTCTATTTAGCTACGGAGGCTCTTCCATTCTTTCCACAATGTTGGCCCTTTCTCTGTTTTTCAGAATGTCTCATCATCAAAACCTCTCCCACAAAGGACGAAATAAGGTATAATAAATCTGTGAAAAGGAGTGGTCTTTATGCATACCAATCATGAAATTGAATTTAAGACCTTTGTTGATCCACAAAAGTTTCAACAACTATGCAATGCGTATCCAAATGCCATCATTCACAATCAAACCAATGTTTATTATGAATCAGAAACTGTGAATCTAAAAGAAATGGGATTTGCGATGCGCATTCGTAACATTGATGGAAAGCACTTATTCACAATGAAGCAGAAAGCATCCCAAGGTCATCAAGAATATGAAATCTATCTCGATGAAAACAGTCCATCTGCCCTCAATCATCCGGATTTATTAAAGCTCTTCCAGCAATTCAACATCACTGGTCCATTTGTCATTATGGGACAGCTGCATACCATTCGTAGAAGCATTCAGTTAAACTATGGCGAGTTATGTCTTGATGAAAATGAATACTGCGGCATCAAAGACTATGAAATTGAGTTTGAAATTGATGTTGAACATTTTCAAGAAGCTGAACAAGAATTCAAACAGCTCATGGATACCTATCAGATTCCATTGCGACCTTCCAAACCAAAGCGTACACGCTGTTTAGCACAAATGAACAAGGAGAATGCAAAATGAAACATGCCGCCATCTATTTAGCCCCAGGATTTGAAGAATGTGAAGCCCTGATGACTGTTGACCTGTTAAAAAGAGCAGGTATCATTGTTACCATGGTTTCAGTACACAATATCCATGAAGTAACCGGTTCACACAATATCACCGTTAAAACAGACAAAAATATCAGCGATGTTAAAGATGTACTGTATGATGCAATTATTATGCCCGGGGGAATGCCAGGCACTGCACACCTTCTCGAATCAGAAGATATTACAGATATCATAAAAAAACACCATGAGAAAGATAAGATTCTTGCTGCAATCTGTGCAGCACCATCAGTTTATGGTGTATTAGGTCTTCTTAATGACAAAAAAGCTATCTGCTTCCCAGGATTTGAAGAAAATCTTCATGGTGCACACATCACTGAACAAAAAGTTGTCAGAGATGGAAATATGATCACCGCCAAGGCATTAGGATCAGCCTTTGAGTTTGCCCACACACTCATCGAAGCACTCTATAACAAAGAAAAAGCAGACCAAGTGATTCACTCAGTCTACTATTGATGAACAGTACACTCCATACTCCATCTTTTTAAATTTCAAAAGAATTTAATCTGAACAATTCATCACTATATCTTATTAGAAATGTACATATTTGAACGCTTTACTGTATATGTCAATCCACACTAAATTACAAGTCTTGTATGCCATTTCTAAGAGGCGCCCATTCTTCCACTGAAGAATGATATGCGTATTGACATCTTCTTATAATATTCTCATGGTCATGTTGACTACGAGTTCCATGTGCAATAAATATTTGCTTTATCTCTAAACCACATATGTATACAAACTGAAAGCAAGTTCTTTATCATTTCCGGTTTACTATTTCTAGAACGAAATAAAGTGCGTTACTCCTAAAAAAGGCAAAGTATCATTTTGATCTTTGCCTTTTTCATTCCATGATTTTGACCGTATTTTTAGTTCTTTGTATTAGGTACAAAACCTATCTTCTTTGGAACTTCAATTTTGATTCCAAACAAAATTTTAATAATCCAGATAGCTAAGAAGATAATAGCAATTGGTATAACACAAGTGGTTATAATGAGCACAGCTATCGCATCAACAAACACACTGATTACTTTTTCAGTTCCTTCAGTTATGTTGCTTACCGAACTTTCTATTCCTGAAATAAAACCTGAAATCCAACTCGATACTTCTTCAGAATTAGAATCTTCTTCAACTTCAATTTCTTCAACACTTGTAAAAGTATCTTGAATTGACTGATTGAATGTATCTTCGATGAGATTCATCACAGTTACGCTTATCGGAATAATCATATAGATGATAACAGCAAAAGTAGCAATCTTGATGCCTATCTGTTTAAAAAACGATTTCTCTAAGAATAGATAGACAATCAAACTGATACACGCAATTGGTATCAAAAACGCAAAAGAAACATATCCTATTGTAGTAAGAAGAAATTTTTCCAGATAGATAGCACATACGATAACTAATAATGGTGTCGTTAATTTAGATAGTTGTGTTGCGATTGGAGTCGTGGAATCACCAGGCATAGCAGCAATAGCAGTGGAACTGGCAGCAACCGCAGCAGTCATTTCCATAGCAGTCATCTTCTTATCGTCCAATGTTTGAATTATTGAAGTATAATTAGACGCATTTGTTGTGAATTTTGTTAAGACAGTTAGTGAAAGTATGGCTGCCAACCCCAATGCTGTAGCAACAATGAGTTTTTTTGATTTGTTCATTTCACGAAACATTTAATAATCCTCCCCCATTTCCTGAACATAACAGAACTAATCTGTTTAAATACGCCATGTAAAATTCGCGTCAATATATAATCATTATATATAACCACTAATATTAATTCTATAAAACTTAAATAATCTTCACAAAAACAATGTATTTATAATGAAATTATTTTTTGATATGAGAATTATTCTAGTCTTTATTCAAAGAATTTTTGGTTAGTAAGCTATTATCCGAATTCACAAAAAAAATAGTTCTGGCATATCCAAATAAGATAACGCCAGAACTATTCATTATTCTTTTATTTTTGATTCAAATAAGCAAAGTACTCTTCTTTACTCATTACAGGTGTAAAGCTGTCTTTAATACGCTGTACTTTTGCAGGATCACTCATTAAGTCAATCACAGTCATAGCAGTTACCTTGGCAGATTCAATGTACAATCTTTCTTCATCTTGAATAAACATATTCTTTCCATGAATGACACCGCCAACTCCGCCATATCCAAACTGAATCGTAGGTACAAACATACCTAAGTCACCAATATCTCCTGCAGCTACACTCTTTTCATCATGCAGTATTTTTTCTGGTTTGCAAAAATGCAGCATATTTTCTTCAACAGCCAAAGATAATTCATGACATGGCTTAAATGGCAGATAACCAGGCGTATCTTCTACAATACACTCTGCCCCCAATGCTTCTGCACAATGCTTTGCTGCATGAGTCAGTTTTTCACTAAGAAGCTTCATATTCGCAGTATTAAATGAACGTACATAACCCTCATATACAATACGTTCTGGAATTGAATTCACTGTCTGACCGCCTTCTGTTACGATACCATGGAAACGATTCTTATCTTCATCTACAAACGTTTCTCTCAGCATGCCTGCAGCACTTTGAAACAACGCAAAAGCATTCAATGCATTTACACCCAAATGAGGCAATACTGCTGCATGCGATGCCTTGCCCACAAACGTAAATTTCTTATAGATAAAACCTGCCAAATGAGAATCACTCGCAAAACGATAATGATCATTCCCCATCGCATGAAGATGAAGACACAAATCCACATCATCAAAAATACCTTCATGAAGCATCTCAATCTTTCCTGCAGGATAATGAAGTTCACCCTTCGCAATTAAATCACGTCGAAATGCCATATCTGTAAATTCTTCAGCAGGAGTAAAGAATAAACTGATTTTGCCTGGAAACTGTGTAATATCCACTTCTTTTAAAGCTTTAATCACACTTGTCATAATGGCACACTGCGTACTATGAGCACAAGTGTGTGCAGCGCTTTGATCATTCAAATCTGCATAAGGATGTCCTAATGTAGGAATTGCATCGAGTTCTGCAATCAGTCCAATATGAGGATGCCCTGAGCCTAAAGACACCTGAAATCCAGTACGCGCAAATTCACGTTCAACTTCAAACCCTGCATCCTTCAGTTCTTTGATAAGAATCTCTTTTGTCTTAAATTCTTTAAACCCTAATTCTGGTGTTTCAAATAAAGTTCTTCCTAATTTAATCGTCCTTTCAGACATCTGATCCAATACTTCTATCACTTTCTGTTTCATATTCATTCTCCCTCTTGCATCATTTCCCACGCTTTTTCTAAAACAGGCTCAAACGTTTTAAGACATTGATGATTAAATAATATTTGAATGATCTTTTCACCATTGTTTAAGTACAAAACAAACTGTTCTTCTAAAGACTGATTGTATCCAACCTCAACTTGACCTATTTGTTCATATATAGTTGGCTCTACTATAGAATAAGTCATCAGTGATTTTTGATTAAGTTCCGTTTCAATCACATACAAAAACAATGGCTCTCCACTTTCACCCAGTATTTTCCACTCTGTCACATATGGAACAGGCTGAGAGTAAGTACGCAAAACTGGATGAAATGAATCTACATAAACAAATGCGCTTAACTGCTGAAACCCATCCTCTTTCAGGTTTAACCACCTTCCGCTTGGCACTTCATTCAACAATCCATCTGTCAAATACAATACGGAGGTCTGTCCATCTGTATTTATATGTTTAATATGCTGAGCTCTATTCATTAAAATACCACCTAGCACACAAACACAACTAATTATTATCCATTTCTTCCAACTGTTCATCTTACCCTACCTCGCATCTTTATTTTAACAAATCTTACTCTTCGTCTCAACATTAGAAAAGTCATCATCTTTCGATGATGACCTCTCATTAAATCTTTTTCATAAGCTCTGCTTTTTCTTCATCAGATAAGAATGCTGCCTGAATTGCATATTCTGTCATTTTACGAATATCAGCTTCACTAAATCCCATAAGTGTCATTGCCTTATCAATTTCTGAATGTGTATTTACTCGAGACAATGTCATATTATCAGAATTGATTGTTACATGTGCACCTTTGCGGAACAATTCAATGATCGCATGTTCTTCATAAGAAGGCTGGCAATGGCACTGAATGTTGCTGGTAGGACATACTTCTAATACAATTCCTTTATCAATAACTTCCTGAAGAACCTCTGGATCTTCTGTACAATGTCCTCCATGACCGATTCGCCAAGCGCCCATGTCCATAGCATCTTTAACAAATGATGCAGGACCTGCTTCTCCTGCGTGAATTGTGTAAGGAACTTCCAATTCTTTCGCCAAATCAAAAAGTGGTTTAAAATCCAGAATTGGGCATAAACCTTCAGCACCCGCCAAATCAGCCGCAACAACACCCTTGCCTAAGAAACGCTTTGTAGCACGAATTGTTTCAAGATTTGCTTCCTCGTTGATTTTTGCATTTCCATAAGTCATGCAGCAGTTGATAATACCTGTCTTAATATTTGGGAAATCCTTTTCAGCACGTTTTTTACCATCTAGCACAGCCTCAATGACTTCATCCTGACTCAGTCCTTTCTGGCAATGCACCTGTGGTGCAAAACGAATTTCTGCATAAATCAGTCCCAACTCATTTAGATTGCGAATCAATGTATATGTACATTCAGACAACGCTTCTTTATCCTGCATGATCGCAATTGGGAAGTCAAAACACTTTAAACACTCTTCCAAGCTTGGATTATCTGATGGAACCATCATTTTTGTCTTAAACTGGTCATATGTCCATGTCTCATCAATGACATTTCTTTCTTTTGCCAGACGATATGCTGTTTCCATATCCAGCGAACCATCTAGATGCAGATGCAGTTCAACCTTTCCTAAATTCATAAACCTTTTCCCTCCAAAATTAAATTTTTTTAATTATGTCATAATGAATCTTATTAAGCAACACTTTTTTCAAAATATATAGAAAACGCTGGAAGTACCAGCGTTCACTTATTTCGTCATTGAAATTAAATCATTCAATAAATATTGATTGTACACAACTGTATCCTTACAATGTGTTAATACTGTAACATTCTTGATAGAATCCATATCATTTTCATTAAATACAGTCATACCACGTGTATACATTCCATCTAATTCAATATGCACTGCACAGTTTTCTGTTTCAAACAATTCTGGATGAAGCAGATGCATAACAGGCACAACATCAAAGATAGGTGAACAATCACGATTTCTTTTACGATTGTATTCACTGAAAAACTGCAGGATATCATACATCATCTTCATTGCTTCATTACCCTGATTAAGAGAATCAATCAATACATGCGGTGTAGAACACTCCTGACATATTTCAAGACCACTCATTACAACTGGAACACCTGATTCAAACACAATACGAGCCGCATGTGGATCTGCATAAATATTGAATTCAGATTTTTCCAGTATATTCCCTCCATAACGGCTACCGCCCATCAACGTAATACATTCTATATTTTGTTTCAATTCGGGATAAGTTTTCAAAAATAATGCTATATTCGTTAATGGAGCTAAAGCAACCAATGTGATTTTACCATGTTCCAATGCCATTTTCTTCATAAATTCAATGGCGTGAAGCGAAATCGGTTCAATCACAGGTTCAGGAAGCTCTGGACCAGCTAGTCCAGTTTCACCATGTGCAGCTCTTTGTGGTTCAGGATGATAGACCATTGGTGAGTCATAACCTTTAGAAATTATACAATCTCTTTTTAATACCGTCATAACTTGACACAGATTACGCGTCACATTGTCCAGTAGATTATTACCACAAACCGTCGTCAATCCAAGCACATCCAATTGCTCAGGATGTGCTAAAGCACATACAATTGCAGTGATATCATCATGTCCAGGATCACAATCAATTATTATTCTTCTCATAGATTATTTTGATTTTTCTTTCTGCATGTTTTTTATAGAAAGGAAAATCATTGCCAGCATAACACAAACATAAGGGATAATATTTACTAGTTCTGATGGCAAAGCAGTCAAAGCAAGACGATTTACAATTCCCTGTGCAAATGAGAAGACCACAGTAGTCAAAACAACAATCAGGAAGTTTCCGCCACCCACTGCATTTGCTGCAATACCAGTCCATCCACGAGATGCAGTCATGTTGCTAGAGAAGATAGACATGTATCCCATTGACAGGTATGCGCCACCTAGCGCAGCCAGAATCGCAGAGAAAATAATCGCAATCAAGCGAACCTTGTTCACTTTGATACCAACTGATTCAGCAGCATGTTCATCAAGACCACACGCTTTCATACGAAGACCAAAAGGTGTCTTATATACCAGCACATAAATGAAGACAGCCAATGCAACACAGACATAAGTCAAGAAATAATGACCAGAAATGATTTCACCTATAACTGGAATATCTTTAATAACCGGAATATCTACAGTAGGCAGCACCTTTGAAGGTAAAGTTGCTGTTGTTCCTTTTGTACCAGTCCAAAGCATCAGCAGCCAAACAGAAAAATCTGTCGCAAACAAATTCAATGCAATACCAATCATAATTGGATTTGCATTCATCTTCATTGTAAAGAATGCCATAACCAGCGCCATAATGACACCAATCATGATAACACCCAAAAGCCCAAGCCAAGCACTGCCAGTAATCGCAGAGAAATAAACCCCAAACAGTGCTCCAAAAATCATAATCCCTTCAACTGCAATATTAGGAATACCGGCAATTGAAGCAACATAGGCAGACATTGAAGCATACAACAAAGGAACACCAACACGAATAACGATGAACAGGAACCCTGCACTTAAGAAAGAATCCATGATATTAGCCATTCTTCTGTTCCTCCTTTAACATTTGTTTACTTCTCCAAGCTCTAAGGAAGAACTGAGAAGAAATCAGCAATGTCAGAATAACTTCAACAATTGAAATCATACTGATATCAATTACTGGATTAGAGTTAGCCAGCAGCTGTGCGCCTGCACGCAAATAGCTGATACCAAAAGCAGCAAGAAGAACACCAATTGGATGATTCTTACCAATATTAGCCATCAAAGCTCCAGTAAATCCTAGTCCAGGAAGCTGTGACCATGAGAATTTTTTATAAAGACCCATCAATTCAACACCTGAGCCTACCCCGCCAATGAAACCAGCCAGAAGATGAACTGTCATAAACAAGCCAAACGCACTCATACCTGAATATTTCGCAAAGTTTTTATTCAGACCAGTCATACGAATTGAGTATCCAAGTTTTGTCTTAAACAATAAAATGTAAACTACAGCTACAGCCACAAACATGATAATCAAACCAGTATGCACCTGAGTCTTTGGAATCAGTTTTGTCAAACGAGCCGTATCAATGAAATCTGCAGAAGCTGTACCAGTAATACCACTGACTGCCAGATAATTTAAAACGATATAGTACCCAATACCAAACAAAATACTATTCATCATAAGAGAAATAACCATTTCATCTGCATTTAGCTTTGCCTTTAGGAAACCTGGAATCAAAGCAATTAAAGCACCAGATACACCAGCTGCAAGGATACAGATAGCAGAGTCTAAAATTTCATTTCCAGTCATGATATTTGGATTAATTGCAAACCACGTTGCAACAACACCAGAAATATAGAATACACCCTCTGTACTCAAGTTAAATAATCCTGTACGGAAATACAGCAAAGTTGCTAGACCCGCAAAGCACAAAGGAACCATTTTAACCAAAACATATCCGAAATACAGCATTTTCTGTGTTGGATAAGTCAAAAGATCAATGAATAAATCCAATGCAAAGCTTTTTGTAACAATACAAAGCACAAGGAATGTAACAACCAGTGCAGTTGCGATTGAAGCCAAGATTCTCAGAAACTCAAAAGGGCCTTCATCTGTCCATTTAAATTTTTTCTTATTCATAACATGCCCTCCTGATTTCTTCTTCACTGTGATGTTCTACACCTAACATGTAAAGCCCAAGCTGACTTTCTGTAACACCTTTAAGAGAATCAAAGTATGCTACAATCTTGCCTTCTTCCATAACAATCAAACGATCAGAAAGCGCCATAACTTCATTCAAGTCAGCACTAACCAGAAGAATACCCTTGCCCTGATTTCTCATTTCAATCAGTTCTTTATGGATATAGTTTGCAGAACCTACGTCAATACCTCGAGTTGGCTGTTCTGCAATCATTAATTTAGGATCTGTACTCCATTCGCGTGCTACAACCACTTTCTGGATGTTACCGCCTGAAAGAGCTCCAACTTTTTCTTTTTCAGAATTTGTCTTAACCGCAAATCGTTCAATCAAATCAAGAGAAGTCTTCTTAATTGTCTTTCCTTTTAAGAATAATTTTCCACTTAGTGTGTTTTTTGTGTACGTTGTGGAAATCATGTTATCCTGAATGCTTGCACCTGCAGCACATCCATCAATCATTCTATCTTCAGGAATGTAAGACATGCCTGAATTACGTTTCTGCATGATAGTCATGTTCTGAATTTCTTTGCCGCACACCTTAACTGTTCCTTCCTGGAAAGGAAGCAATCCAGTAATTGCCTTAATCAATTCTTCCTGACCATTGCCCTGCACACCAGCAATTCCTAAAATTTCTCCTCCTTTGATAGAGAAACTTGCATTTTTTACTTTTGGAACACCAATACTGTCTTTAAATGACAAATTACGCACATCAAGAATGATTTCTGGATTTTCTACAGATTTTCTAAATTCGTCATATGATGTTTCCAATTTGCGTCCAATAATGAGTTCAGTCAGCTTTTCAATCGTAACATCTTCAGCATTATGGGTTCCCTTACTTTCACCTAAGCGAATAACAGAAATTCTGTCAGAAATCTGTTTAACTTCATTTAACTTATGTGAAATAAATACGATTGTATGCCCCATCTTTTTGAACTGCAGCAGCTGTTCAAACAACTGTTCAGTCTCCTGAGGAGTCAATACCGCAGTTGGTTCATCAAGAATGATAACTTCTGCATCGCGATATAATGTTTTTAAAATTTCAACTTTCTGTTTAGCAGATACATTTAATTCAGAAACCTTTTGAGTTACATCAATATCAAAGTTGTATTTCTTAGCCAGTTCCTGTGTTACACGAATTGCTTCTTTCTTATCAATAAATGCACCTTTTTTAGGTTCAGAACCCAAAACAATGTTTTCTGCAACAGTAAATGATGGAATCAGCATAAAATGCTGGTGGACCATACCGATGCCATTCGCAATAGCATCCATGGAATTTGCAAAATTGATTTCTTGACCTTTATAATAGATTTTTCCAGTAGTCTGTTTTTCAATCGCAAAAATAATCTTCATCAGTGTAGACTTGCCCGCACCGTTTTCACCAACAATAGAGTGAATTTCACCTTTTCTTAGTTCAATGTTGATATCTTTGTTTGCTACAGTCCCATTTGGATAAATCTTGGTAATATTTTCTAATTTTAAAATGATGTCTTCCATTCTATCACCTCAATTTTAAGCAAAGAATGCTCCATCAATCGATGGAGCATCCCGAATGTCCAATAGTGGTTAAAACCTTATTTCAGACCGTACTGAGCGTAGTACTTATCGAATACTCCTGGTTCAGCCAGTTCGTCAACAACCTTAGTTGTTCCATCAAGAACCTTATCAGTCAGAGCCTTAACAGCTGCCAGTTCTTCTTCAGTCATGTTAGCCAGATAGTAATCATTTTCAGCCAAGCCTACAGCACCTTCAGCATAACCTAACATTTCCTGAGTACCGAATGGAGCAGTACCTTCCAGCATAGCAGTAACAGCACTTGTAATAGCAATGTCACAGTTCTTCAAACCAGAAGTCAAAATTGTGCTAGCCAATTCAGGCTGTGCGCTCATAGATACATACTGGTCAGTGTCAACACCGAGTGCCCAGATTGTGTCATTTGTCTTACGAGCTTCTGCAACAGCTTCAAATACACCGTTACCTGATCCGCCTGCGCATCCCCAAACAATGTCAGCACCAGCAGTCAGCATCTGCTGAGTCTGTTCCTTAGCAGTTGCTGGGTCAGTATAGCTACCTACATAAGTGATGATTACCTTGATTTCAGGATTTGCATCAGCAGCACCCTGGATATAACCAGCCATGAACTGATTCATACCAGCATTGTTCTGACCAACAACACCACCGATAATACCAGTCTGAGACTTAACACCAGCAACAACACCAGTCAGATAACCAATTTCGTGTGCAGCATAAGTGATAGCGTAAACATTAGGCAGAGAGTTAGCTTCTGCACTTGAATAGTCAAAGTTCAAATACTTAATTTCTGGATACTGTTCAGCTACAGCCAGCATAGCACCTTCATACTGCCAGTTACCAGAGATAATGATGTCATGACCTTCATCAGCAGCCTGCATGTTTGCAGGTTCCCAGTCAGCTTCATCGTCGCCCATTTCAACAACCTGAACGTCCATAGCTTCTCCATACTTTTCAGAAAGCAGTTTAGCTGCATTAGCAGTAACATCCATGTAAGACTGGTCACCAATGTGAGGCAGCAGAATTCTTACGCTTGTTACATCAGAGCCTTCACCAGCACCATCGTTGCCAGCATCAGGTGTGTCGTTTGATCCGCAAGCTACCATTCCAAAAGCCAGAACAGCAACCAGCAGCATGCTTAAAAACTTTTTCATTTCCTTTTCCTCCCGAATGAAATAATATTTATTGAAAATTAGATGGATTCTAATTTGCAACCAACAAGAAGACATCTGGAATTCTCATCACACACAACGCCGAAAGCTCCCTTTTTCATTTCTGTGAGGGATAGTTCGGTTTCGTAATGATATGAATGATTAATTTCCACATTTATTAAACCATTTTTCACAATGAAGTTCAATCCATTTTTCCCTAGATTCATCATTTTCTTGTCTGAAAGTAAGGATTTCTTTATTGAATTCCCATTTCTAAACACTAGACTCAATTCTTTTTCACTTATTTTTAGTCCCACATAATGACGGAAATCTTCAGCACAAATCATCAAGTCAAAAGAACCTTCAAATTCAAATTCCACTTCGCCCTTAACGATTTGTGCGCGCACATCCGAAAACATCACACTGTCATTTTTCACTTCTAACCCTTTATCCGTAATAACGGCACGATTGTTCATTGTCGTACATTGACGCACTTCCTTCCATGGAAGCTCTCCAAAGTCCAATCCCCAGTCTTCCATGCACTGATTCTTCCATACAATCTCCATATCAAACACATGATCCGTACTTACTTCATGAATCAAGAAAACATCATGCATAATTCTTTCTTCATAGTGCAGTCTTAATCCATATTCACTCAATAAAACATCTTTTGGACAATCAATCTTCCACTGATGTCTTTCCTTATCCTGTCCAACAGTAAACCATTCTCCTGTGTACACATTATGATCTACATCCTGTACATAAATCTGAAATTTTATCTTTACTGCATTTGGATTGCTTAACACAAAAGCAATTGTTTCACCAGGATAAAGTCTTGGCGACATGCTTGGCTGATAGCGTGCATCATAGACTTCAGACGGTACAAAATAGCTCTTTTTGTAGATTTTTCCATATTTCCCAGGAAATCCTTGAGCTACAATGCACTTCAGATTTCCTCCATCACACTTCAGCTGAACTGAACTATAACGCTCTTCTTTCGTCTGAAATCCCTGCGTTCCATAGTCCAGATCAAAGAATGATATTGTTTCTTTCGCATCTAAAATACGCTGATATTTCTCATCAATCTCAATATCATTCAGTTTTGCTGCAAGTGATGTAAAATACAAAGCCGTTTCACTTACCGTATCCAAATTTTTAGAACCAATAGAACTGCTGGAAATCAATAAATCCTGAATCGGTGTAATCCAATGTTCTTCAATTCCAGCTATACCAACAAGCGCCCCCATGATGGATCCCACATTGCCGCAGGTACAATCCGTATCCCAGCCACACTCACAAAGCATCGTCAGTGTCTTAGAATAATCATTTTCACCATAAATCATGGACATGATCATAATCGCAGTATTCGGTATGATGTGACAAACTCCCGGATAATTCGCATAGCTGTATTTATCAAAGATAACTCTTTTGCACTCTTCCATGCTTAAACCCGAATCTTTCATCGAAAGCACATCTTTCACACAAGCGACATAATCACTTTGAGGATCCAAATACGTCAGTGCTTTTTCAATCACAATTCTTGCATCTGTTTCATTAAAAGCTAACGCGATGCAGGCAGCCACAAACTTACCACCTTCAATACCATCACCATCATGAGTTACAGAACTCATCTTCGCAGCTAAATCACAGGCAATTTCAGGATTTCCAGCACTAACATACCCCCAGCAATCAGAAAAAATCTGTCCACCAATCTGTTCAGCCATCGTCTTGCCATTGACTTCCATTCTTCCTGATGCAGGCGCAGTAATTCCTTTCAACAAGTTATGATAAGCCGTATCTTCTGTCGATACACCAATACCTCCCCACCAGAAAAAGCCATGGCCATGAGATGCTACACTCAACAGTGTTTCTCCCATCTGCTCAGCACTCACATCTTTGCCATATCGCTCTAATGCTTTCACAAAAAACAAAGGACCATTGGCATCATCATCCGAGGCAAATACACCATAATCCACAGGATACCCTTTTAAATGTCCATAGGTCTTTCTGATATCCTCAAATGTCCAGTTTTCGACCGGTGCCCCAAGTCGAATCCCTATCAATTTTCCAAGCCAGGCAGCATACACCTGATTCAATAACACTTCAAACTTTGTCATGTGTTTCACCTCATATCTGTACGATACCATAAAATCATCATACAAACCATATCAACCCATCAAAAAGAACTGGTTTTACCCAGTTCTTTCGATCTATTCTTCAAGTACAATCGTTAATCCAGCACCAGCTTCTTCAATCTTTAAATATTTAGACATTTCAATTTTAGATGCTAGATTAACACAATGAGTCGGAATCAAACGCTTAATCTCAAAGTTCTTTAGTGTCTCAATCGTTTTTATCAGCCTCTCATTCTTTTCTAAAAGATGAAAACCACCAATGACTCCCGCAATCTTATCACATCCACATACTTTTATCGCATGCTGAATGATGCTGCAGATTCCTGAATGTGAACATCCAGTAAGAATCCATAGTCCTGTTTTTGTCTTCAGCACAAGTGCACTATCTTCTTTCACTAGATCATCTTCCCATTCATCTTTGAGTTTCTTTCCAATAGGAATTCTTTTTTCAAATGTATAGCTCGTTGGAATTTCACCTAAGAAACATAAATTCTCTGTAATCCAATAAGGCTGTTTCGTAAGGCTTAGTGCAAACTTTTCATTCAATTCACTCTCACTCAAAGGACATCCTATATCTAGCTGTTCATACACTGTTTTTCCAATACAGTCCGGATGACAAATCAGCGGAATTCTTTTCCCACTCCAAAACTGCACACCTCCAGTATGATCATTGTGACCATGTGAGAGTACTGCATAATCTATCTGATTGATATCAAAGCCCAATATTTCTGCATTTTTAAAAGTCACATCTGAATATCCAAAATCAAACAGAACTTTCTTCTCATCTGTTTCAATAAGAAAACTCAATGCAGGTTCACCCAACAAATACTGATCAATAAATGTATTGTTGTCACAAAGAATCGTCAGTTTTTTCATAAACTCTCCTAAAATAACAGATGTGCAAACAAGGCGATGACAGGAAGAGTCACAATCGTACGTTCCAAAAAGATGATAAATAAATCCTTCAAAGAGACAGGGATTTTACTTCCCATAATAATACTTCCAATTTCAGACATGTAAATCAGCTGAGTTACACTTGTTGCCGCAACCACAAAACGAGTAAGTTCACTTTCAATGGAGCTTGCAATCACACTTGGCAAAAACATATCCGCAAATCCAACAATGATTGTCTGGCTTGCCAGTTCTGCTTCAGGAATCATCAATAATTTATATAGTGGAATAAACGGCATCCCTAAAATTTGAAAGACTGGCGTATATTCTGCAACAATCAGGGCAATTGTTCCCATAGCCAAGATAACAGGCAATGTTCCAAACCACATTTCCGCCACATTCTCAACACCTTCTACAAGAAATTCTAGTACATTTGGCGCTTTTCCACCTTTTTCCAGTGCAAGCTCAAGCCCATAACTCAATGCAGTCTTTCCATCTGGAATATCTTCTCGATGTGATACTTCTGTGTAATACGTATCAGGCACTTTAGACAAAGGAGGCAGCTTTGGTACAATCACTGCAGCCACAATCCCAGATAAAGAAACAATCAGATAAAACGGTATAAACATATGTTCCAGATTTACTTCGCTAATCACAACCAGTGCAAAAGTAATACTGACAGCCGAAAAAGTTGTCGCAATCACAGTTGCCTCACGCTTAGAATAAAAACCTTCTTCATACTGCTTACTGGTAAGAAGTACACCAATCGAGCCATCCCCCAGCCATGATGCTACACAATCTAATGCACTTCTTCCAGGAAGATTAAAGATTGGACGCATCACCTTAATCAACAAGGCTCCAAAGAAATCCAGCAGACCATAGTTCAACAATAACGCCAGCAATATTCCTGCCAAAAGAAATACACAAACTAAAATCGGAAGCAAATCCACCATGACTAGTCCACCTGTTAACTCACCAATGATAATTTCAGGCCCTATACCAAAATAAATCATGTTCACAAACACAAAACCAGTCATTCTTACCCAAAACCAGAACCCTTTGATATTAAACAAATGATCCATCTTTTCATTCTTTTTCAACAGTCCAATCCCTATAAAACGATGCATCAGTGTTAACACAGCACTTAATGAAATCAGTGCCCAAATGATGGTAAAAACAGCATTTCCCATCACATCTAAAAGCCCGTGCGCCATCACAGCCACAGGAATTGTCATCGTCCCGTCCTGATTGATAGGTGTCACAAACAGAAACAAACCAATCAAAGAAGGAATCAAAAATTGATAAAATCGTTTTTCTTTTAATAAATGCATAAAATTAACCTCAACAGGATTATACCATAGCCACCATAGAAAAGGACGGATTTACCGTCCTAGATTTCAAATAATTTCATTAAATCCTCTGTACTCATCTTAGAAAGTGATCCTTCATTGTTTTCCACAAACAAATCAGCTAAATCTTTCTTTTTCTTCTGAAGTTCTGTCATCCTTTCTTCTACACTGTCTTTCATAATCAGTTTAAAGACTTGTACACGATTGTTCTGACCAATGCGATAGGCTCTATCTGTAGCCTGATTCTCTGCAGACAGATTCCACCATGGGTCATAGTGAATTACCGCTTCAGCAGCCGTTAAATTGAGTCCTGTTCCCCCCGCCTTCAATGAAATCAAGAATACATCTACATCCCCAGATTGAAATCTTTGAACATAGCTTCTACGATCATCTTTCGATGTACTTCCCGTTAATTTCAATACATTCAAATGACGACGCTTGCATTCTTCTTCAATCAAATCAAGAACACTTGTAAAACTCGAAAACAACAACGTCTTCTTTTGTGAACTGCGAAGTGTTTCCAACAGTTCCATACATCCTTCAAGCTTTGAACTAGGATGATTCACATTTTCATAAAGTACTCTAGGTTCTGCACAAATCTGTCGAAGTCTAGTCAGCATTGCCAAAATCGCAATCTTATCCACCTGTTCCATCTGGAGCGCAGACTGAAGCTTTTGGTTTACCTGTGAAAGATTTGCCAGATATAAGCGCTTCTCTTCTTCGCTGAAATCCAATACAAGTGTATTTTCAATCTTATCTGGAAGTTCCTTTAAGACTTCTTTTTTTGTTCTTCTTAAAATAAACGGCTCAATCATCTGTTTCAGTCTTTTTGATTTCTCTTCATCATTCTCACGTATGATTCCTTTTTCAAAATGAGTCTGAAAATAATGATAGTTATACAAATAATCCGGCATCAAAAAATCAAAGATGGACCATAATTCAGCAAGTGAATTTTCAATCGGTGTACCTGTCAAAGCGAAACGCTGTTTCGCTTTCAAACGCTTCACTGACAATGCATTCTTTGTCTTCTGATTTTTAATATACTGTGCTTCATCCAAAATCACGGTTTCAAACTCAAATTTCTCCAGCTCATCAATATCTCTTCTCAGATAATCATATGAAGTTACCGCAATATCACATCCATGAATCTGTGTCATCAGATAACCTCTTGCTGCAGCGCTGCCATAAATCGCAACACAGTTCAAATCAGGTGCAAACTTCTCAATTTCATCCTGCCAGTTCAATATCAAAGAACTTGGACACACTACCAAATTAGGTTTCTTATTTTGACTTTCTAACAAAGCAATCATCTGAAGTGTTTTCCCCAGCCCCATATCATCCGCTAAGATTCCGCCAAAGCCAAGAGTTCCCAGTGTATTCATCCACTGTATTCCTGTCTTTTGATAATCTCTTAAAATAGACTCATATCGCTCAGGCAGCTCTATAGATGTCTGTGCTGCGTTTTTAAATCGTTCAATCAGTTCACTAAATTTTTCTGATCTGCGCATCACCACATGCTTTGTTTCATCTGCCGTACGATTTAATGCCACCGCACGATACAGATTCATCTGAGCAGTACCATCCTTAAACTGTGATGTACTTACATTGTACTGTTCCATTACATGATCCAGTTCAGCCAGTTCTTCCGATTCCAATGACAAAAGCTGACCATTCTTTAAACGATGAAATTTACGCTTTCTGCGATACGCCTTCAATACATCCATCAGTTCAGAAGCAGGAATCTCATTTGAATATACATTCAATTCCAGCAAGTTATGCTCAACACCAATCCCAACAGTAATGCCATAACTGCGAGAAGTCCCCATATTGCGCAAAGCAGTCGAAACATACACATCACATTCATTTTGAATCACAGGAAGTACTTCCTTTAAAAAGGTATAGGTCTTTTCAGCTGTTTCATCAAAATAAACGATTCCTTTATCAGGATCCACTTCTTCTCCATAAGTAATCAAAGCACGTACAATACGTTCTGTCGTTAGTGAATACGGTGTATTATCTAGTGCATACTTACGTGTACCATCTTCATAGACACATTCTAAAATAAAGTAGATTTTTCCGCGTGAATCTACATCTCCATACAATACACGATTGGCTTCCAGTTCAGCAAGATCATCAAACTGATACCCCTGCCAAAGAACTTCTTCTTTTACTTCTTCATAGACATAACGATAAAAATCCAGTACATCTTTCTTCTCTAATACAATCTGACCATTCTTCTTAAGTGCTTTCATCAGATTGAGTAAAACGTTTGGATTTTCTCCCTCTTTTTTAATCAGCTGATTTTTTGCAGCATCCAAGCGATACAAAGCATTATTGCCGCAATAAAAGTTTTCACTTTCCAAAGTTACAATGATTTCATCTTCATCCTTTTCACAATACATTTCAGGATAAAAAGCACTTTCTGTACATGTAAATCCACAATGCTGCAAATCCATCTGTGAGAATGTCTCATACACTAAATCAAGAATCTCATTGCTTATGTGTACTTCTCTTTGAAGCCCATAATAACTGTATCCACCCATCTCCTTCAATGTACGAAAGAAACGAATGATTTCACAAGAAGCTTCATCAAAGGCATCCATTGCATGGACAAACTCACAAGTCTTCCCATATTTCACTTTGTCTTTTGATGAAACATGCACTAAAAACTCACTGATATTTTTAATAACATACAGTTTTTCAGCCCCAACTTTAAACGTTAATGTGCATCCACGATAGCGATCTATGTTCATCTCTGCATAAATGCGATACTTTATCAGATTCAATTGGGCATCTGTTTCACGCACAAAGTTATCCACAACATCACTCATAAATACGCGTGTTGCCTGACGTGCAGAGTCGCGTTTTCTACGACGCTCCATCAGCGCAAGCTTACGTTCAAGTTCTTCCTGAATTTTTTGTTTTTCTTCCTGATAATGATATGGGAAGTGCTCTGGCTGTACTTCATCAATCAGCATCATCACTGCACCAATATGCGCACACGCACTCATACGGTCACACCAGATGCATTCACAGCCATAATTCAATACTCTTCCTTCAGGACTAATCAACATCTCACACTTTTCAATCTTGTTGTAAACACGCAAAGAAGCCTTTACAACATAATTCAGATTATCATCCAATGTAATCCACATATCATCAATCACATCCATCTGCGCATAGCGCTTTGTCAAAGAATAGTTGCGATAGCTAGATACAACATTACGAATCTCATTTTCTCTTAATTTCATGTGTATCGACTCCTTTCAGGGTATCTTTCATTGTACACCTAAATCGTGTTCACCAAAAGAAAAAGCTGAAAAACAATTTCAGCTCTTTAAATAATCTTCTTGATGAATTTAATTTTAGAAAACCAATCAATCATAACTCCGGTAAAAACCATAGAAATCAATGTTCCTAGGCCAACAACTCCTCCTAATAGATAGCCAAACAAAGTTAGAAGCAAATCAACTATCAGACGCAGCTTCCGATAACTTATTTTTGTCAACTCATTTACTTTATACAATAAACTATCTAATGCATTCATCCCAAATTGACAACGAATAAGAATCGATAAACCCATCGTATAAATTGTCTGACCTAGCATAAAAATCACAAAAGCACCAACTATATTAGTGTTAATATGAAGCAAAGTAAGACCTTCAAAAACAATATCTATAAAATAACCGGTTATGAGTGCAGAAATCAAAGTTCCCACCCCAAAATAATTGCGTGCTAAAAATAATGCAGATAAAATCAATGCCATATTATATAGTCTTGAAGCTTGTCCATAACTAATACCCAACACTAAATGAAGACCATCCTGAAAAACTGTCACTGTATCTCCTCCAATGTTGGCATACAAAATCATTCCAACACCAGCTCCTATAAAGACTCCAGCTAGAACGGTCAGAAATAATCTTTTAATCATAATCTATTCCTTTTCTTTTTATACATAGTTGTCATTAAACAAAAGCTGAGCTAAGTGATACACGTTAACACCATGTTGATTAAGAACTTGATAACAAGAGTTACAGTATGTAACCACTGTTTTCCCCGAATAAGCCTCAACAATAGATTGAATTCTTTCTTCTTGCAGTTTCATATCTAAGACCTCAATTCTTTCATTAAGTTTTGAGAATACTTCCGGTGCAGCTTTTAGATTTTTTTCACTTATCGGTTGCATTAGCTGATAACCACAGTAATCATCAATCGATGATATCTTTATTATTGCGCCCATTTTGATGAGTATTTTTTCAACTGTTCTTCTATGATATTCATCAGCTTTACCACAGTGCTGGATAATAAGTGTTCGTCCTGACAAATTTGGATAAACATATTCATTATCATTCAGAATCCATTCAAAAATAGAAATAACCCGAGCACAAACATTTTCTTTTAAAATCAAGTTACAATTCGTGCATATAAATACAGCAAGATCATCTCTTTTTAAATGATGGAGACGCTCTCTGCAACACTCTAATTGAACAAAATGACTGAATTTCTTTTGGATTATATTTGATTCTTTTGGAAATAAGATTTTAAAATGACAACTCGGAAAATAGAAATTCATAAAGTACCTTACTTATAAAACTCTTCAACAAAATCAAAGTAATTGTCTGTTTTCTGAAGTAGGAAAATTTTATCATGACTCATAATCAATTTGGATAATTTATCAAAAAACTCTTGTACTACTTTCTGTGAACTATTCAAAGAAAACAAGAAAATTAATTGTACGTACCTTTCATCCCATAATACAGGTTTATTTAGTCTACATACAGATATAAACTCAGGAAACTTTGTGCTTTCAAGGGGATGAGGAGTCGCAATTCTTTTGCTGTATGCAGTTGAACTACACTTTTCTCTTTCAATGACTGAGCTAAAGAATTCATCCTCATTAAAGTTCATCTTTTGACTCACTTGATGAATCATCTTTTTTAATAGTTCTTCTTTATTTGAACAATCCATAACAAAATATAGATCTTCGCTCATAAATTGATTTAAATCATTCTTCTGATCCAATTTATCAATTGCCATTTTAATTGAAGCTACATCTCTCTCATTTAGAAACTTTTCTACAGTTATGAAATAATCCCCATTTTTACTATCCGTTGTATCTAAGATTATGTCAAAATCTCCCATCATCGTTTTGTTAAGATGTTCTGGCATTATCAACTGAATAATATTAATTCTGTCTTTAAATATCTGATTCAGTTTGTGTGAAATCAACTGAAAAACAGTAACCGAGTCATCCAAAATAACCGCAAAATTATATTTTTTGTGAGACTTATTTGTTTCTAGAGAAAGCGCCAAATGAATTGCAAAATATAATCTTTCTTGTTCCGATATTGCTTTTTTATATTTCTGTTCAATACCTCTTAGCCCAAGTATAGCTAGCTCATTAGCGTATGGAAACTCATCTTTTATTCCAGATAAATTAGAACGTACAATTTGTGTATTCTCTTTCAAACGAGATATGAACAATGAAATGTGATTTAGCAGGTTCAATCTTAAATTTGTATCGTTAAAAAAATCAACATTGCTCTGCTTGTAGATCCCTCTTAAAAACAAGTTATAAAATTCTATTACTTCTGAATCTTCTAAATCTGCAACAAGATTTTTTTCTAATGCATTACTATTATTCCCTTTTATATGTTGTGAAAAATAGTAGAGTTCATCGTTGGACAAAGATACTCCAAATATTTCATAAATATCTTCATTAATACTCTCTGCAGTTATGTACTCAACACTATCTTTCACAGATTCGTGAACATTCCCAATTGGAATTGTATTGTTCGTCTCCATACGATTGATTGCGATCAAAATGTGAATTGCCAATGAATGTATAGATTGTGTAGAAATCGAAATGTTTGCAGAAGTAAGATGTTTGTTGATCGAAACAGAGAGCTTTTCGAGTACTTCAGTGCGATATTCACTGTGTTCTTCACCACTATAGTTTTCTAGATACTCAGAGCATTCTTTCGCAATTGCCTTACGAATGTCTTTTTCCTCACCGTAAATAAGGTATCCATGAGAATGAGAATGCATTAACTTCAAATTATATCGCTCAATTAAAGGTCTAAGATTCTTAATATCTTTTCTTACTAACGAAGCAGAAATATACAATTCATCCGCTAAATCATAAACATTAACGTAATCACCACTGAGGATTAGATTTGTAAAAATGATTTTTCTTCTTCTTTCAACATCAGAAATAATCTCATTATTAAAGAACTCACTATACCATGCTGAAAAAACATGTTCTTCTCTAACTTCCAATCTGCATCCATACCCTTGCTTCGTTACAATTTCAAAACCAAAGGAAGGAGCATCTTGTTTGATTTTTTTCATATAAGAAAGGACGGTACGTTTTGAAATGTTCAATGAATATGCTATCTGCTCACTTGAAATGTAACTAGAGTTTTTGTTTTCTACTAGATATCGAATGATATCTGCATATATTTTATTTTTCATAATGAAGATTTCCTTTTTATTCCTAATTTTCCTCGATAATTCACAAAAAATAGGATTAAGTAAACAGTAAATACTATCAAACTATTTTCAATACAATATTGAGAATAAAAGTGCACAAACAAACCAATCAAAAACAACAAATACTCAAAAAGACCAGAATCATCTCTACAAACTAAATTAAACAAAGCTTTCAAAATCCAGAATGTTAAAGCCATCTCTGTAATCAAAAGCAATAAACTTGATATTGAAATGCCATCATAATGCTCCAACAGTTGCTGAGCTACTTCTACAGGATAATACTTTGTAAGTTTCTCCAACGAATGATTCATTGCTATAAACACTAAAATACTATAAGCACTCATGTTGTAAACAAAGGTATTGATAAGCGAAAAACCAGAATAAATCAAATCTGCATTTTTTTGATCTGAATATCCCTTTTTTAAAACGCGGAACATCATAGTTACCAAAGTTAATGATAAAACAACAATTACAACATATGTTAATTTATCTTCACTATCTACAAGTTCTGACAAACCCGCTGCCATAGCTAAAAAATTTGTCATTGATGTTGATAAGAGATACAAGAATCCCCCAAATGCCATTGATATCAGCATCCCTGATTTTTTGTTACCTATCGCAACCATTAAAGGAAAAGCCAAGGACAAAATAAGAAACACTAGCAAAAGGATAATTTTCATAACTAGATTTCTTCTCCGTTAGAACGTATTACATTCTGATACCATGCAAATGAATCCTTTTTATATCTTTTTCTAGAACCAGTTCCATCATCATTGATATCAACATAAACAAAACCATAACGCTTGCTCATTTCATTTGTTGTACAACTTACAATATCGATAGGTCCCCATGGACAGTATGCAAATAAATCAACCCCATCATAAATTGCCTCTTTGATTGCAAGCACATGTTCTCTTAGGTAATCAATACGATAACCATCGTGAATCTGATAATCTTCTGTTAATTCATCCAATGCACCTAATCCATTTTCTGCAATCATCATTGGAATGCAATAACGATCATAGTATAAATTCAATGAATTTCGTAATCCCAGTGGATCTATTGACCACCCCCAAATTGAAGCTTTAAGAAGTGGATTTTTAGAAATATCATTTAATCCCTTGTTATTCTTTTCGTATGAGTTCATTCTGCTGTAATAATAGCTAAACGCCATAAAATCTGCTGTATATTCTTTAATTACCGCTAAATCTTCCTCTGTCATTTCGATATTGAAATTCTTTTCTTCAAAGAATCGATATGCATAGCCTGGATAAGAACCTCGAATTCTTACATCTGTATAGAACATCTGTGACATCTGATTCTTCTGATATGTATAAAATACATCCTCCGGTTTTGCAGTTTCAGCATAACAGTTATGATCCGAAATCATGACGCCCATTTTCATGTTTTCATCGATTTCTTTAGCTGCTTTTTGTGCAAGAGAACACGCCACAAATTGATGGTGAATTGCTTGATATTTTGCCTCCTCAAGATTTTCGACACGATCACATAAAATACCCAATGAGTTAAATGATTCTACATAAATTAAGTTAATCTGATTGATCAATATCCAATACTTGACTTTTGAATGATATCTTTCAAAGCATACCTTGCAATATTTCACAAACATATCAATCACTTCTCGATTTTTCCATCCACCGTATTTTGTAACAATATTTAAAGGGATTTCATAGTGGAATAGAGTAATGATAGGCTCCATACCATATCCAACTATCGTATCAATCAAATCGTCATAAAATTTCAAACCTTCTTCATTCGGTTTTTCATCATCTCCATTAGGGAAAATTCTCGCCCAGTTAATAGACGTTCTAAAACACTTTAGTCCCAACTCATGCATCAATCTTAAATCTTCTTTATATGTGTGATAAAAATCAATTCCATTTCGCTTAGGAAATTGACTATCATCATGGATTTTCATCAACTCTTCTAAACGACTTGACGTCATCTCTGAATCTTCATCACGTTTACCTGCTCGATTCAAATTCGGATTATGCCAATCCAAATCAGGTACTGAAAGACCTTTTCCGCCTTCTTTCCAAGCACCTTCGCATTGATTAGCAGCTACTGCTCCTCCCCATAAAAATTTTTTTGGAAACCCCTTCATATGTACCTCTCTTTCTATAGAGGCTAATGCTCAAATGAGCATTAGCCAAATTTACTGTAAACCTTTAATATGAATTTCTGCCAACTCACGTATCAATTCAATCGTCAACATCACTGTCATAAGGTGATCTTGCGCATGAACAACAAGTATAGAAAACATTGCATTTTCCAATTCTTCGTTCGCTTCAGCTCTTAACAATTCAAATTGAAGCTTATGAGCAATATTAATACTAAGTTCAGCTTCGTTCATTTTTTCTTGATATAGAGTTACATTTTTCTCTTTTGCAGCAGCTAAAGATTCATAAGCTAACGCTTTTGCTTCCCCTGCATTAGCTATGATTTCAAATGAAACCTCTTGTAATTTTGTCATTGTATTCATGGTAACTTCTTATTCTTCACCAAGTTCTTGTTCTACACAAGTTTTTTCGTAACGCTTAAAGAATGGCCAATAAACAACCCAGTCTAAAACAAACATTACAATAACTAGAACAGCTGCGCGCCAGTCAAGTGTTGCAACAAATGCACCAATTGGGGCAGGTGTAGTACTTGTCAGGAAGATATATGATTTATTTACTAAATTCAACGATGTCGCAAGCCAACCTAAAGCAATATTTACTGTTGGTGCAAGCACAAATGGAATAACAAGTGTAGGATTCAAAAAGATTGGAAGACCAAAAATAACTGGCTCGTTGATATTAAACAATGATGGAATAATCGATACTTTACCAACCGAATTCAACTGTTTTGATTTACTTCTCAAGCACATTACACAAAGCGCCAAAGTAGAACCTGCACCACCAATGCATGAATAATATGCCCAGAATGACTGTGTATAGACATTAGGAAGTGTGCTTAAAGATGCACCCGCTGCTACTGCTTCAGCATTTTCAGCAAGTGTAACCAACTGCAGTGGATCCAAAAGTGGTCCAACAACTGTTGTTGGATGTATACCAAAACCACCAAACAGCAAGTTTTCAAACGCAGTCAAAATTGTAACAGCCACAGAATTATTAACACCAAATGAAATTAGAGTGAAAATGTAAGACCAAATTTCAGGAATTAACTTACCAAATGCAATCTGGCAGATAACTGATAAAGCATAGAATGCTAACAATGCGTACAGATAAGGGAAAATAGTAGAGAATGTATTTTCAATAACCTTTGGCACTGAAGGAGGCATATGAATTGTCCAGCCCTTATCAATTGCCAATCGCATGATTTCAACAGCACCTAAAGCTATCAAAATAGCCAGGAAAATATTCACGGAACCCAGATTGGAATAAGTAATATTTCCACCAACAAGTACTGGTGAGCATACAAGAAGGAAAATAGAAGTAGCACATACTGCAAAGTTGATTGCATTCTTCTTGTAATGTTGTGCTAATGAATAAGCAACAACAAAGCAAATGTATAATGAAAGAACTCCAATTGTTGCAGCATATGGAGGATACGTAAATTGTTTAAAGTTTTCTGAAAGATACCACCAAGCATTCATAAATGCATCGAAAATACCAATACCAGTAGAAGCAGTCGCGCTCCAAGGGCATTTATAGATTAAGAACGCAAACCCCCCGATGAATGTAAACGGCAATGAACTTACAACACCATCACGAATAGCTAAAAAGTGAGGTTCTGTTCCAAAAAAAGCCGCTAATGGTTGACACCAAGCTTCAATTTTGTCAATAAGTGATACTTTACCTGTGTTTTCTGACATAATTATCTCCTTTTATTTTTTTGTTTGAGCTTCTCGAATCATATTCAGAACTGCGTTCCCATTGCATCTTCCGAAATCGATTGCAGAAATGTTGAGAATTGTGATTCCAGGAATATCTTTGCATAATTCCTTCACTAGACTTGTTTGATACTTTACTTGTGGTGCAAGCAATATATATTCGTATTTACCGAACTTTGTTTTTGCTTCAGAAACTGATAAAGCTGTCACTTTCCAATCTTTTTCATCTTCTCTTAAATGATCATACATACTTTGCATCAAAATAGTTGTTGATGAACCACAAGCACAAACCAGTAATATTTCCATGTTACAATGACCTCCTTACTAATAAACATTTTCGATAGCTGCTGTATGTTTACATTTTTAGTGTACCAAAACACAAAAAAAGAAGTTGGAAATTATCGCAACAACGATAATGCAACTTCTTCCAATTTCTTGTAGTAATTAATACAATTTTCCGTTTTTAATTACACGGAATGAAATTCCCCTTCCAACTTCAGAACTTTTAATTGTTTTTCTAATCAAATCACAGCAAAACTCTTCATTCTCATTCTTTGTTTCAAATACAATAGTAGTTCTTACAAATGAGCCCTTTGGAACAAAAGTAAATTTAGGTTCTTCAATCTCTTCAACAATTTCGATTACTTTTTTCTGTAAAGTCGGCATAATACCTTCAATATTAATTTTCATTTTTACATCCACCTTCATCTATATTTTATAGATTCATTATGCAAAATCAACGAAAGTGAAATTGATTTCCAATTTAATTCTCTATCGATTCATCCTGACGCTTTCTCATTCTTTTCCAGTTATAATACGCATACACATCATTTACCAAAAAGATAGAAAAACACAGCACCATCGATAAATTCTCTAAAGACACCATAGATGCAAGCACCCACAAAGTAACTAACACTACATCGTTACAACAGTATGCCAAAGCATAATATGGACTTCTTAACATCATTAGTGAACCTGCCATAAAACTTGTCGCAATCGAAACAGTACTCACGATCAAATTCGGTGTATTAAAATATTTCAAGATAAAATAAAAAACAAATGTCACTAGAACTGTACACAATCCCAATACAATCCAATGATTCTTTTTCAAATGAGCTACTTTCACTTCATTTTCTGCATAAGGATTTTTCATCCATTCAACAATAGAAAGTACCGCAATCGGCAAACTCATCAACATGTACGTTAATAGTTCCCCATAATAGCGAAACTGCCATGAAATCAAAGCATACATGCAGCAGAAAATCACTGCCAGCCACTGTCCAAACACATCCCCTTTTGCCATGAAAACGAGTGATGTCACACCCACTAAAGATGCACACAACTGAAAAAGTGTCTGATCCGGCTGAAAAATATGCAAAAGAAGAATCAGCACAACTGAAGTGAACCATAGTCTTCTTTCAAAAGCTGTTAATCTTCTAATAAAGTCCATTTACAATTCACCTGCAGCCTCCACAAGCTTTCTTACCAATTCTTCACTGACACAATCATAATCATATGCATCATGATAAGCATAGCTTACACCTGAACTTGTTGTGGTCATATCCTTTTCCCAGTGACGACATGATGAATGCGCCTGCACAACGCATGTTTTCTTTACCAGTTCTGCAAGATTTCCTGCATTCACACCGCTTCCAGGCAATATCTCAATCAAATTTCCATATTTCATCTGTATTTGTGCAATCTCATCAGCACCCATCAGTGCTTTTTCTTTTTGACCACTCGTCAAAATTCGATCCACATGAAGATCAATTAACTGTTCAATTGAATCTTCATACTCTTTTACACAATCAATCGCACGATGGAAAACTGCTGTCTTTCCATATGCATGAATCAATTCAGTCATTTGTTTCGTTTTTTCGATATCTATGCTGCAATCTTCATTCAAAAAACCAAACGCAATTCCGTGTACACCTGCTTCCAGCATTTCCTTAGCATCTGCCATCATTACTTCAAATTCAGAATCCAAGTAACAAAATCCTGCACCACGAGGTCGTACCATCGCAATCACTTCCAGAGAAGTCTTTTCAAGCACCTTTTTGACAGTTGCGATACTTGGGGTCAGTCCACCCAGAAACAGTGCAGAATTCAGTTCTACACGATGAGCTCCGCCTCTTTCAGCTCTTAAACAATCTTCATAGCTCCCTGTACATATTTCCAGTTTCATCATTATTCCTCTACTCTTTGATCAATCCACTGCTTTGAAGCTTCCACCACTTCACAGCGATTTCCAACACGATGCACATGATATACTTTGCATTCTTCATTTTCTTTTGCTACAGATACTGCATAATTTTCAATGTTGGTCGCACATCCCCATTCCCCCTTATGATTGAGGGCAACCACAGATAAATCCGTAAAATGACCATTACGTCTTTTTAATTTTTCTTCAAGTTCAAACACCGCTGTTTCACAAGCTTCCTGAGGACTCTTTCCCTGCTTCATCAGATTCACGATTTCATAGCTGATGCAGCCTTTCATCAGATTTTCTCCGATACCTGTTGCAGCTGCAGCACCCACTTCAGAATCTGCATACAATCCAGACCCAACCAAAGGACTATCTCCTACACGCCCTTTTTTCTTCATGAACAATCCACTTGTACTTGTTGCTGCACCCATCGAACCCTTCGAATCAACCGCCAAAACACCTACTGTATCATGTCCTCGATATGCCTTCATTTCCTGTTTCATCTCTAATACACGCTGACGATATAGATTCTTGGCCCTTTCTGTCAGCATATCTTTCATCTCAAAGCCATGATTTTCAGCATACTGAGATGCACCATCACCAACCAATACACAGTTTACATTCTTTTCAGACAGTTGACGTGCTACAGATACAGGATTCGCTACCCCCTTGATAGCACATACAGCACCAAATCCCAGTGTATCACCATCCATAAATCCTGCATCCAGTTCCACTTCCATCTCTTCATTCGGAAGCCCACCATAACCTACTGATTTATAATAAGGGTCATCTTCAACCACTTTGGCAGCACATTCAATCGCATCCAAAGCACTGCCCTTTTCTTTTAGGATTTCAGCCCCTTTTTCAATTCCTTCCTTGGACATACGCCAAGTCGCAACAATTGTCCACATCACTATATCTCCTCATTTTTTTAAAATTATATCATATTTATTTTTTCTGTGAATTTCAGCAAATGTAAATAATCATCTTTAATTTTTATCAAAAAAGATGTATCCTGAAAGTACTTTGTTGAGGAACAATTATGAATTTACAAGAATTTACGAAAAATAAAAACTTCAGAAATATACTCACCCTTTGTGCAGTACTTTGTTCATCCATCCTGCAAACCTATGTAATTCAGGCCTTTATTCGCCCTGCTTCGATGATTTCCAGTGGTTTTACTGGTGTTGCACTGTTAGTTGAACTGTTAACAGATGGCTCCATTGAATCTTCATTCACTCTGCTGGCACTAAACATTCCAGTTGCGCTGTTATGCGCAAAAAGCATTTCACCACGCTTTACCATCTTTAGTATCATCAATGTTATTTCAACATCAGTATTGCTGAAATATACATCATTTCCTCCATTCTTTGATGACATTGTATTAAATGTTGTCTTTGGTGGATTCTTGTATGGTATATCGATTGTCATCGCACTGAAAGGGAATGCTTCTACAGGAGGTACAGACTTCATTGCCCTGTATTTCTCCAACAAGTTCAATAAATCACTGTGGCAATACGTCTTTATCTTCAACTGTATGCTGATTATGATTTTTGGTGCTTCCAAAGGATGGATGTATGCTGGTTATTCTATTGTCTTCCAGTTTATATCAACCAAAACAATCTCAACATTCCATACACGCTATGAACGCTTAACACTGCAAATTACTACAGAACATCCACAGGAAATCTTAGACACATATTTAAAAGAATATCGTCATGGCATCTCCTGTATGGAAGGATATGGCGGTTTCAGCAAGAAACCATTTACCTTAATGACTACTGTTGTATCTTCTTATGAAGTCAAAGATATCGTCAGAATCATTAAAGAAGCTGATCCTAAAGTCATTATCAATATCTTTAAAACAGAAGACTTTGTCGGTGGATTCAAACCAAAACCTATTGATTAACATAAATATGGCCCTCAAATGAGGGCCATTTCTATTACTTGATCCAAGTGACTTTCTTTTCATCGTAGCGATGATTTGCTTCTTTTTCTTCATCTGGCCATCCAATTGCGATATTAGCAACAGGCACCAAATGTTCTTCTAAATTTAAAATCTCACGAATTGGTTCAATACGGTCTTCATTAGGACCAATCGCACACCAGCAGCATCCTAATCCCAGTGAATGAGCTTCCAGCAAAAGATTTTCAATCGCTGCACCACAGTCTACATAAATGTATTCATCTTTAGGCTGAATCGTTTTATCTCCTAAAACAACTACTGCAGCCCCTGCATGTTCTGTCATCCTTGATGAGCGAAGTGCATCAGCAATCTGTTTCAAAACAGTTCTGTCTTTAATCACAACAAATTTCCATTCCTGCAGATTTCTAGCAGTTGGTGCATTCATTGCAGCTTCCAGCATCTTGACTAAAAGTTCATCTTCGACAGGCTTTTCAGTATACTTTCGAATACTTCTTCTTGTGTTAATAATATCCATAAGTCCCTCCATTTTTCTTTAATACTTATTTAGAAAACATGATTTTTTCACTGTTAAACATCTTAGTTAAGATGACAACTAAAATAGCAGTGACCACCAAATTCATTCCCAATGCCACAAAAATCTGTGATAGTTCATAGCTGAATGAGAAGATGCCATTCATACACAGAACCAGATTATACACTGGAATCAAATAGAACAAAGTAGACATTCTTTCACCTGTAAGCATCATTGAACTCACTCCAATCAGCATCACTACAATCATCAATGGAGATACTGCCGTCGATGCTTCTTTAACAGAAGACGTCCATGCAGAGATGATAGAAATTACTGCAGTCAAAAGCAATACCGCAGAAATCACAATCAAAAATAACAGGAAATAATCCATCATAGAGTACACTGCAGCACTCATGCCTTCAATTTCTGAACCCATTAGCTTAGGCAATGACAACATTGTCCCCAAAAAGCTGGAAACGCCACTCATCAAAGCGACAACACTTAATGAAATAACTTTTCCTAGCGCTAAATCTGAACGTTTCATAGGTGTTACTAGAAGTGTCGCAATAGTACCTCTTTCTTTTTCTCCCGCAATCGATTCTGGCGCCACAGAGATACATCCGCTGTACACAAACATCAATAGCAGCATAGGAAGCATCATCGAATAAATCATCGCACTCATATCTTCATCTGAAGCCAAATCATACGTTTCACCTTTAGAGTTCATCGTAAAGGCATTTGCCAGAGAGTCTTCATACGTTGTGAGTGTATTTGCCACAAACTGATAGATTTTCGCAGATTCATTGTTGACGGAATTATAATAGATTTCAATTTCAGGGAGTCCTGATTTCTCTTCAATCTTTTTTGAGAAATCTTCTGGAAAGTAAACCACTAAATCGAGTGTCTGTGCTGCAATCTCTTCTTTTGCCTTATCCAAACTCAGATTTGAAACATCTGTCTGTTCCATATACAGAAGTTTAAATCTTGTATTCAAATCCTCCGGCAGGTTATATACTGCAACTATCGGCTTATAATCCTCATCTGTACCCAGCATATTGGCCATGCCATCTCCCATAAAGGAATAGATGCCATAAATCATCAAACCAGGAAGCAGCACTGTCGTAAGCATTAACTTCTTATCTGTTAAAAAGCGAAACAGTTCTTTTTTTACAATTGCTAAAATCTTATTCATGCAAGCCACCTACCGTTTCTTCATACAACTGAAAAAAGCGATCCTCCAAGTTCATTCCATTCAAGAACGTATCTAATTTCTCACAAACAACCAGTTTCCCATCAATAATGATACCCACTCGATCACAAATCTTTTCTACTAGTGAGAAAATATGCGTTGAAACAATAATGCTTTTTCCTGAATTCTTTAATTCAATCAAAAAGTCTGTTACTACTTTCGCAGTAAGTATATCTAATCCATTGGTCGGTTCATCAAAAATAATAATATCTGGATCATGTACAATTGAAATAACCAGAGATACTTTCTGTTTCATCCCTGTGGATAGGTTGGCTACCTTCACTTCTGCAAATTTATCAATTTCAAAACGTTCAAACAGTTCTTTTTTGCGTTCATCACGTACATCCTTTGGCACATTGTGAAGATCACTGAAAAAATCATATAAATAGTTTGGTGTAAAGTAATCTTCCAATTTTAATTCACTTGTTAGAAACCCAATGCGAGCACGCACTTCTTCTGGCTGCTTTACAATACTGAATCCATCCACCAAAGCATCACCCTCATCAGGTTTAATAAGTGTTGACAACATTCTTAAAGTTGTTGTTTTCCCTGCACCATTTGGTCCTAAAAGCCCAAAGATTTCTCCTTCATAGGCATCAAAGCTAATGCCATTGACAGCTACTTTCAGCTTCTGTTTTGTCTTTTCAATTTTCTGCTGCTTCTTAGAAAGTTTGAACGTTTTCTTTAAGCCTTCTACATGTAAAATTGTTTTCATTCTTCACCCTCCTCAATCATAAATACTTCCTCAACAGGAACCTGGAATACATGGGCAATTTTTAAAGCCAGTACAATCGATGGACTATAATCTCCACGTTCAATAGAACTAATCGTTTGTCTGGATGCACCTACGATTTCTCCCAGCTGCTGCTGATTCAGATTCATGTTCGATCGAAACTCTTTCACTTTATTTATCAACATTCTTTTCCCCTTATGACAACTTTTCTTGTCAATCTAAGTATAACTCTGACAAGTTTTCTTGTCAAATAAGAAAAATGCAATTCACAGAACTGCATTACTTTTCTTTTCTCATTTTATAGGTTGCTACACCCGCAAACAAAAGCGCAATAATCAAATAGAACCAGTTGTCATTTACCGCCCAGCAAGCCAGCCACACAAAGGCACACAGCCATTCTAATACCGCCCACTTTTTACATTTTTCTCTCATAATACACCCTGCTTCCAGTAAGACAAACAATCACTACAGCTACTACAGCCGCCAAAGTCAGAAACACTTTCATATCCAGAAAGAAACTGACAATCAACGCTGCATAAACCAAGCCAAACGCCCACATGCCTGCTGTACTCATCGTCTTTAATGTCACTAAACGATTTCTTTCATCGTTCTCTTCAATCCATTGTTTTTTAAGTTTCTTTTCATCTTTTAAAAGCTTTTGATTTTGAATCAGAAGAAGAACTCCGCAAATTCCTAAACCAACGCCAATCCCTGAAATAAATCCTGAATGATGATCATTTTGAATTACATGTGTCATAAATGCTCCAAAACCACTTGATGCCATCAACAGTCCTAAAACTGCCATTGCCGCAAACACAATACTTCTTTTTTTAATGCTGTCCTTATACTCTTTCAATGTTTCAGCGTGACTCATCATCTTTACTAACATACATCTTCCTCCTCAAAAATAAACAAATCTTCAATAGTACATTCAAAGTATCTTGCCAATTTATACGCAAGTACAAGCGATGCATTATAGCGCCCATTCTCAAGTGAAATAATTGTTTGACGCGTTACATCCATTGCATCCGCAAGTTCATTCTGTGTTACCTTGCGTATCTTTCTTTTTTCCTGTATACGGTTTTTCAAATCAAATCTCCCTTTCTTGAGATACAAAAAGTATAGTTCACTTTACATTTTATGTCAAGTTTTCTTTACTTTCGCTATTCTATTTGACTCTCTATTCATGTTTTACTATAATACTTTTGTCATTTATGCTTGTAATAGGTCAAGCGTTTCTACACACAGCCTTAACTGTGAACAGTGACAAGGTCACTTTGATCAGTACAGGAATCAAAAATACTGTCTGGTCATTTGGCCAGACTTTTTTGGAGGTTTGTATGAACACTTTGATCATCGGAAATTTTATTGCATTCATCGGCTGTATATTAATGGTAGCCGTCGGGTTTATTAAAGAAAAGAAAAAAATACTTATTGTGCAGTGTTTTCAATTTGGTATTCAAGGAATTGCCAATCTTATTCTAGGTGCTTATGCTGGATTTATATCAGGAATGATATCCATTGTACGTAATCTTGTCTTTTCTAAAATCAATTCTACACTTTCCCTTAAACTGTTATTTATTGCTGCTCAACTTATTTTAACCATGAATCCTAACAGTTTTAATCTAATAGAATGTCTTCCTGTCATTGCTACTGTTGGACTGACATGGTTTATCGACACTGAGAGTAATATCACTTTTAAAAAAGTTATCATCGTCACATGTACATGCTGGTTGATTTATGATTTCTCTTATTCCAATTACGTTGCCATGTCTTTTGACTTCTTTACTATTATTTCAAATTTCATGGGTATAAAAATGATTCAAAAAGACAAAGGAGCTGCATAACAGCTCCTTATTTTATTGCCTCTTTGAAATCATCGAAGACTTCAGGACCATACACATTCATTTCATTTAAATCATGAAGAGGTGTCCACACCTGTGCAAAAAATGGATTGATTTTAGCTTCTGTATCATAATCCCATGGCCAAGGCAGTTCTTCATGACACCAGTGTCCACCTTTTAATACTAGATTAGGAGACATCATAAACGTGTTGCCACGTGCACTTTTCCACAAAACAGGCGTATACATATCTACAAGCTCTTCTGCCAGACATTCTCCACCTCGATATGCCGCGGCCCTTTTTAAATCTTCTAGTGTCAATTCATCAAAAGGCTTAGTTTCATCATAGCCATGATTCAGAATCAGAACTTCTTCTGATTCTTTTTTCTTAGATGGTACTACAAGTTTGAAATCATTCCAGTTATCTGGAATCTGATGATATTTTTCAAGACTTCCATAATAAGCACTCATGCGTTCTTCTACATTTTGCTGTACCCACCACAAAGTCCCATAGGTCTTGGTTTTCGCAATACTTTTCATCCAGGTATGCTTCAAAATCGGTGCATAAGGACGTCCTAAGAAAGCCAGTTTATAGAAAGGTTCTACATGATTCATCATTTCTTTAAAGTATTCTTTGACTGGTATATTCGCTCTGAAATGGCACAGTTCTTCTAAAACATCTCCATCAAGATACCATTGACCATGGAAATTCTGTGTTGTAAACCAGTTTGGGCAAAATAAACTTTTTGGTGAACCTAATCCCAATGTTGTTAAAATCAATTCTTCAAATTCATAGTTCGTTAATCGATACTCTTCACCAGAACCAATGTTATAGAACTTTCTCCAGAAAGTATCAGGTAAATCCATCGAACAAATATTTGCCATCAAACGCCCAGAATCTTCAACTGTCGCCCATTCAAGCACACCATTCATCGGCACATGATACATGATTGGTTCCATATTTTTAAGAATATCTGGATACAGAATCCCAGACTGACGAAGTGATACCCAGTGTTTTAAGCCAGATTCCGCAAAAACCGCTTCAGCCTTAACTTTACTGATTGCATAGTGATCATACACGCTGATTTTAATTGGATCCCCACATCTTCCCCAATGAATCGGAGGATTACGGTCCCCAGTTTCTGCCACTGTACCAATATAAACAACTTTCACTGCATCTGGATCTTTCTGAGCTTTTACAGCCTTTACGATATTCTGTGCTGCACCAATGTTCGTCTTTAATGTTGTCATTGGATAATAATCTGCCTTAGGTGAAACCATACCTCCAATATGAAGCACATAATCTGCACCATTCACTAAATTCAATACATCTTCATAATTTAACAAATTACCCCAAATAATACGTACAGAAGAATCATTCAAATAAGATGCAAACTTCTTTCGATTCTTCTCGCTGTCTCTCATCAAAAGCGCAATATCAACTTCATCCTTTTTCTTATACAATTCTAGAAAGGTCTGAAATCCCATAATTCCAGATGCACCAGTTAAAGCTACTGTTTTTTTCATATTCATCACCTATTTTATTTTAGCATATACAATAGAAAAGATGTCCTTTTCAGAACATCTTATATTCGATTTAGCTTTGGTTTACCTATCTTTCGCACACGTCTCAATACATCTTGGTAATAGTCTAACATTTTCTTTCTTGAATATTGAACAACTTTAAGGAATTCTGGATTTTCATTATATAAGCGTTGTTCATCAGGAGTCTCTCTGTATTTGCAGATATAGATCATTTTTTCTAAGAAATCTGTATACAACGCTACTTTTTCAGTAAGTACCGCTTTATCCAAATCTCTTTGTGCTTTCGATTTCGATTTTTGTTTCAGTCCATAAAAAACATAATATGCACCAAACAGTGCCACCGCACCACAAATCAAAACAACAATCCACAGAAGCAACGTTTCAAGAGGAACAATCGCATTCAACAAAGCACAAACAAGTAAAAACACCCCTGGAATAATTAGGGCAGCCACAATTCCGGCAGTAAACAACAAAATCAATCCAGCAACTCCTAACAAAAACCCTAATGAATCTACCAATAATGTAAATATACTCGAAAATTTGAACGCAAGGAAGATACACACAATACCAATAACCAAAAGAATAAGACCACCCACAATATCAATACCACCTTGATCATTAGAATCAGTTTCTAGTTTTTCTAGATATTGAATGTCTTTTTCCATTCCTTTTGAAAGCTCAGGCTGTTTATCTTCCTTTTCAAAAGCTCCACAGTAATATACAAGTGGAAAATCCATGATACGGATAACGTCATGATCCATTTTATCGCTCGATTCTTTAAATTGATTCCTCAAAAAGTAAGCAACTTTCTCATTCAAGTTCAGCATATATTCTGCTTTCGAAAAATCCTGATTATGAATCAAGCTTTTAATTTCTGATGATTGGTTAACCACTATAGCTCCAATAATGTCTGAATTCACATTACCGCATTTGACTTCATCCACGAATTCAAACAAGGACATTTCCGCAAGAGAATTCGATTTACTATCTTTTGCATTCCACGAATTCAAAACAAATAAACACTCATTGAAACGAACAGTCACCATCGTGTAATACTGAATGACCAATTCCTGATTTTTATTAAAAGCTGAACTCTTTGAAGGATCGGAAGGTTTCATGGATTTACAAGCATTCTGAATATTCTTTACAGCTTGTAGATACAGTCTCACTTCAGAACATAGCTGTTCAATTTTTCTTTTTTGCAGTTTTTGAATCAGCACATTAGGAATCCACTTCATCTTTCTAACTATGTTCAATCTTTTAATTTTATATCGAATATCTTCTAAGACCATCGCCATCTTACTTACTGGATTTTCAGGGATTCCATCTTTTTCTTTTACAACATAGACAAAATGTTCCATCAATCCATTTGTATCGGTGATAACCAGAGGTTTTTTACCTTGTTTAGCCGCTTCTTCTCTACATAAAACTTTTTCAAAATCATGATGCAAATAAGCCAACGTAATACCATCTGAAATCTGAGAGGCTCTTGTTCGAATAAATTCCAAGCGATTTACATAGTCTTTAAGTTCTTGATCTGTTATCTGAACATTCAAATTTAAAAAATCCAATAAACTAAGTTCATTCAATCTATTTTTTTGCATACTCATATACTCTACCCCGCTAACTATTACTAGTATAGCACTTTCCCAAAGAAAAAGATGTCCCCAAAAAGGACATCTTCAACTTGTATTTTAGTGCTTGATCATGGATTCATCCCATTCAGCTGGAACAGGAAGACCCATTAATTCAACTGCAGTTGCAGCTACGTTAGACAGACCAAAGTCTCCATCTTTAAGTTCAACATCTGCACCACGAACGATGAATGGAACCTTATTCAGAGTGTGTGCTGTCTTAGGTTTAGGTGCTGCATCTGGTTTCTTAGCCTTTTCGTACATTTCATCTGCATTACCATGGTCAGCAGTAATCAGAAGAACTGCACCTACCTTGTCACATGCATCCATAACACGCTTCAACGCCAAATCAACAGCTTCTACACCAACGATTGTTGCCTGATAGTTGCCAGTATGACCAACCATATCCCCATTTGGATAGTTTACACGCAGGAAGTCATATTCGTTGGATTCGATTGCTTCAACCAACAGATCTGTTACTTCTGCAGCCTTCATCCAAGGACGCTGATCAAATGGAACGATGTCAGATGGAACTTCAACCCAAGTTTCCAGTTCTTCAGAGAACTTCGCAGAGTTGTTTCCATTCCAGAAATAAGTCACATGACCATACTTCTGAGTTTCAGAAATCGCATAAGACTTAATTCCATGTTTTACCAGATGTTCAGACAGAGTGTGCTTGATTGCAGGTGGATAAACCAGGAACTTGTTAGGGATCTTCAGGTCTCCATCATACTGCAGCATACCAGCATAAACAACATTTGGATGTCTTACACGATCAAAATGTGTGAATTCAGCATCATCAAATGCCTTAGAAATTTCAATTGCACGGTCTCCGCGGAAATTGTACAGAATCACTGCATCGCCATCTTCAATTGTACCTACAGGCTTGCCATCTTCAGCAATGACAAATGCAGGCAGATCCTGGTCAGAGCAGCCCAATTCAGCACGGTATGTTTCAACTGCTTCTGTTGCAGAGGCAAACATTCTGCCTTCGCCTAATACATGAGTTTTCCAACCCTTTTCAACCATGCCCCAGTTAGCTTCATAACGATCCATTGTGATTACCATACGTCCGCCACCTGATGCGATTCTTGCATCAAATGAAGCATCATTCAGTTCAGCCATGAAATCTTCCAGTTCCTTAACATAAATCAGACCAGAAGTTTCAGGAACGTCACGTCCATCCAGCAGTGCATGTACACGTACTTTTGAAACGCCTTCTTCTTTAGCACGTGTAATCAGTGCCTTCAGATGATTGATGTGAGAATGTACATTACCATCAGACAGAAGTCCAATAAAATGCATAGTATGTGCTTTTCCAGCTTCTACCAATTCAGCCCAAGTTGGTGTTTCAAAGATAGCCTTTGTTTCAATGCTTTCATTCACCAGCTTAGCACCCTGGCTATACACCTGACCGCATCCCAGAGCGTTGTGACCAACTTCTGAGTTTCCCATGTCACCATCACTAGGCAAACCAACAGCTACACCATGAGCTTTGATTGCAGTATTAGGACATGTTGCCAAAAGATTGTCCAGATGTGGAGTATAAGAGTTTTTGACCGCATTGCCATATTCCTTATCAGTCAGACCAATACCGTCCATAACAACTAAAACAAGTGGTTTTTTCATAATCGGTGTTCCTCCATAATTAACCATGACTATCATACCACAACTTGTGCTTCTTTGGACAAAAGAAGCACTACTTTTTTCTGGAAATTGACTTTCACTAAAACCCAAAGTGATAATAAAAACTGACATTTTCTGTCAGCTTTCATTCATCTATTTTTTTTACAGTCATCAATTCCATTCAATTACAATTTAATTGTTCGTTTTGTATCTAGTTCACAAACAGAAGAGATATACAATTTCGTTTAATTTATTCTTTTATTTCTTTTGCCTCAAAATCTTTTTCTACTTTCCAATCATCTAATTTTCGCTTTCTAATTTCTTTATTAATATCTTGAATCTCTTGCTTAGTCAGCTTTTTAGATACAACATATCCCCCTGATTTTTCAGCAGCGCGATCAAACTCATCCATTTTATTCCAGAAATCTTTGCTCATCGAAAAACCTCCTGTATATCTTTAATATATCATTATTTCATGTACTTTTCTACAAGCATCCTAGCCTGCTTTCCTTCTATCACTAATCTTTCTTTTGGCCCTAATGACTTTGCCCCAAGCATTTTAGTGTAGTGGTGCACTAATCTGGTTTTTGCAGTCATAACCACGTATCCGTCTTTTCCTGATTTGATACTTGCTTCGCAGGCAATCGCAAACAAATGACCTCCAACACCTATATACTTTCTAAACTCCCCTCTATTTTGTGGACTCGATTCGACCAAATGCACATACACATAATCTTCAAAAATCGAATATGATATAAGTCCCTGTATTTCTGAATCTCCTTTTATTGTCAATCCAACTGTAATTTGTCCACCAGTTTTTCTCCAATCAAACAACCACCCTTCTTTATAAAGTTTATTTTGAACAGAGTTAGTAATTTTCATCGGAGAATATTCTGTCTTCCTTTTTTTACCTGTTTCTTTTTCTATTAGACAATCTGTCAAACCATCAATCCAAATTCCAATTTTCTTCATAGGTTCTTCCTCCTACTTATATATTGTCCAAAAACTGGAAAAACCTATTTTTTAAAATTAAAAACTGACATTTTCTGTCAGCTTTCATTCATCTACTTTTTCAAACAATTCATAAACACCATTCACATCTAACAGTATTGATGAATTTGTACCTTTTCCATAAACAGGTGCCATATATAGTTCAGACTGATTTGTCTCATTGTCTAAAACTGGTACAAGATAACTAGGAACCAGCATTTCAATATATCCATTAGGTTCTCCAGTAATCATAACATCAACACATGCATACGACTTAGCATACAAAGTACCTTCATAGCACACCAATATTGTTTTATCTGCACCTCTGATTTCAGGCAAATCATCTACCAGTGGATAACTTTCATAAGACTTAAGCTTTTCTTCTGTTACAAAAATCATCCATTTTCCATCCATTGGAATTTCAATCGTGTGATTGCTTCCAAACTGATATCCAGAAACTCCCGTAAAATTTGCCTGATTATCGGTGTATGGAACTATTTTCGATGATACATGTGATGTGATTTCTCCATCCATAACTCCACACTTTGCGATTTCATGCCACATGCCTGAATAAACATAAAGCGTACCATCTACCATGATCATCGGTGCAAGCTCAGTTACACTTGATGTTGGACAAGCATATTTGCTTCCTTTTGAAAGGATTTTCGTTTCTGATTCAAAGCAGTCCACCACATCATAAAACAAGCCAAAATATTTGATATCTACACTGTCACTATCGTCTTTGATCGCAAACAGAGGTCTTTCAAATGCTGCTACCCATCCCAAATCCAGCGCAATGACAGAGATTAAAAATATTGGTATCCATAAGTATTTCTTCACTTTGTATCGCCTGCTTTCTCCACGAGATTCAACAAGAAATCAACAAGTTCACTTTCAGTGATTCCTTTTGTCTCTACATCAAAATACATGTCATTCATTTCAAACAAGACATAATACACTTCATGATCTTCCTGTTTAAAAACATCCATTTTAACCCCATCTATCGATGAAGACTGATGATTCTCACTAACATCATAGCGTCCAAAAGGCCAGTATCTTTCACTAGCAACAACACAAATGTTCTTTTCCTCTAAGACATAGCAAGTTCGATAACATGTACTGTTTTCTTTAGATGAGACTGTACCTATTCCACAAATCATGTCTTGTCCCTGCAGTTCAAAGCCTTCTGGGCAGCATTCTTTAAGAAAATTCAGTTTGTTAAGGTTGATTTGAACCTTCTTATCTTGATCTGCCAAAAAGACCCCTGCACTTAATCCTGGAGTTTCATTCACAGATTCATTCACAGTGTTGATATTCAGTATAATTTCATACCCAATTTCTTGTATTGCAGAATCTGCAGCACTCGGCACATCATTTTTCTTATTCCACATCGGCATCGATAATGCAGTCACCACAATCATACATGCCATCACAGTAATCAATTGAGGTCCAAATGATTTCTTCTTTTCTTTGTGATGGATGATACTTTGATAATTCTTCTTTCGATCAAACTGATGTTCATATTTACGTTTCATTTCATCTTTCAACATGTTCATCCATTTCCTTTCGTATTTCTTTCAAAGTTCTGTATAGACAGTTCTTTACATAGGATTCATTCACGCTTAATTCTTCTGCGATTTCTTTATGTGTCATTTCAAAATAGTAATACAACATGAACACTTTCTGAATCACTTGTCTCTTCTTTTTTAGATGATTCCAGACTTCTTCTGCATCCAGATGCATCATCAGTTCTTCTTCCAAATTTGAATCATCCGCAATCATATCAACAAATTTTAGTTCTTCTGCATCTTTTATTTGAGAAAACAAAGAAATACTCTTCAAGCGATATAATAATGTATAATGCTTTCTCACTTTGTTGCGTGCTATTCCCATTAAATAGTGTTCTACATTTTGAATTTCATGTTTGTGAAAAGCACGATAAAAATCCAGATATGTTTCCTGCAGAATATCATTTGCATCTTCCAGATTGTCACAATGACACACAATGTACTTCAGAACCTTATCATAGCTTTCTTCATAAATCCTTGTGAATTCAGATGTAAGATCGATCATATTCTCACCTTCACTATAATAGTTCCAAGTTAATCATAAATAGTTTCAATTGAAAAGGGGATTTTCTAGAAAATCACATCGCTTAGACATTCAGAGCTCTGTCTATAATTCATTTACCCAAATAACAAACCATTTCTAAATAATAAAGGTCTAGGAATTTCCCTAGACCACAATCCATTTCGCTTCATGATGCCGCATTTAAAAACCACGGCCTATTCTATGTTTTTTTGATAATCCTTTTCCTTTTGTACGGACAAGTAAGATGAATTTCAAACCGAAATGGGACATAAGCAAAAATACTACTAGAAAATAGATAACCCCAAAGATAATCAACAATATTTTCATAAGACCACTTCCAATCATATTATAAAATGATGAGAATTCTCATGATGTTAAGCATTAAAACAGGAGATTAAATTCTCATTAAGATGATTGCAAATTAAGAAATTTCTGAAGATTTTTATTACTTCCTAAAACAAGTACAGTATCTTTGAATTGAAAGATATATTTAGGTCCCGGCATGGGCTGAAGTACTCCGTTAGATTTAACTGCCAAAATATTGACATTATATTGTTGGCGCACCTGCAGATCCATTACACTTTTTCCTATCCAGCTGAAGGGAATATCACATTCATAAATAGAATAATCATTTGATAATTGAATGTAATCAAAAATATGATCTGAACTATATCTTACTGCAGCCCATGATGCCATCTGCATTTCAGGATAGACCACATCATCTGCTCCGTTTCTAAGTAAAAACTTAGCATGTACCTCTCTTGAAGCTCTGGCAACAACAAATTTCGCACCATAATCTTTCAACAGTGCTGTAGTTTCAAGAGAGCTTTGAAAATCATCACCAATCGCTACAACACAGACATCGAAATTTCTAACTCCCAAAGATGAAATGAATTGTTCATTTGTACTATCACCAATTACTGCATTTGTAACAAACGGCAAAATATTATTCACACGCTGCTCATTATGATCTACTGCTAAAACATCGTGGTGGAGCTCTTTTAATTTTTGAGCCATATGACGGCCAAATCTTCCTAAACCTATTAATAAAACTGTCTTCATAAGATTCCTTTCTATCCCACTGCAACTTTTTCTTGTGGGTACTGCAGCACATTAGAACTGCTTCCAGAAAAAACTGCATAGATAATTGTGAGGCCTCCAACTCTGCCAAATATCATCAACCCTATTAAGATAATCTGTGATAAGGTTGAAAGCGAAGGTGTAATCCCCATTGTAAGACCCACAGTACCAATTGCGGATGCAGTTTCATAAAGTGCACTTAATAACGGAATATGTTCAAGATGAGTGATGACAAGTGCACTTGTTGTAAACAAAACAAGATAAAGCATAAAAATTGAACTAGCATTATGCAAAGAATCCATTGAGATTCTGCGTCCATAGGCCTGTGGATTGCTTCGATGAACAAAAACCGATTGCACACTTAACACCAAAATAGCCAAAGTGGTTGTTTTAAAACCGCCAGCTGTGGAACCTGGACTTCCTCCAATCAGCATTAGAATAATCGTTATCAGAATTCCCGATTCACTAAGAAGGGTTTGATCCAGTGTATTAAACCCAGCAGTTCTAGGAGTAACAGCCTGAAACCAGCTGGCAAGAAGTCGATCAGAGAACTCGAACTCATTGAGTTCTATAAAGAAAAAGTAGGCAAATGAAGCAGATACTAGAAACAATGTTGTTTTAATAATGAGTTTTGAGCTCAGTGAATACTGTTTGAAATTAAAATGATGTGTTTCAATATCTTTCCAAGTCAAAAAACCAAGACCTCCGAAAATAATCAGAGATGAAATCACAAAGACAATCAATGGGTCACTAAGATAGTTCGTTAGAGATGAAAATGGAGCTGACCTGCCCATTAAATCAAACCCCGCATTGCAGAAAGCAGAAATTGAATGAAACAGGCTAAACCACAATCCTTTAAAAAATCCAAATTGCGGTACAAATCTAAAAGCAAGAAGAAAAGCACCAAGCATTTCCATCATAAATGTAATTTTCAAGATAAATCGTGTATGTCGAAGGATTCCTCCAACTTGAGGTGCTGAAACCGATTCCTGCATAATCCATCTTTGTCGAAAGCTTATTTTCCTCCCTGTAAATACGGCAATAGAAATGGCCATTGTAACTACACCCATACCTCCAATTTGAATAAGCAAAAGAATAATCATCTGGCCAAAAAGTGACCAATGTGTAGCTGTATCAACTAAGACAAGACCTGTTACACAGGTTGCAGAAACAGCAGTAAACAGACTGGTCATAAATGGCGTTGATGTCATCGTCTTTGACGAGACAGGAAGCATAAGCATCGCCGTTCCGCCGATAATCAAAAGTAAAAAGCTTATAAGAATAATCTGTGAAGGATTCAATTGCTTTCTTTTGAAAAAATACATAGTCAATATCCTCTCTGTTTTTTTATTTTACCTTTGCTGCTGTGTGCATGCAGTTAAAACGTAAAGACAGTGTATTAAGATATTGTTAAGATACTTATCGTCACCTAAGAGTTCTACGTTTTTTATGATATACTCTAAAAAAAAGGAGCTCGCCTTCCATGAAAGAAAAACATGTTATAGTTTGTATCTCAAATGCATCAGATCATCAAAAGGCAATTTGTCTGGCTGCTGATATGGCGACTTTATTAAACGCTCGATTCAGTGCTGTTGTAGCAGATAATGCTATTTTACGTGAACATTCAGGCATGAAAAAAAACATTGCCCTAGCAGAAAAAAAAGGCGCACGAATTATTACACTGACCGAACAAGACTTTGCGCTTCAAAGTGCTGAATATTCAAGAATCAGCAGTGCTACACATATTTTTCTTCAGGAAGATGTATTTCACTTCTATCCTTTTGGAACATCAAAACGCCTGTATGCACATTTCTCAAAATTTACGCCTAATGCTGATATTATGGTTATACCTTTTCATAAGCACACTCAGAATATGCATTTTCCACACAACAATTCTATGGAAAAATTATCTGTTGAAGATGTCCTAAAAATGATTTTGGTACTGCTGATATGTACTGCAATAGGATATCTATTTCTTTTATTAAGCTTGACTGATGTTCATGTGATTGTGGTTTATCTTATTGGTGTATTGGTAATTGCCATGATCACAAACGGAAGAAGCTATAGCCTTGTTTTTTCAGTTTTATCTGTCTTAATTTTTAATTTCTTCTTTACTTCTCCTTATTTTACACTAATCAGTGAACCTAAAAATATTGCTACATTTGCTGTAATGCTAGTGGCTGCTTTGCTTCAAAGTTCATTAACGGTACGCATTAAATCACAGGCACTAGAGAGTTCACAGAAAGCGTATAGAACAGAAATCTTGTTAGAAAGTTCTCGAGTATTATCACAAGCAGAAGGTACAGATTCTGTATTGGAAGCTTGTGCAGGACAGCTGAAAATATTGCTTGAAAAGGATATTTTAATGGCCAAAGTCAATCAAGACAATATCATTGAAGCCACCTATTATTTTCCTTTTGAAAAATATGAAATGAATTCCTCATTAGACGATAACGTTGCAGAATGTGCCATTGTACGAAAACAAATCTGTGGAAATACAACCTCCTTATATCCGGAAAGTCAACTGATGGTCTGGCCAATCATTGGTACAGAAAAGGTTATGGCAATTTGCGGTATTGACTTAAAAAATGAGCCACTGTTAAATTTCGAAAAAAATCTAATGAGCAGCATCCTTGAACAGTGTGCTATGGTGCTGGAAACACAGCATATGCTGAAACTAAAACAAGAAATCGAAGAAAAAGCAAGGCAGGAAGCTCTTCGAGCTAATCTTTTGCGAATGATTTCACACGATTTAAGAACACCGTTAACCACAATAAGTGGAAATGCTCTGCTGCTGATGAATTCCCAGGAAAAACTAAATCCTCAAAAAATATCAGAATTAAGTCAAGCAATTCATGAAGATGCAAAATGGCTGATTCAGTTAGTAGAAAATCTTCTTTCCATTACCCGAATAGAAAATGGAAACATGAACATTCATTTTGAAAGTGAACTTGTAGAAGAAGTCATAGAAGAAGCGTTAAATCATGTCGATGCTACAATCACCTCACACCCTTTGCATGTTGAACTTGAAAACACCTTCATGATGGCTGAAATGGATGCAAGCTTAATTGTCCAGGTGCTGATCAATTTATTAAACAACGCCATTAAGCATACACCACCTTCAACCAAAATCATCATCAAGGCATTTCATAAAAAAGAGAAAGTAATCATACAGGTGTGTGATGAGGGTCCAGGGATTCCGAAAGATAAGCAGTCCTCTTTGTTTGATATGTTTACGACTTTGGATAATTTAAGTGGAGACAGCCGCAGAGGAATGGGACTTGGACTTGCATTATGTAAATCCATTATTCACGCCCACAATGGAGTCATTTCCATGTATGACAATCAGCCGCAAGGTTCTGTGTTCGAATTCTCATTAAACGCATCGGAGGTACAAGATATTTATGACTAAACCACAAATATTAATCGTTGAAGATGATCGTGCAATATCCAATTTTATTGCCGCAACACTTGATACTCAGAATTATCAATATCAGCAAGTAAAAACTGGTTCTTCTGCACTCATGTCAGCTTTATCATATCGCCCAGATATCATACTTTTAGATTTAGGACTTCCAGATATGGAGGGAGTAGAAATCATCCAGAAAATCAGACAGTGGAGTAATATGCCAATCATTGTCATTTCTGCAAGAAGTGATGATAAAGACAAAGTTGAAGCGCTTGATGCAGGCGCAGATGATTACTTAACAAAGCCTTTTTCTGTGGATGAACTTCTAGCAAGAGTGAGAGTTGCACTACGCAGAGTTCGCTATGATTCTACAAAACTCAGCAGTGAAGCAAGCATCTATGAAAATGGTCAGCTTTGCATAGATTATGCTGCAGGATGCACTTTTTTAAATGGAAAAGAAATTCACTTAACGCCTATTGAATATAAACTTCTTTGTCTTATGGCTAAAAATACTGGAAAAGTCTTGACTCATGGGTATATACTCAATGAAATATGGGGGAATGTAGGAGGAAATGATACTCCTGCGCTTCGCGTCTTTATGGCAACGCTAAGAAAAAAAATAGAAACAGACACCTCTTCTCCAAAATACATTCAGACCCATATTGGCGTTGGGTATCGAATGCTTAGAGTTAAATAGTATAAAGGTCCAGATTTCTGGACCTTTTGATTTGGAAAACTATGTATTAAACTATTTCTTTTTGATTTTGTTGAGTTTCTTATTGATATCAAGCAGCTGTTCCTTAGTGAATGTAATATTCGCCATGGATGCCATGGAAGCAATGCGCAGGATAGAGAATCCACCAAGCATCTGCATTAAGCCATCACCAGATGGCATCATATCACCCATACCGCCTTTTTTCTTATCTGAGCTCTTCATTTGTTTCATGACATCTTTCGCAAGCCCCATCAAAACAAGTTTTCCCTTTAAAGATGCTAGAATATCACTAATTTTATCATTGATACTGAAATATCCTTCAGGAGCTTCAATATCAAACCAGTTCAGGATAGCTCCCTTTTCTTTCAAACGGTACGCATCATTGAACACTTCTACCTTATTGATGACAGATGTATCTTCAAATTCACCTGCTACTGCCTTCAGTTCTGTTCTGCCTGCATTTGGTACATCAAAATAGAAGAAATGATCTTCTGCACTCTTTTTGCCTAAAGAAATACCATTTGCGAATAGTTCAACTTCTGGAAGATTCGAATACACTGTCACCTTTGTTACATCTTCTACACGATCAACATATCTTTTACCACACAGATGTACAAATGGATCATCACTTAGCCATGCTTTGTATGCATAGAAGCTGTCTTTCTTATATTTACGGTCCATTGTCACAAGTCCCTTGTGATTCTGCCCATTTTCTCCGCCTTCAGCACGTGCATCTGCACCAAAGTCAAACATGTTCCATACATGTGTCGCCCACATATATTTTCTTGTGAACAGCTGTTTGATCAGTTCTTCATGATAATACGCCTGATATTCTTCTGTGTAGTCACCTTGTGTAGGATTTGATGTATGCCAGTTCAGCGCTTCACAGCCATATTCTGAACATCCAATTGGAATATTTGGATGCTTTGCATGGAACTTGTCAAACCATGGTCCGTTCATCGTTGTATCGCCGCCATACCAGCCAAAGTAATGATTATAAGAAACAACATCTGGAATCTGTACATATGGATCATCCATACTGCACATCGACACACATGCGATTGTTGTCAGTCTTGTCTTGTCCATTTCATGACACAAATCATTCAGGATTCGATGATTTTCTATCAGATCTTCACTTGATCCCTTCATTGAGATTTCATTTGAAAGTCCCCATACAACGATTGATGGATGGTTATAATTCTGATAGACCAGTTCTTTCATCTGTGAAATCGTATTTTCTCTTCCTGTAGGCATATGATCTGAAATATATGGAATCTCTGCCCATACTACCATACCGTATTCATCACACAAATCATAGAAGTACTGATCATGCTGATAGTGTGCCAAACGAATCGTTGTGCATCCTACTTCTGCGATCAGTTCCATGTCTTCTTTATGATCTTCTTTACTTAATGCATTACCTTTTCCCCATCTATCCTGATGTCTTGATACACCTCTTAATGGATATTCTTCTCCATTCAAAATGAAACCATTTTCTGGATGGATTTCAAATGTACGTACACCAAATCTTGTGCTGACATTATCCAGTACTTCTTCTGCTTCATTCAGTGTTACTTCTGCTGTATACAAATATGGGTCTTTTCTTCCATGCCACAGATGTACATCTTCCACTTCCAGTACCACTTTTGTTTCAGTTGCTGGTACTGTCTTTTCTGCCACTACACATCCACATGCAGCTTTTACCTTATATGTCAGTGTCTGTCCTTCTTTTACGTTGGTTGTGTACACTTCAACTGTGACATTTGCATTTTTACCATTTACTTCTGGTGTCACTGCAATACCTGGTGCTCCATGATAATCCAGATCGAAATGAGAATGATTCACACAGATGATGTTTACATCTCTGTAAAGTCCACCATAGAAAGTAAAGTCTGCCATCTGTGGATACACTTCACGATTTGGTGCGTTATCAACCGATACCACAACAAATGGCTTTTCTGCTGCATTGAATTCTTCTGTGACATTCACTCTCCATGTAGAGTACCCGCCATCATGATGCGCCAGATGTTTTCCGTTTACATATACATCTGCACTTGAGTTAGCACCTTTGAATTCCAGATAATATTCATCTGCCTTTGGAAGCCATTCTGTTTTATCGACTTCATTGGCATACCAGCATGTCCCTCGATAATAGTCATTACCACCATCAATACCATCAATGTTGTTCCAAGTGTGTGGAAGATTGACCCATATCCATTTGTTTGGCATTGTTTCAGGTCTATGTTCTGCTTCTTTAGAGAATGCCCATCTTGTGTTGAATTCTAAACCTTGTCTCATGTTTTTACTCCTCTATATATTTAATTATACTTGGATTGTTAAATGAAATAAATGTAAAAGGAGATTTTTCAATCTCCTTTATCTTTTTATGCACGAGGAATCTTGTTCAACTGTGCATTCAATCCAAGCAGCTGTTCTTTTGTGATTTCAACGTTTGCCATGCCGCCAATTAAGCTTGCAAGACGAAGAACAGTAAATCCGCCCATCATCTGCTGAGCGCCTTCTCCCTTAGCCATTTCAGCCATAGAACCAGCGCCTTCTTTACCGCCCATCTGGCCCATCATGCCAGCCATCAGCTGACCAAACAGCATTCTACCGCCTTCTGTCTTCATGATTTCACTGATCTTATCATTGATTGACAGATATCCTTCAGGCATTTCAACATCAAACCAGTTCAGGATTGCACCTTTTTCTTTCAGTCTGTAAGCTTCATTGAATACTTCCACCTTGCGGATTGTACCACAGTCTTCAATTTCACCAGCGACTGCCTTCAATTCTGTTGTGCCTGCATTTGGTACATCAAAATAGAAGAAATGATCTTCTGCTGTCTTCTTGCCTAATGAAACACCATTTGCGAACAGTTCTACTTCAGGCAGATTTGAGTACACTGTTACCTTTGTCACATCTTCGACACGGTCAACATATCTCTTTCCGCACAGATGTACAAATGGATCATCACTCAACCATGCTTTGTATGCATAGAAGCTGTCTTTCTTGTATTTACGGTCCATCGTTACCAGTCCCTTATGGTTCTGTCCGTTTTCTCCGCCTTCTGCACGTGCGTCCGCACCAAAATCAAACATGTTCCACACATGTGTAGACCAGATGTATTTTCTTGTGAACAGCTGTTTGATCAGCTCTTCATGATAATATGCCTGATATTCTTCTGTGTAGTCTCCCTGTGTTGGATTTGAAGTATGCCAGTTCAGTGCTTCACATCCATATTCACTCATACCAATTGCGATTTCAGGATTTACTTCATGGAAGTGATCCATCCATGGACCATTCTGGCTAGCTTCTCCGCCATACCATCCAAAGTAGTGATTATATGAAATTACATCAGGAATACGAATATACGGATCATCAATTGGTGTAGGTGATACACATGCAATCGTTGTTAAACGAGTTGGATCCATTTCGTGACACAGATCATTTAAAATCTGATGATTTTCTAACAAATCTGGAGTAGATCCCTGCATAGAGATTTCATTTGAAAGTCCCCATACCACAATCGATGGATGATTATAGTTCTGTGCAACAAGTTCTTTCATCTGAGAAATTGTGTTTTCTCTTCCTGTTGGCATATGTTTAGAGATATAAGGGATTTCTGCCCAAATCACCATACCATATTCATCACACAGATCATAGAAGTACTGATCGTGCTGATAATGCGCAAGACGAATGGTTGTTGCACCTACTTCTGCAATCAGTTCCATGTCTTCTTTATGGTCTTCTTTACTTAATGCATTCCCTTTACCCCATCTATCCTGATGTCTTGACACACCTCTTAATGGATAATATTCATCATTCAAATAGAATCCTTCATTTGGATCAATTCTAAATGTACGTACACCAAATCGTGTGATTACATTGTCCAGCACTTCTTCTCCTTCATTCAGTGTGACTTCACATGTGTATAGATATGGATCTTTGCGTCCATGCCATTTATGAACATTCTTCATCTCAAAAGTCACTTTTGTTTCAGAAGCATCTACAGTTTTTGTTTCCACAACTCGTCCACAAGGATATTTGATTGTATAAGTCAGTGTCTGTCCTGCTTTTGCATTTGTTGTGAAAACTTCTACTTCAACATCTGCATCTGCATCTTTTACAGTTGGAGTTACCTTAACACCAGGAGCTCCATAATAATCCAAATCAAAATGAGATTCATTGACACAGATGATGTTCACATCACGATACAATCCACCATAGAAGGTAAAGTCTGCCATCTGTGGATATACGATTTCATTAGGACTATTGTCCACAGATACAACTACAAATGGTTTTTCGCTGTTTTTAAATTCTTCTGTAACATTCACTCTCCATGTAGAGTATCCACCATCATGATGTGCCAGATGCTTTCCATTTACATACACATCTGCACTTGAGTTAGCACCTCTAAGTTCAAGATAATACTGATCTGCCTTTGGCAGCCATTCAGTCTTGTCTACTTCATTAGCGTACCAGCATGTACCGCGATAATAGTCATTTCCTCCATCAATACCATCGATGTTGTTCCAAGTGTGTGGAAGATTCACCCACACCCATTTGTTTGGCATCACTTCTGGACGTGTTTCTGTTTCTTTAGAGAATGCCCATCTTGTGTTGAATTCTAATACTTGTCTCATATTTTCCTCCTTTAATAAGCCTGATGCTGTTTTCACTGCACCAAGCATCAAAATTTATGTCATCAAAAAGTGACCACTATACTGATTAGTCAGCAGATTTCTTGATATCTGCAATTGCAAGCTGGATTTCTTCCATTTTTTCTTTATCCAGCGGATAGAAATACATAGCAATAACATTACAGATCAAACCGAACATTGGAAGACCAACTGCAAGGAAAATGTAGCACCACAGCAGTGCAGGTGTTGCTGGTTCTCCAATCTGAGGCAGTGTAGCAGTATATCCGATAGCTGCAACAGCCAAGGATACAACAGAAGTTGCCAGAGAAGAAATCAGCTTGTCAACAAATGAGAACAGTGTACCCATCATACCAGGAACATATTTGCCGCTCTTATAAGTTTCATAGTCAGTGCAGTCTGCAATCATAGGAATAACAATGGACTGAGAGATGCCGCCCAATGACTGATAGATAATCTGAATCACGAAGTAAGAAATAGTAACGAAGCCAATGTTTGTCAAAGACAGCTGAGTTACATCTGCAAACAGCAGCCAGATTAGCTGAAGAACAGCACCAACGATACCAGCCCAGCTTGACCATACCATAACTTTCTTCATTCCTACTTTACGAGAAACATTCATTCCCCAAAGCCCCAGGAAGATACCAGGAATCATAATAACAGCACTGAGTGTACCAGAAAGAGCCATATCACCAACCAGAATACCGAAGAAAATTGTTGTCAGGATTGTATTCTGACGAACAGTTGCTGCCAGTTTATCTGTAGAAGCTGATACAACCAGCATCTGAAGAGCACGATTTGACTTGATAACACGCCAGTAGTCTTTGAATTCAACTTTAGGCCCTTCGCTGCCAGTACCAAAGAATTCAGTTCTGTCATGTGACCAGATACCAATCACTGCAAAAATCATCAATACTGCAGAAATAATTACAGTAATCAGATGGAACTGTGAGAAGAAACCAATGCTGTACTGATTACCGTGCATAGGAAGCAGAACAGCAGTTGCCAGGATTGTACCACCCATGAATGCAACCATTGTAAACACAGAGTCAAACATAGAGAAAACTGGACGCTGAGTTGGGTTGTTTGTAATACAAGTCTGACCAGCTTTTGTACATGCAGTCTGGAATGTATAACCAATAATATAAATCAGATAGCAGCCAATAAAATACAACAAACGCACATTTTCTGGAACCATGTGTGTTGTATGATAAATTACCCAAGACATCACAGCCAAAATAATGTTACCTAAAATAATAAATGGACGGAACTTACCAAACTTACCATCTGTCTTGTCAATAAAGAACCCAATGATTGGGTCAGTAATACCATCCCAAAGACGCATCGCTGTCAAAAGGAACCCAACAGTTGTTGTTAAAAGACCTGCAACACCAACTGCATAGTAGCTGACATAGTTCATCAGAAGCATATAGCAGTTTGTTGATGCGTTGTTCATAGAGAACAGTGCAATCTGCCATGTCTTAGCAGTTACATAAACTTCCTTGCTTAAAGGCTTTGCCAGTTTTTCCTTGCCCAGCACTTCAAACTTGTCATAGTGTTCCAGTGCATTCCCCTTGAATGTCACTTCACATTTATCTGTCAGATTTACATCAACAACTGCTTTGTTTTTCTTTAATCCTTCCAGATCCACTTTGTTCACGTTACATGAAACGTACAGATGATTTTCACTGTAATCTACTTTGGTGATATTTTCTTCGCCACCAAATAGATTCAGGAACTTCTTAATCTTTTTGTTCACAATCTTCTCCTCCTTAAACTAAAAGATATCTTCGAATTGCCCATTCATCATGTGTCCCCACACACAAAAATGAAAGGGGTTTCATGCCATGATTATACATTGAAGATTCCTTTAGATTTAGGATATTTTTAAGTTAAATTAGCACATTTTTATTTCTTTCGAAATGCTGAAGGACTCCTTCCCATTTGCTTCTTAAAAAGTCTTGAAAAATAGTTCAAATCTAAAAATCCAACCGCTTCAGCAACAGCAGTAATCGAAAGCTGCGTATCTCGAAGAAGCTCAGCAGCACGTTTCATTTTTTGATGATTGATATAATATGTGATGGTCATCCCTGTTTCCTGTTTAAACTGAGCAGAAATGTAATTTGGATTCATGCTCACATGATTCGCAATCTCTTGAAGAGAATGAGTTTTTGATAAATCCATATTGATATAGTTCACTATTTTTCGAATCAGCGACGAATACTGATTTGCTGCATACATTTGTACATAGGAGCAGTAATCACTCATCATCATATTCATCATCATATAATATTCATTATCATCCATGACCAGTTCAATCATCTGCGAATACCTGGAGCTGATTTCATCAATATAATAAGGATGAACCCCTGCCTTTTGAATCGCTTTGCGAAGCAGTGAATTGAAAATAATCAAACTGTTTTTCTGACTTCTTCGAGACAAGGCAAAGCGTTTTGCGACATCCAGCCCTCCCATTTTTCTCATCATTTCCATTGCTTTGGCAACATTTCCTGCACTTACTGCTTCCAAAGCCTCATTTTCATAATAGTAGCGTTCCTCTAGTCGCTTCATTCTTTCTTCAACATCTTCTGTTTCTTTCGTAAAAAGACGTTTATTTGGAACAAAATGCAGCGGTGTTTCCTCAACAATATGCTGAATCTTCAGTTTTTCTTTAGAATATAAAAGCGCCAGCATAGAAGTAATATTCACATTCATCAGATTCTCACGAATCGTTGGAATCATGATCAGATATTCCTTTAAATGATGATAGACATCTGCATCCACCAACGATTTTAATTTGCTGTGACTTTCTCGATCTTTCATGATTCGAAAAGGTCCAATGATGACTGCATCTAAATTGTCTGGCATTAAGAAAAGCACATGAAAAACACCCATATAATCCTGTACAATCACCATGTGATTTAAAGGAAGATGTGTAATAAATTTCATGGCTGTCTTCAAAAAACCATCTTCAGGATTGATCATGCTTCGAAGCGTAAAATAATCTTCGCTGTGAAATGAATGATATGGCTTTTTTAACACAGTGATGTTGACATTGTAAGGTGCAAGAAACTGCTTTAATACATGAAGGAAATCTACTTGCATGATTCAATCCCCCTTTTTTTATTATAGCTCACATTAGTATGATTCCCTAGCAAAATTAGCACAAAAGCATAAAAACCAATCTGAAATTTCACACCTGTTTCATTGAACACATATCGAATAAGCGATATAATTAGACCATGTTTTTTCTGTTGAACCACAATTTAACAGAGAACATAAGGGGGAAAAGGTATATATGTTAGAAAAGATTTTTTCACTTACCAAAAAACACACCAACGTCAAAACTGAAATCATTGCAGGTTTGACCACTTTCCTTGCCATGGCATACATTCTGGCGGTTAACCCAGGTATGCTGGCTGTCACAGGCATGCCTCAAGAGGCTGTCTTCTTCGCAACTGCAGTTTCTGCAGGTCTTGCTTCCATTTTGATGGGTGTTCTTGCGAACTATCCAGTTTCTTTGGCTCCAGGTATGGGTGTTAACGCACTGTTTACTTATACTGTAGTTCTGACTTATGGCTACAGCTGGGAAGCTGCTCTGGCAACAGTCTTTGTTTCCGGTCTTTTGTTTGTCGTTATTTCTGTTACAGGTATCCGTAAGATGATCATCAACGCGATTCCTAAAAACATGAAGCTTGCTATCGGTGCAGGTATTGGATTCTTCATCGCATTCATTGGATTTATTAACGGGGGAATCGTTGTAGACAATGCAAGTACACTGGTATCACTTGGCAATTTCAAAGATCCTGTGGTTCTCTTAGCTATTTTTGGTATCCTGGTTACTATTGTATTAATGGCTAAAAACATTAATGGTTCTGTTTTCATTGGTATCATCATTACAACAGTTGTGGGTATCATTATGAGAGCTCTTGGCTTAGAAGGCATCAGCGCTCCACTTCCTGCACTGCCTACTGGATTTATGTCCGTTAATCTGGACTTCAGCACTGTAGGTGCATTCGCAAGAGGATTTAAAGATATGATAGCACAGCCAACACTGCCTTTGGTTCTATTCAGCTTCCTGTTTGTTGACTTCTTTGATACAGCTGGAACACTAGTTGCAGTTGGAAACAATATTGGTCTTGTGAACGAAAATGGAGAAATGGAAAATGTTGAAAAAGCATTGCTGTCTGACTCGATCGGTACTGTTGTCGGTGCTGCATTAGGTACATCAACAGTTACTTCATTTGTTGAGTCTGGTTCAGGTGTTGCTGCTGGTGGACGTACTGGTTTAACTGCTGTTACAACTGGTGTATGCTTCTTATTGTCTGTATTCTTCTATCCAATTTTGTCTGTCATCACATCTGCTGCTACTGCACCAGCATTGATTATTGTTGGTGTTTTGATGGCTCAGCAGCTGAAAGAAATTGACTGGCCTGACTTCACTACTGCAGTTCCTGCATTTTTAACAGTAATTATTATGATTCTTGGATATTCTATTTCTGATGGTATCGCATTTGGTTTCATCGCATATACAGTATCTAAACTGGCTGCAGGCAGACATAAAGAAATTCAGCCTATCGTTTATGTGCTTGATTTCATTTTCGTTGCCTATTTCTTATTATAATTTTAAGGAGACTGATGTCTCCTTTTAACTTTTACCAGATTAATCTTCCATCCTTTTTATTGAACACCTTTAAAAACCATATATAATAAGGATAGAATAGGAGACTTTTATGAGATATAAACACTTTAAAAATGCTAATGTTGATGTATCTGAACTCGCTGTAGGTACATGGGGACTTGATTCAAACCGCTGGAGCAATGGTTCAAGTCGTGAAGAAGCCATCGCCGCAATCCGTTCTATGGTGGATCATGGTGTTAACCTGATTGATACTGCCGCAAACTATGGAAATGGTGCTGCTGAACAAATTGTTGGTGAAGCCATCAAGACAATGGATCGTTCTAAGATTCTGATTTCCACTAAATTTGGAGTACCTAATGACTTCTATAAACGTGAAACTAGAGGCGTTTATCGTGATGCTAAATTTGGATCTGTGTTAAGAGAACTGGCAAGTTCACTGCGTAATCTTCAGACAGATTATGTAGACTTCTACTTCCTGCATTGGCCTGATCCATCAACTCCAATCGCTGAAACAATGTGTGCGCTCAATTTCGCTAAAGAACAGGGTGCTATCCGTTATATTGGTCTTTCTAACGCAGATATTCCTCTGATTGAAGAAGCAATGAAGTATGGCAAAGTTGATGTTGTACAGCCTCCATTCTCTATGCTGGACCAGCGCTATAAAGAAATGATGGAATGGTGTACAGCACATGGTATTGATACTATGACTTATGGTTCTATCGGTGGCGGTATCCTTTCTGGACGTTATCGTGAAATTCCTAACTGGGAACCAAATGATGTACGCTATACATTCTACAAAGGATTCTCTGAACCTACTTTCTCTAAAGTGATGGAACTGATGAAAACACTGGATGAGATTGCTGAAGCTCACAATGCCCCTGTATCTCAGGTTGCAATCAACTGGACATGTCAGAAAGACTATGTCAGCACATCCCTAGTTGGTGTGACTAGCACTCGCCATGTCAAAGAAAACACTGACACATTCAACTGGATGCTGACAAACGAAGAAATGGCACGCATCGATAGCGAACTAGAACGTTTGGGACTAGATAAACTTTAAGAAACAAGCTGGATAACCTCCAGCTTTTCTTATCCATGTACTATCTAAAATGATATAATATTTCATAATAAAGAGGTTCCATTATGAATGAAAAAGAAATTGCACAACAAATGCTGAACATATACAGAGGCATACTTTTCCACAATCAGGAGTTTGAAAGTGGAAACACGCAAGAGTTCCTCTATGAGTTTGATTGTCCTGAGTTTGAAGAACTGCGTAACAAATATGACTTGCTGAATATTGCAGGAAACGGAAGCGATTTTATCAGGGCAAAGCGACTGCTTCATGATTTAGCCCCTAGATTGACACATTCGTCATGGTATGACAACCATATTGAATGCAATGCATTACGACTATTAGAATATAGTCTAGATAACCCTGAACAAGGCATCAACTGCCTAAACAAGTCCAAGATACTGGCAGAATGCGCTCTTGCAATCGGAATCTACGCACGACGTGTTCGTATCCTTCCATATTCTCCCTATGACTTTGATAATCATGTAGTGACAGAAATCTATGACAGGGAACTAAATAAATGGATCATGCTTGATGTCACAACGGATGGATACTTTATAGATGAAACGAAAACGCCGTTATCACTTCTTGAAATACGAAACAAGTTCGCCAATGCAGAATTTATTACATTTGTACATTCCACAGATACTTTGAATGATTTACAAGAACTACGCAATCAGTACCTTGATACAAATATGTATATCTGCAAAAATCTGTTTTATTTCCAAGCTGAACAGTACAACACTTTTGGTGAAAAAAACAGTTTTTTGCAGTTTGTGCCACCTCATTTCTCGATTCAAAAGACACTGCAGGCAAACATAAAATATCGCATTGAAAATCTTCCAAAGGATCTTGATTATTTGTATCAAGGATTAAAAGATCGTCTTCAAAAACTAAAACAGGACCAAGAACCGCAAAGAACTTGTATACAATCTATGCAGAAAAAACCTGTTTCAACTTCTGAATAACAATCAAATGCCCTCCTTACCGGTTTATATCCAGTAAAGAGGGCATTTAATTTTAATTTACAGATAATCCACAAAGTGTACGAATTGGTTTTTTAAGATAAATTTCTAAGAATCCAATCATTTTTCCAAGTGTCAGTGCTGCAATCACAGTTGCAATCCCTAATCCTTCAGGCTGACCATAAAGAAAGCCAATCAGCACACCTAAGGATGCAATGATAATGTCATGGAATACTTTTACATTCCCAAATTCTTTCTTCAGCTTGCTGGAAAGAACTTGAACAAATCCATCTGGAGCACTAGGCACAAGATCACAGTTAATCAAAATCACTACACTTAACGCAAGCACCCATAAAGAAACAATCAACAAGATCAGCTGCTGAATCAGTCCTTGAGGAGTCAGGACTAAAAAGCTCTTAATGAAATCAGTAAAGAATCCCAGAATAAATGCAAAACACAACTGAAGCAGATTCTTCACTCCAAAATTTTTTCTCAACATGACAAATTCAAGAAACACATAAAACACATAGAGTGTTGTAAATGCATTTCCCAGTGTAATTCCTAAGAAATTTGATAAGTTTGTACAGAAACATGTCACACACGCCACACCAAGACCAGTGCTTGCAGACATAACAATTCCAAAAGCATTAATAAACAATCCAATGATATAAATCAGTATACGAAAACCTGTATTTTTCACATCTATCACCTCAACGCTGAACATTATACACATTTTTTAGAATTAAAAATTAAATAATCAGGCACAATTATCCATTATAAAAGGAAAAGATACCCATTTCCTTCATGATTGTAACTGTGTTTTTCCTTTGCAATATACCTGTGTCAGCTGAATATATTCATCACATACTACGATATCTGCATCTTTTCCAGCTTCTAATGTTCCCTTACGATCATCAAACCCCAGATATCTTGCTGGGTTGATTGTTGCCGCATTGATACAAGTCACAAGCGGAAGATGTGCCTGACGATGCAGGTTATCCACGCCTTTGTTGACATAGAGTGCAGAGCCAAACAATGTACCATCTTCTAAGCGAAAAGCACCTATTGTGTTGTATTTTGCATAATCAGGATCATCTTTCTGTTCAGCAGAATCTGTGACTAGAATCAGTTTATCTTTCCCTTTCATCATGCCAATCAGATGAGCTGTTTCAAAATGCACATGAATCCCATCACCAATCACTTCAGCATAAAGCTCATTCAAATTAAGTGCAGCACCAAAGACTCCTGGTTCACGATGGTGAAATGGACGCATACCATTACCACAATGAGTAATTCCAGTGGCACCTGCTTCCACTGCACTTACACACTCACTAAACAGAGCATCACTATGTCCAATGGATACACGAATTCCTGCTTCAGATACTTTCTTGGTAAATTGCATATCTTCATCATGTTCTACAGCACATGTAACCGTTAATATATGATTACCAGATAGTTGATGATACTCCAACAATTCATCTGCATCTGGCTTCACGATAAAATCCTTGTCTTGTGCACCTCTGCGTTTCATATCAATGTAGTTCCCTTCTACATTGATTCCCATGATTTCAGCACCTTCACCTTGATGTTCAATCAGATTCTTAAGGACTTCCATTGCTTTTCGATTCTCTTCTTTTCCCTGTGTTGATGTCGTTGCCAAAAAAGAAGTTACTCCTTCATAAGGCATATGTTTCTGCCATTTTCTAAAATCTTCTATCACCGGTTTATTAGAATCCGCTTTATTCCATCCATGTGTATGAATATCGATAAAACCAGGCAATATCCACAGCTCTCCATAATCTATATCTGTATCCTTTTCATCATATGCATAGATTCCTGTAATCTTGTCCTGAATTACTTCAATCTGAGCTGGTCTTAGTTCTTCATTCAGCCAGACATTTCTACTTTGAATAATCATTTTGTTACCTCCGCTTTTAATGTAACACTGATGATGACTGCCTTCAAGATAGTCATTTGCATCATTGAACCATCTTGCAGATGTCTCCTAGATGATTGTTATTCACACAGAACTTTTACCTCAAAAAAAGGGTGACGAAAAACAAAGAATTAGTAAATTTATACATCATCTAATTATTTAGAATTAATAATAATTGACTTTATTTTTTTTAATTCTAAAATAATAAGATGTTAAGAAGGGGATGATAAAATATGTTTTTTATATTCTTTTTTGCATGGATTATTTTTAATGGAAAATTCACATTAGAATTAGCACTCTTTGGAGTGTGTTTCTCCATTGTACTGACATGGTTCTCGGTGACTTTTCTTGATTATCCAATCAGAAATGAATGGAAAATGATTAAAAAAACACCACTATTTCTTCAGCTTTTGGCTGTTCTGGTTCTTGAAATCGCTAAGGCAAATGAACATCTTCTATATTGGATTTTTTCTGATAAGTACCGTATGGAGCCAGCAATGGTTGTCTTTACGGTAGATTTGAAGAAAAACTGGACGAAGGCGCTGTTGGCAAACTTCATCACATTAACTCCAGGAACAATTACAGAAGCTTTGGAAGATAATGTATTTTCTGTACATTGCTTAGATAGAGATTTGGCCGAAGGAATCGAAGACTGTGCCTTTGTAAGAATTCTAAAGAAATTGGAGGAAGATGAAAATGAGTGAACAAATAAAGCAGACTGCACTTGTCATTGCAATGATTGTCATTGCCGTGATGATTCTTTTTAGTTTTATTCGTACTTTGATTGGGCCTCGCATTGCAGACCGCATAGTAGCCATCAACATGATTGGAACACAGGTTATTCTTCTTATCTGCATTCTCGCTGTATATTTAAAAGAAGATGGTCTTGTGGATATGGCAATTATCTATGCTATGTTTAGCTTTCTTGCCGTAGTGTTTTTCACTCGAATTTACATTGGAGCCTACAATCAGCGAGTGATTGAAAAGGAAGGAGGAGATTTTCATGATGACTATGATTAATGTACTTTTAGGAACGCTGTTTCTTTTTGGCGGTTTATTTGTTGTTGTGGCCTCTGTCTTTGGTAATTATAAGTTTCGATATGTCCTGAATCGTATGCATTCTTCTGCAATGCAGGATACATTGGGGCTCTTGTTTGTGCTGATTGGCTTGATTTTTTACTCAGGATTTACTTTTGTTGCATTAAAATTCTTATTTGTTATTGTGTTTTTCTGGATTTCTTCTCCAGCATGTTCACATCTTTTGGTTCGCATGGAAGTAACGACCAATGAAAAAATCAAAGATGAAGTTGAGGTGATTATCAAATGAATTTATTTGTGATGCTTTTATGCTTGTTTTTGATTCTTTGCGCAATCAGCGTTGCACTTACAAAAGATATTTTAACTTCCATTATTATTTACATGAGTTTTTCGTTGATTATGTGCGTCATTTGGATTCTTTTGGAATCTCCGGATTTAGCTATCACAGAAGCTGCAGTAGGTGCTGGAATTACAACATTGCTGTTTTTTGCAACATTCAAGAAAATTCATCTGATTGATGAAGAGGAGGAAAGAGCGTCTCATGAAGATTAGAGAAGACTATGAACAGGTGGGCTGGCGCAAATTGATCCACTGGGTAAATGCAGATCTTCAGGAAGACTACATTTCAAAAGACCATGTGATACATGATCAGCTTCATTTAAAAGAAAATGCTGCTCAGGAAAAAAACAAACGTATCGATGAATTAAAAAGTTCACTTCAAGCTTTAGCCAAAACGCATGGCAAGCAATGGTATGAAAAAAGCTACCGTATCTTTAGTATATTTGTTGCAGTTGCAATGATTATTGTCCTGCTTGGTGTAGTATCTCAGCTTCCATCTTTTGGTGATCCTTCCAACCCTGCCAATAATGAAGTGTCTGAACGCTATATTGAATCAGGTCTTCAGGAAACAGGTGCTGTAAACATTGTTGCAGGGATGATTCTGGACTACCGTGCATTTGACACACTAGGCGAATCTCATGTGCTGTTTATTGCAGCTGTATCTGTACTGATTCTTCTGCGCATGGATTACGGATCAGATGGTAAACTTAGAAAAACAAAAGGAATTCGTGATGAAGGCTATGATCGCATGTATGAGCCTCGAAATGACTTAATTTTACAGACAGTAACTCGACTGTTGTTTCCAATGATTGTTTTATTCGGAATTTATGTTATTTTGAATGGACACATTTCTGCTGGCGGAGGATTTTCCGGTGGTGCCATTGTAGGGGCAGCCCTCATTCTTTACAACAATGCCTTTGGTTTCAACAAGACCAAGCGTTTCTTTACCTATAATACATTTAAATGGGTGTCTTTTGCATCACTGATTACATATGCATTGTTAAAAACATATTCATTTTATACTGGTGCAAATCATCTGCATTCTGGAATTCCATTAGGTGAACCTGGTGCAATTTTGAGTTCAGGGTTAATTTTGCCTTTGAACATCTGTGTCGGCTGTGTTGTTGCCTGCACAATGTACACATTCTTCACTATGTTTAGAAAAGGAGGAATGTAACATGATTCAGCTTTTTATCAACTATTATGAAACAGTTGCAGTCATTATCTTCAGCATCGGATTTACAACGATGCTTCTGAATCGAAATCTGATTAAAAAAATAATTGGATTTAACTTTATGGACTGTGCAATATATCTTTTCCTTGCCTGCAAAGGCTATGTAGAAGGCAGAAAAGCACCTATTATCATTGATGGTGTTCAATCAATGGAAGCGTATATCAACCCTGTTCCAAGCGGTCTTGTCTTGACTGGTATCGTAGTTTCAGTCAGTGTAACTGCCTTCCTTTTAGCTCTTACAATTCGCCTCTATTATCGTTATCATACACTGGACATTGAAGAAATCATTGTCCTGTCTAAAAAGGAGGAAGATTAAAATGAATCTTGTACAAAATTTTCCTTTCCTGTCAATCATTCTGACTTTATCTGGCGGTGTCGTATGTTCTGTATTAAAAGGCTCCAATGCCCGCAAATACTGCTACTTTGTATTAACTAGTGTTTTGGTAGGTTCTCTTTTGACTATGGCTTATGTATTGAGTACTGGAGAATCTTATGTGTATATGATGGGACACTTTCCAGCACCTTGGGGCAATGAAATACGTGTTGGAGTCCTTGAAACAATTATGGCATCACTATTTTCAGGAATTATGCTTTTGTCTTTAATGGGGGGCATGCACCACATATTTGAAGATACTGAAGATACAAAATCAAATTTGTACTTCACTTTAGTTTCTCTATTAAGTGCATCTCTTTTAGCTCTTGTTTACACAAATGACTTATTTACAGGATATGTATTTGTTGAAATCAATACCATTGCTTCTTGTGCACTGGTTATGATTCGCTACCGCTCCGGAAAGGCCTTAGTCGCAACAGTTCGCTATTTATTCATGAGTCTTTTAGGGTCAGGGCTGTTCTTAATTGGCATTACTATTCTTTATGATATTACAGGACATCTTTTGATGGAAAACATCGCTCAGTCTGTCTCTGTATTGTTTCAGACAGGAACTTATGCATTCCCGCTTAGTGTGGTCGTTGTCTTGTTTTCTATGGGACTAGCTATCAAAAGTGCTTGTTTCCCATTTCACACCTGGCTACCTGGTGCACACGGCAATGCAACTGTTTCCAGCAGTTCTATTTTGTCAGGACTTGTTCTAAAAGGATATATTTTCCTGCTGATTAAGATTTTCTATCGTGTCATTGGAATGAATATCATTTTCCATGAACGTGCAACCAATGTTCTGTTTATCTTCGGAGTATTTGCTATGATTATCGGTTCTATCAAAGCAATACAAGAAAAAGATCTTAAACGCATGCTGGCCTATTCCAGTGTTGCTCAAATTGGTTATATTTTCTTAGGAATTGGGTTAGGAACAGAAGCTGGAATTGCCGCTGCCTGTCTGCACATCATCGTTCATGCAATTACCAAGCCTATGCTATTTACAGCCTGTGGAGGCTTTATGGATGTTTCAGGCGGAAGCAAAAAATTCTCTGATATCCAAGGGGCTGGTTTAAGAGATAAGCTCAGTGGGATTGCCTTTATTGTTGGTGCAATGTCTATGATTGGCATTCCATTTTTTGCAGGGTTTATCTCAAAAGTCTATTTGACAACTGCAGCTATCGAATATTCATCTATCAAAACAGTTGTTGCACTTGCTGCTCTTGCAATCAGTACTCTTTTAAATGCTTGTTATTATATTCCAGCAATGCTGGTGCTTTTTACTCATCCGAAAACTGAAAAAGTTCATACCCATCCACGTAGCAAGGAAATGAGTCTTTCTTTATATATTTTTATTGGATTGAACTTCTTGATGGGATGTTTCTCTCAGCCGATTGTCAATGCTGTCATTCAAGGCATTGCCATGTTTAGATAGGAGGATTCACTATGCTAGGATTAATCACCGGTCTTATTGTTTTCCCTATGATAACAGGGGTTCTTTGCCTGCTTCCTGTATTTCAGGATGACCGCAGAAGAAATCTTTTTACCGCATCTGTTCTTGGACTGAACTTTATCTTTGTTCTGTTATGCTTTGCTCAGGAAGGTTCATTTGATCTTCTTCATTTATCAGATCATCTTTCATTGAGATTTATGTTTGATGGAGCTGGAAGGTTCTTCCTTCTTCTGGCTGGACTCATGTTTCTGATGGTTGGTATTTACAGTTTTGAATACATGACACACGAACATAACCGTCCACGATTCTATGTGTTTTATCTTTTAACTTTAGGTGCTCTCAATGGGGTATGCCTTGCTGGCAACTATATGACGCTCTACTGCTTTTTTGAATTGATGTCACTGCTGAGTATGCCTCTGGTTCTTCATTCGCAAACAGAAGAATCCATTTCAGCCGCAAAGAAATATTTGCTGTATTCAGTTTTTGGAGCTTCCCTAGGCTTAGGGGGATTCTTTCTGTTTACAGTTTATGGAGGAAGTACCAATTTTGTCACAGGCGGAGTTATTGCAAACGAACTTCATCAGCTTCAGTTGAGTTCTGAGCTGCTATTTCAGCGTAATATGCTTTTGATTGGCGCTTTCCTTGCAATTGTCGGATTTGGTGCTAAAGCTGGAATGATGCCTTTGCACGCATGGCTGCCAACTGCACATCCAGTAGCACCTGCATGTGCATCTGCAGTGCTTTCTGGTGTCATTACCAAAGCTGGCGTATTGGCAATTATGCGTGTAGTGTATTTTCTGTATGGAAGTAGCTTCCTATGTTCTACATGGGTACAATATGCATGGCTTATGCTCATTTTAATTACTGTTCTTGTAGGCTCAACACTAGCTTATAAAGAAAAAATATTAAAGAAAAGATTAGCTTATTCTTCTGTCTCTCAAGTCAGCTACATCCTCTTTGGATTAGCTGGTTTAAATACTTGGTCGTTAACTGGTGCATTGCTTCATGCAGCCGCACATTCTATGATCAAAGATGTGCTATTTATGGGTGCTGGTTCCATCATCATGCATGGACATACTGAACGTGCAGATAAAATTGATGGATTAGGTCTCAAAATGCCTGTCACATTTGCCTGCATTACGGTAGCTTCTCTGGGACTGATTGGTATTCCGCCACTGTTTGGCTACATCTCCAAATGGTATCTGTGCACCGGCTCACTAATTGCTCATCACAACTTCTTCGGCTGGCTTGGCCCTGTTGTGCTGCTAATCAGTGCACTCTTGACAGCTGGTTACCTCTTTACTTTGACTATCAATGGATATCTGAAAAAAGAAGAAACAGAATCTGATGCACATGAAGCTGGATTCCTGATGCTTGCACCAATGCTGATTCTATGTACTTTAATTCTGATTTGCGGACTGTTCCCAAATCTGGTGACTCAACTGATTGAGTTTGTCAATACACTAGCATAGAAAGGGGAATGTATATGAATTACTTAATGATGATTGCTATTGCATTTCCAATTATATGGGGTGCATGTCTTCCGCTGCTTCATTATAAAGAAGCAGACCGTTCTTCACGTAATAAATATGCACTAACAGGAACTCTTATCACAAGTGCTCTTGTCCTGCTAAATGTATTCACCTTTAAATCCAATGCAGGTTTTCAGCTGATTCAGCTGACCGATAAAATGAGCATTGTATTTGATGTGGATGCACTCTCTTGTGTGTTTCTCTGCCTAATTGCCATCCTCTGGCCGCTTGCAGTCCTTTATGCATGGGAATATATGCATCATGAAGGAAAAGAAAACAAATTCTTCTCTTTCTATCTGATGACTTATGGCATTGTGATTGGCTTGGCTTGCAGTGCTAATCTTATAACCTTTTATCTTTTATATGAATGTCTGACTTTTGCAACAATTCCTCTGGTTATGCATGCAATGAACCGTCGTGCGATCAAAGCAGGACGCAAATACTTCATGTATTCCATTGCGGGAGCTGCAACAGCATTTGTAGGCATTATGTTTCTAGTTAATTATGGAACTTCACTAGACTTTATTTATGGCGGAACACTAGATTTGGTGAAAATTGGAAGTCAGCAAAACCTGATTCTGTTTGGGTACATCTTGACATTCTTTGGTTTTGGAGTCAAAGCAGCTGTGTTTCCATTTCATGGATGGCTTCCAAGCGCAGGGGTTGCTCCAACTCCAGTAACAGCTCTGCTTCATGCAGTAGCGGTAGTTAAGGCGGGGGTCTTTGCAATCATGCGTGTTACTTATTACAGTTTTGGCGCAGCATTTCTCTCTGGTACGTGGGCACAATCAATTGTCCTTAGCTTTGCCTGCTTTACCATTGTATTTGGTTCAGTGTGTGCATGGAAACAGCAGCATTTGAAAAAACGCTTTGCCTATTCTACAATTTCTAATCTGTCTTATATTCTTTTAGGAGTAGGCATGATGAATGCTCAGGGACTATGTGCAGGGCTAGCTCATATGCTGATTCATGGAATCATGAAAATCTGTTTGTTCTTCTGTGTGGGAGTTGTGATGGAAAAAACACATCGAGAATATGTTCCTGAAATTGAAGGCATGGGTAGAGTAATGCCGATAACATTTGGTTGCTTTACAATAGGTTCCCTTTCCCTTTCAGGAATTCCACTGTTTGCAGGTTTTATATCAAAAGCTGCATTAGGAACCGCTGCTGTATCCTCAGGACTTCCTCTAGGTCTTGCAGGACTATGTGCACTTTTAATCTCTGCAGTGCTAACTGCCGCCTATACATTTGAAATTGTCATCAAAGCTTTCTTCCCATCAAAAGGATTTAACACTCGTCATCTTCGTGAATTCAAAGATCCATCATGGCAAATGAAAACTCCTCTGATTGTTCTTTCTGTATTAATGATTCTCATTGGTCTTCATGGCACTGAACTGATGAATCTGCTCAGCAAAATTGCCATGAACCTAATGTAGGAGGTGCCCTATGAATATTTTATTACCAATTGCAGCTTTCTGGCCTATGGCAGGTGCACTGATTTGTGTGCTTGCAGGCAGAAAAAGCGATAAAATGAAATTTTTAACTGCTGATGCTGTCATGATGATTGAATTCGGTCTGATGATGATTCTCTTGATACAGACACTCAACGGCAGCTCTTTGAGCTTTCAGATATCTGGTGTTTTTGGAACAGGACTTCATCTAAAACTAGATGGCTTCCGTATAACATATGGTCTGATTGCAGCGTTCATGTGGCTGATGACAACCATCTTTACAGAAGAATATCTGCATCATTACCAAAATAAAATGCGATATCTAGCATTTACGCTTGCAACATGCGGAGCAACTGTTGGCGTATTTTTCTCAGCAGACTTGCTGACAACTTTTGTGTTCTTTGAAATCATGTCGTTTACTTCTTATATCATGGTCATACATGATCAAAACAAAGAAGCTCTTCGTGCAGGAGAAACTTACATTGCAGTTGCAGTGATTGGCGGTATGGCCATGTTGATGGGATTGTTTATTCTTTATCAATTTGCGTTTACCCTTGAAATGAATCAGTTGTTTGCTATTCTAGAACATGAATTGGATAATCCAATGATTTGGATTGCAGGAATTCTGATTCTATGCGGTTTTGGTGCCAAAGCTGGACTTTATCCTTTGCATATCTGGCTTCCTAAAGCACATCCAGTAGCTCCAGCCCCTGCCAGTGCACTGCTTTCGGGAATCTTAACCAAAGCAGGTATCTTTGGCATGATTGTCATTACAATGGAAATTTTTAGAGAAGAAGCAGCCTGGGGAGCTCTTTTGCTTGGACTAGGTGTTATCACAATGGTTCTGGGAGCAGTGCTGGCTGTATTCTCCTGCAACCTGAAACGTACACTGGCATGCAGTTCCATGTCTCAGGTTGGCTTTATTACCGTAGGACTTGCCATGTGTGTCTTTTTAGGACATCACAATGCACTGGCAGTACGTGGTACAGTTCTTCATATGGTTAATCATTCTCTTATCAAGCTCCTTCTGTTTATGTGTGCAGGAGTTATCTACATGAACCTACATGAATTAGATTTAAATAAAATTCGTGGCTTCGGAAGAAACAAAACACTTCTAAAAATCTTGTTTTTGATTGGTGCATTGTCTATCAGCGGTGTTCCACTGTTTTCAGGATATGTATCCAAAACACTGATTCATGAAAGTATCCTGGAATACATTCCTATGACAGATGCAGCTGGTCTATTCAGTTTTGTCGAAACTGTCTTTGTCATTGCAGGTGGTTTAACATTCTCTTATATGACAAAACTATTTGTCTGCATCTTTGTAGAAAAAAACAGCAATTCAGCACTTCAAAAGAAGTATGATGACAAAAAGAATATTATGAATGCAGTTAGCTCTACTGTGTTGATTATTTGTGCAGTTGTCCTGTTTTTACTGGGAATCATCCCAAACATCACTGCAAATGCAGTGGCTGACTTCATGCAGTCTTTCCTGCATGGTCACTCACCTGAACATGCTGTACATTATTTCAGCTCTGTCAATCTGATTGGCGGTGGAAAATCACTTTTAATTGGTGCACTGGTCTATGCCTTTGTCATTCGTGGCGTTCTCATGTCTCATACCAAAGATCATTCAGACTATCTACAGCGCTGGCCAAACTGGCTAGATTTAGAAAATCTTCTATATCGTCCGTTAGTTCAGCATATCATTCCATTTATATTCGCACTTCTCTGTCGAATTGCAAGTGAGCTTCCAGAAGCACTAATGAAGATGCTCAATCATACTTTATTAAAAAAGGTTAAAATCAAAGATAGAGATCCTAAAGATTTTGAACCTGCTTCACTTGTATCAGAATCTACTCTTTCACCAATGGTTTCAGGAATCGAAAGTTCTCTTTCGTTTTCTCTTCTGTTGTTTGGATTAGGTGTCGTTCTTGCAATGATTTATATGCTTACGTCTTTATTTTAAAAAGATGTAAAGACTGAATCAAATAAGGCTTTTACTTAAATTTAGATGCTAAGTATGCACAAGAAAATGACGAACTTTAACAGTTCGTCATTTTCTATCATCTTGATAGAACCATCTTATATAATAAAAAGCTTCTTTCTATAATTTCAAGTATATAACCCCGTTTGGTCCTTTTATATACTGCCCATTATAGATGAAGCTCTTATGATTCTGTTTTTTATGTTTTAATAAGTTAGCTAAAGCTAGTGTTCATTGTGATGTGCTTCTTCTTCTTTGATTTCCCAATGAATCAGGAATGTCAATGCAGCACGAAGTACAATAATACACCCTACTATTGCAATTTCTGAAAGGTCTCGTACGATAACAGTACGCAATATTTCACTTCCAAGTTTGAATTCCAATCCCATAGCCATTCCTTTTGCAAGCTTAAGCTGTGTTGATGGATCTTTGCGAACATAATTGTAAACTCCAATAAGCCCAGAGATAATAAGAACACATACCCCTACAAATTCAAATGCAACAATAGCAACATTCGCAATATGATGCAGTAAAACTTCTAATAATTCCATAAATCATCCTCTATTCCTCCTCTATTGTATTCGGTGTTTTAAAATAATTCAAGCATATTCTTTTGATTATAGAATCTATAGGTTGTTTCTTTCCTACAAGTTTTAAGTGATTTTATCTTTAATTAATACAATTATGGCGTATAATAATCAAGTATTATGATTTAGGAGGAATTCTATGAATCGCTTTATTGGACTTCGTTCCATAAAAACGGGTCTATCTGTATTCTTGGCCATTACATTTGCACGTATTCTTAATTTTGAATATCCATTCTTTGTGGCGATGACTGCTTTAATATCAATGGATAAAACAGGGTTTCAATCCCTGAAGATGGCAAGAAACCGTATTATAGGAACTTTTTTTGGAGCGTGTATCGGTGTGCTGCTCGCATATATTGATCAGGGAAATGCTTTGCTGTGCGGAATCGGGATGATTCTTTTGTGTGTTCTTTGTTCTAAGCTTAATCTTAGCGGTGCTATAGGCATCAGTGGGATAGTACTGTGTGCCATTATGGTTCACACTGATAAGACTCCATTATTCTATGGCTGGCACCGTTTCATTGCTACCGTGCTTGGTGGGGGTATAAGTTTTTTAGTCAACATCTTCTTTTTTCCATATTACAGTATTCGTAATCTTCAAATTCAATTGGATCAAACATGGATTCTCATGCAAAATATCATTGATGGAATAGACAATGTCCAGGAACAGCTTGAACTTGAAAAAGTACATCATCTTCTAGATCAGCTCACTGAGACGCTTTTACTTTATAAAAATGAAATTTTTTACAAGAAAGGTCAGGTACTGATTGATGAAATCAGCAAAGAAATAGAAACAATTCATCGTATCCTGATTGAAATAGATGCAATGAATACGATTGACAAAACAGTTTATCCGGATATTTATTCCTATCACCAGAGGCAGGCAAAAGAAATTGCTGCTGAGTACATCGTTTCGTGCTGATAACCTATACATATAAAATATTATCTTAACTAATTTATCTAACAACGAAACCAAGAATACTCCCATCCTCTATCAGGTGGTGATATTAATTGACGAATCAATCGATGCTTTGTCTCAGCTAAGAAAGTAGATTCTATCGAACAGGAATATGACAGACTGCTAAGTGATGAATTAAATCAGATTTCAGTATATATGAAAATGTTTCATTTAGACGGAAAGATGGGGAGTTCAGTGATGTACAAATCATTCAAATTCAGAATCTATCCAAATGCATCACAGAACATCAAAAAAGAAGGAATGCGAGTTGCATTCCAGTAAATAAAACTTTAAGAACCGTAAGGCATACGGGAATAGCTCAGAGAGACTGGAATCAAAAGATTCCATGACTGAGAAGCCCCACTTCTATAAGTGGTGAAAGCATGTCACTCCTCTGCAGAATTATCATCAATTTTTAACATTTTAGCCTATAATGATTTGACATTGTCTTAAATCTGGTATACAATTTAACAGCAATTGCTCAATTTGTATCAAGAGAGGAAGGTGGCTCAACCATGAAAAGAACTTATCAGCCGAGCAAAAGAAAACATCAGAAAACCCACGGTTTCAGAGCCCGTATGAAAACTGTTGGAGGACGTAAAGTCTTAGCACGTCGTCGTGCAAAGGGCAGAAAAGTATTGTCTGCATAAGAAGTCACTCCGGTGACTTTTTTATTTCGTTATGAAAGTTGCATTAAGAGTTAAGAAAAACGAGGAATTCCAGGAGATCATTCAACGAAAAAAGTTTGTGACTTCTCCAAGTTTTGCATTGTATGTAAGAGCTAAAACTGGAAAGTACAGTCGATTTGGAATCTCCTGCGGAAAAAAAATGGGCAATGCAGTTGTACGTAACAAAATCAAACGTCAATGCAGAAGCATGCTTCAGGAACTGGATTCAGCAAGTTATCCTTTTGATGGTGTATTAATGGTACGTGGAAGTTATCATAAATTCTCTTACCAAGACAATAAAAAACACTTGGAATCTATGCTCAAAAAAGTTAAAATATAGGAGTATGTACGTTATTAAGGAGAAAAACATGAACAAGAAAAACAAGAAACGTCTGTTATTTCTGGGGTTAATCACAATTCTGTTTTTAATGTCCGGATGTGCAGTTCAGACATTAACTGACCCTGAAACAGGCGAAACAGTAACTAAACTCATCTACTCAACAACAACATTTAAAGAAATATTTGATACTGAAGATTTCTTTAATGCATTGCTGGTATGGCCAATGGCTCAAGTTATCAATCATGCTGCTCCTGTAGTAGGTGTTGCTGGGGCCATCGCAGTGGTGACTGCAGGTGTTCATCTGATTGTGACTTTAGTTACATGGAAATCTACACTATCTACACAGAGAATGCAGATGATTCAGCCAGAAATCACAAAGATTCAGCAGAAATATGAAGGCAAGGAAGATGAAGCTTCTAAGATGAAGATGTCCAATGAACTGATGGCACTTTATAAGAAACATGATATCAGCCCATTTGGCTCAATTATCCCTCTGTTCTTACAGATGCCTGTATTGTTTGCAATTTATCATGCTGTACAGCGTGCTGAAGTTGTATTGAAAGGTTCATTTTTAGGAATGAGTCTGTCTGTATCACCAATGGAAGGTTTATTTCAGCTGCATCATTTTGGTTATGTAATTTTATGTCTGGTGATGTTTGCAGCACAGCTGGGCTCTATGATGCTCCCTACATGGCTGGCAAATTATAAAGCTAAGAAAGAAGCTGAACTTCATCATAGAAAGTACACACCAAGCTCTGCAAACAACACAATGATGCCTATGATGGTCATGATTCTTGTGTTGTCAGTAACATGGCCTTCTGCAATGACAGTTTACTGGATTATTTCTTCCCTAGTGTCTATTGTGAAGACTCTGTTGACACAGGTGCTTGTCAATAAGCAGAGCGCATAGGAGGTCCATCATGGAAAAGTTTACTGCTAAAACCCTTGAAGATCTGCTGAATAAAGCTGCTGCTCAAAAAGGCGTTGCCGTTGAAGAACTTGTTTACTTCGTAACTGAAGAAAAGAAGGGAATTCTTGGACTAGGAAGCAGCGTTACTGCAGAAGTTTACTGCATGGATGATGTGAAAGAATTTATCTTTAATTATCTGGGAGAATTCTTCACTGGTATCGGTGTTGATATCGAAATTGAAATCCTGCATGAAGATGACAGCTTCAAAGTTATGCTGGATGCTGAAAACAATGCAATTCTGATTGGTAAAAATGGTCAGACACTGCAGTCAATCAACAATGTTGTACGTGCTGCTGCAAATGCCGAATTCAAGCGTCGTTTCCGTATTCTGATTGATGTCAATGGATACAAGGAAAGCCGCTATGAAAAAGTAAAAGCTCTGGCTAGAAGAATCGCAAAGACTGTTCAGCGCACAAGAGTAGATGCAAGTCTGGATCCAATGCCAAATGATGAACGCAAAGTCATTCATCAGGCACTGGCAGATATGCCTCACATCGCTACTCAGTCTGAAGGTGAAGGCTCAGCTCGTCATTTAAAGATTATGTACAAGGAAGATAAGGACTAGTTTTAGTCCTTTTTCTTTTGTGCTACAATGAGAAAAAGAGGTCATAACCATGGAAAAGAAACCATTTCTCACTTGTACACCAGAAGAAGCTGGTATCCCATCTTCTGCCATCATTCGCTATCTCAACGCTTTAAAACGACAAAGAGTCTGTCTCCATTCGCTGCTTATCATACGCAATGATAAAATTGCCTATGAAGCGAACTGGGCACCTATGAAATCAACAGAGCTTCATCGCATGTATTCTGTATCGAAATCATTTGTATCTGTTGCAGTCGGCATGCTTCAAGATGAAGGGAAGATATCTGTTGATGATAAGATTATTGACTATTTCCCTGAATATCAATCAGAGAATCTGCACCCTTATCACAGAAATGCAACTATCAAAGATATGCTGAAAATGAGTTCACTCTTTGATGATCAGCCTTACGATGGAGCGAAAGATACAGACTGGATCAGCACATTCTTTCATACAAAGCCTCAACATGAATCAGGTTCAATTATGTGCTACGATACCATGGCCACAGTCCTTTGTACGGCCATCGTAGAAAGAGTCACAGGTCAAAAGATTTTAGATTACATGCGTCCTAAATTCCTGAATCCAATTGGCTTTTCTCAAGATGCATGGTGTGTAGAAACACCTTGTGGGCTTTCATGGGCAGGAAGTGGAATCATGTGTTCTGTAAGAGATTTGGCAAAATTTGCCAATGTTGTTATGCACTATGGACAATTTGAAGGAAAACAAATTCTACCATCTGATTATCTTCGTGAGGCAACAAGTTATCAAATCTCTAATTTTGTGAATAAGGCAACCATACAGGAAGGATATGGCTATCAGTTCTGGCGTACTTCTGAAAATGGTTTTGGATGTTTTGGTATGGGCAGTCAAATCGCAATCTGTCTGCCTGATAAAGATATGGTCATCGCAATGACTGGTGATACTCAGGAAATGGAAACAAGACAGTACGCTGCCTATCACTTGTTTTTTGATCTTCTTTATCCAGAAATCAAAGATGAGTCTGTATCCATAGACACAGACTCATCCAATGCACTCATAGAAATGACTTCTCAGCTTTCACTTCAAAAAGCACCAGGAGAAGCAATGCATCCTATCATGAAATTAATTCATCATCAACAATATGTCATGGATGATAATCCATTGCACTGGAAATCAGTACGCTTTGACTTCCATGACGATGAAGGAACTCTCACTTATGTCAATGACCGCGGAGAAAAACAGATTCGTTTTGGCTTAGGAAAACAAGTCATCACATCATTCCCTGAAACACATTATTCAGGATATAGAATCAGTGTACCTATTCAACGAGAATATCGCTGTGCTGTCAGTGCAGGATGGGATATACCAGGTACATTAACACTTATGTGTTATATCATAGATGACTATTTTGGTACACTTAAAATGAACTTTTCGTTTAAAGAAGAATCTATGACAATGTATGCTTCAAAAGTTGCAGAATGGTTCTTAGATGATTATCAAGGCACTGCAACAGGACATCTTCAAACATCTTGAGGGGACTAAGTCCCCTTTTCTTGTTAGACTTGACTGACTCCAGAGTAAATTGATATAGTATCACTAAGCTCTTTGCACTGCATATCGCTACAGTACAAACTGAACAGGCCATAGGTAATACTACGGAGCCGGGTCGTAAATACGACAGTGGACATTGATTCCGCGGGACAGGTTGATGCAAGCTGGACTGCGTTTTTTTATACCTTCCAGACACGCATGCAAATAAGAGACATACAATACCCTGGAGGAACCCTATGAACACATCTTTTGAAACAACTGCCACAAAAATCACTCTCTACACAATTGTGGTCAATCTACTTTTATCTTTACTTAAGCTCACTGCAGGAATCATCGCAAAATCAAACGCAATGATCAGTGACGCTGTACATTCTGCATCCGATGTTTTCAGCAGTATTGTCGTTATTATCGGAGTCCATTATTCCGCAAAAGCACCTGATAAAAACCACCCCTATGGGCATGAACGCTTAGAATGTGTCGCTGCCATCATTTTATCAGTGATTCTGTTGATGACAGGACTGATGATTGGAGCTAACGCAATGAGTGATATTCTTAAAGGAAGCTACGAACAGTTAGAAATACCAAAAACTCTGGCATTGATTGCTGCAGTAATTTCCATCATCACAAAAGAAGCTATGTACTGGTACACACGCTATTACGCAAAGAAACTCGATTCTGGAGCACTGATGGCAGATGCATGGCATCATCGCTCTGATGCATTCTCTTCAATTGGAGCACTTATTGGAATTGCAGGTGCACGCTTAGGATTACCTATCTGCGACGCTATTGCCTCGTTGATTATCTGTTTCTTCATCGTAAAAGCCTCTTTAGATATCTTTATAGATGCAATTGATAAAATGATTGATCGAAGCTGTGATACAGAAACAGAAGAAGCCATAAAACAATGCATCCTCTCACATGAGGGTGTCCTGAATATCGACTTCTTTCAAACACGTGTTTTCGGAAATAAAATCTATGTTGATTTAGAAATCAGCGCTGATGGTCAAATCACCCTGAATGAAGCACACATGATCGCCGAACAAGTTCACTCATCCATTGAATCTCAATTCACTAAAGTGAAACACATTATGATTCATGTAAATCCCAAAACCACCCTAAATTGACATTTCTATAAAATCGCATATACTATAAGTGTGAAGAAATCAATGATAAGATACCACAGTCAAAAAGAAAAGGGACGCGGCAACGTCCCTTTTCTTGTGCTCTGCTGCTTAGTCTTCTCTGTCGAGCCACTTGCAGATGAAATATTCCAGTATACCCGCTAAGACAGATACAATTAGCGATAGAATTACCTCCACACTCTCACTTCCTTATGATTCAGGTTTTTTACACACAATAGAGGGTCCTTTATGTGTAAATCCCCTATTTTTTACCCATGCAACCAATGGTTGTCAAATCGAAAGGCATAGATGGTAGCTATGTTCAGTTCAATTTGATAAGATTGAATCAACAAAAAGGAGCATTATTATGAATTTATCTCATCGTATACAAACATTAAGAAAACAAAAAGGAATGTCACAGGAAGAACTTGCATATCAAATTGGTGTATCACGTCAGGCAGTATCAAAATGGGAAAGTGAACAGGCTCAGCCAGAACTAGATAAAATCATTCAGCTCAGTGAATTTTTTGAAGTGTCCACCGACTACTTATTAAAGGGAATTGAACTTTCTAATCAACCTCATCATAAAATCACTACTATATTTTCTAACCAATCTGCAGATTTGATTTCATTCTATCTGTTTGTCATTGGTCTTGTCACTTCTGTACTACTATGGATGGAGTATCAAAATCATCTGTGTTTCCTTCCAGCTTTTATCTTAGATGCAGTAGGCTTATTGATACATTATTCAATATTAATTCAATGTGACAAAACAGAAAGAAAAACATTAGAAAGAAAATTCTGGCTTATCAGCATATGGCCTATTGCGTTAATCCCTTCTTTAATTCTTGCGGATAAAGCAGTCTATTTTTATCATTTCTATGAAATATTAACAGTCTTGCCTGTTTTACTACTAGCTATCTTTTTTTTGGTTTTGTTCAAAAAGTAATACTTCTTCATCCAGTCCCAGACTGGATTTTTTTGTCTTCTTGTTTTAGATGTTGTATAATATTGGCAAGTCAACAAGAGGTAGATTATGGTTAGAAAATTCAGTGGAACAGTATGTGTATCACGTTATGACAATCATCTGATTACAAATGCATATGGATTCAGTGATTATTCAAATGGTCTTTTAAATGACATGTATACACGATTCAATATGGCACAGGGCAGCTCAGTGTTTACTGCAGTTATTATTTTAATGCTGAAGGAAAAAGGTCTGTTAAGTTTGGATGAATCCATTGGAAAATATTTGAAAATTCCTTTAAGAAACATTGATCGAAACATTACTGTACGTCAGCTTTTAAATCAAACTTCTGGTGTTCCTAAAATCTGTGATGATGATAATTATCGTATGTTTTGGGAAACCAAGGATACTTCTAAAATCAGATTCAATGCTGACTTGGTACCTTTCTTTTTAACGAAAGAAATGCGTTTTGAAAAAGGAACACAGACTGAATTGAATGATACTAACTTTATTCTATTAGCTCTTATCGCAGAAACACTGACAAAGAAACCTTTGGATCAGCTGGTAGAACGTATGATTATCAAACCTTGTAAGTTGACTGAAACAGGTTATTATCCATTAAATCAGCTCCCTGGAAATACGGCACATGGTATGATGGAAGAAAATGATGAACTGATTTCTAATATTTATCACTGTGAAATCAAAGGAAATGGTGCCTCTGGAGCTTATACAACTTGTTATGACATGTGCAGATTCTATCGTGCATTATTTTCTGAAGAGCTTATTTGTAAAGAAACATTAGATGAGATGATTCATGATTATGGTCATGGCTATGGACTGGGACTGCATATCACAACACACAAAGATAAACCTGTTGTATTAATTGCAGGTGAGAGACCTGGTGCATGTATGATTTCATCTTATGCACCTCATAATGGTATCCAAGTGAGTGTTTTCTCCAACAATGAAAGTGATGTCAGAAAAATACATGATGAATTAAGTGTGGATTTGTGGTAGAATAACTCTCGCACTGTGAAAGGAGTGAAACCATGAAACTCATTGTAGGTCTGGGAAATCCCGGAAAACAGTATGAAAGAACACGTCATAATGCTGGATTTATGGCCATTGATAAAGTTGCAGAGCGATGCAATGTGACATTTAGTCAGAAGAAATTCAATGCAGAATTAGCCAGCTTTGACAAAAAGGGTGAGAAAATCATCCTGATGAAACCACAGACATTTATGAATCTCTCAGGAGAAGCAGTACTTGCCTGTGTCAACTTCTATAAAATCAATCCTGAAGATGTTCTTGTGCTCCATGATGATTTGGATCTGCCTGTAGGTAAGATACGTATTCGTGAATCTGGCAGCGCAGGTGGACAAAAGGGAATGAAAAACATTATTGATCTTTTGCACACACAAAATATCGCGCGTATTCGTATTGGAATTGACAAGAATCCTTTGATTCCTGTGGTAGACTATGTCCTTGGTAAGATTCCTGCTGAACAGAAAGAAACGTTTGACGCCAGTGTTGAAACAGCAGCTAAGGCTGCAGAAATGTTCATGAGTGAACGCATCAATCTGGTGATGAACAGGTACAATAAACGATGATTGAAAAACTCTGGCCGTTGATTATGTCAACGCGCCAGGTCATCGCACTGAATCAGAATCAATCAAGGATAGCCTGTCCATCACTGACAGAAGAAGCACTGACCATTGCGGCTAGTTATTTAGCTCAGCCTCGATGCATTGTTGTGGTAAAAGAAAATTCATATCAAGCACAATTGCTTCATAGTAAACTTACCCCCTACCTCAAGCACAGATGTGCTCTTTTTAGCGTTGAAGAAAGCCTAAGAGTCCTTTCTATTGCTTCTTCTAAAGAGCCAAGTGCACTGCGATTAGAGACACTTCATGATGTGTTGAATGACCCTATGAAAGTGATTGTAACTCATGCAGGAGCACTCATCTGGCCTTTGATGGATCCAAAAAAATTCATAGAACGCACATTTAAACTCAAAGTTGGAGATATTATGTCTTTAACTGATTTAAAGAATCAATGTTTAAAGTCTGGATATACTCAGGTACATCGTGTGGATCAGCCTTTGTGTTTTGCGATGCGAGGTGGTATTTTAGATATCTTCTCTATCAATGCACTCTATCCATTACGTATTGAATTCTTTGATGATGAAATTGATTCTATTCGTTATTTTGATATTTCTACACAGCGCACAATCCAAACACTCAACGAAACGGAAATCATCGCTGCATCAGAAGTACTCTTTGATGAAGATGAAGTCAAAATCATTCGTCAAAAATGTACGGAAGAACTCAAAAAACGCAAAGATAAACTCATGCCTCATGAATATGACACATTAGAAGATACGATCTTTATGGATATGGACTATATTGCCCATCAGATTCCAGAAGCACGTTTAGTAAGCTATTTCAGTTTCTTAGATGAAGGGTATTCTTTTGTAGACTATTTACATCATCCACAAATCATCATCAGTAATCCAATTCGCTGTCATGAACATCTTTCTCATATGAAAGAAGAAACCATCAGCTATATTCAGGAAATGGTACAAGAAAACAAGATGCTTCCTAAATACAGTATCTTTCATGAAATTAATGATGTATTAAGATCTTATTCTATTGTTGAAAATGAAGGTTTATTGTCAGAAGCACAAAAAGACATTCGTTCTGTATCACTTCCTGTACAGCCTTTGCCATTGACCATGAAAACACTATGGAATCAAGCACAGGAAAATACAGTGATTCTCTGTTTGAAAGAAGCTGAAATACGTTTAGTAACAGATGAATGCATGAGACAGGAAATTCCCTATCAGATTGCAGAAACAAGTGATTTAACACAGTCAGGTCTTTACATTAGTCCAGAAGAACTTGATGAAGGATTTGAACTGATTCATGAACATATCATTGTCTATACAAGCCGAGAATGTTTCAACATCAAACGCAGACCTGGACGTTTTGCCTCTAAGTTTGCACAGGCTGAAGCTCTAAATACTTATGAAGAACTTGAACAGGGTGACTATGTAGTCCATCAGATGCATGGTATTGGACAATACATGGGTATGATCACACGAGAAATTGGGGGTATGCACCGAGATTTTCTACGTGTTGTCTTTAAAGGAAACGATGAACTGTTAGTCCCATTGGAACAGTTCCAGCTCATTCGTAAATTTGTCTCCTGTGAAGGTGTTGTCCCTAAACTGAATAAACTCGGAAGCAAAGAATGGGTCAACACACGTGAAAAGCTAAAACAAAATGTCAACAATATCGCAGAACGCTTAATTGAGCTCTATTCATCTCGTGATGACAATATTGGTTATGCCTATCAGCCAGATACACCTGAACAAAAAGAATTCGAAAATGAATTTGAATATGAACTCACTGAAGACCAAAAGACAGCCATTGCAGAAATTAAGGCAGACCTGGAAAATCCAAAGCCAATGGACAGGCTCCTTTGCGGAGATGTTGGTTTTGGGAAAACTGAAGTTGCAGTGACAGCATCCTTTAAAGTCGTTATAGAAGCGAAACAAGTTGCATTCTTATGTCCAACCACAATTCTATCGCTTCAGCACTACAAGACATTTAAATCACGTTTTGAAAATTATCCTGTACGTGTAGAAATGCTGAATCGATTTGTAACACCACTAAAACAGAAACAAATTCTGCAGGATGTCAGAGATGGTAAAGTCGATATCCTGATTGGTACACACAGACTCTTATCTAAAGATGTCCAGTTTAAAGATTTAGGATTCTTGATTATTGATGAAGAACAGCGTTTTGGTGTTGAACATAAAGAAAAAATCAAAGAATACAAACAAAATATAGACGTTCTCTCTTTATCTGCCACTCCAATTCCAAGAACTCTGCAGATGAGTCTGATTGGAATTCGCTCCTTATCTCAATTAAATACTCCGCCAACCAATCGTATGCCTGTACAGACCTATGTTGTTGAGAAAAACTGGGGACTCATTCAGGATGTCATTGAACGTGAACTCTCACGTGGAGGACAAGTCTTCTACCTCTACAACAATATTGATCAAATCTACAATGTGGCACGAAATCTGCAAAATAGACTAAGTCATGCGCGCATTTCCGTTGCCCATGGCAAAATGAGCCGTGAAGAAATCGAAGAAGTCATGATGAACTTCAATGCTGGTGAAAGCGATGTGCTGATCTGTACAACCATCATTGAAACCGGGATTGATATTCCAAATGCCAATACGATTTTAATTGAAGACGCTGATCATTTCGGTCTCTCGCAGCTCTATCAGATCAAAGGACGTGTAGGACGTTCAGACCGTGTTGCCTATGCTTATCTATTAGTACGTCAATTTAAACAATTATCTGAAATTGCCCAGAAACGACTTCAAACAATCAAAGACTTCGCACAGTTAGGCAGCGGATATAAGATTGCCATGCGTGACTTAACCATTCGTGGTGCAGGTGACTTGTTAGGTCCAAATCAATCTGGATTTATCAACACTGTTGGTATTGACTATTACATTGAAATGCTGAATGAAGCCATCGCAGAAAAGAAAGGCATCAAAAAAGAAGAAAAAGCTCCACGCATCAAACCAAAAGTAACTGTGGACAGCTACATTCCTCAAACTTTCGCCCCTGTAGAAAATGAAAAAATCAACCTGTATAAACAGATTGATAAGATTGATACAGCACGTGAACTTGAAGATCTCGCCGATGAAGTCAAAGATAACTATGGTCATTTACCTAAATCCGTTTCTATGTTGTTTGAAAAGAAACGTCTTGAACTGTTAATTAATGATCCTATGATTGAAAGCTTTAAAGAAATACGAGTTGGCAATGAAATCATTTTCTCTAAAGAATTCTCACAGATTCTTGATGGTCTCAAACTCTTTGAAGCCTATACTTCCATTTCAAAAGACATTAAAGTTCTCTATAGAAATGAAAGAATCATTACACAGGTCCCTAAAGGCAACGATGCCCTAAAAATGAGCATTGAAGTCATCCAAACTGCAAAAAAATGCACAAAGTAAATATAGTACGAAGAGCTCAAAAATATGAGCTCTCTTGTATTAATTCAACTATTTATGCTAGATCCTCGGGTTGCGAATTTATGAAATCAATCCAGTTTTGAATTTGTGATGTAACGGGATGATTGACGGACGAAGACAAATAGAAGTATCTTTTGAAGTCATACTCTTTAACTGTGAAAACATGAATCGAATATGTTTGTATTTTCGTAGCTTCTCGAACTGAGAGTACCCCAATCCCAAAATTGTTTTCAACTGCAGAAAGGATTGCTCCTACGTTGATGCTTTCCCATTGAACATTATAGTCAATTTGAAATTCTTTCATTACTCTTTCAAAAATTGCTCTTGTCCCACTACCTTTTTCTCTTAAAATAAACGTTTGTTTTTCTAATTCCGATATAGCTACTTCGTTCACACCAAAAAACGGAGATTCTTTACCACAAATAAAAACCAGTCTATCCACAAAACAGTTCTTAGACACAATAGTAGGGTTATTGATGATTCCTTCTACTAGTGCTATATCCAACTCATTGTTGAGCAAGAGCATTTCAATATGCATGGTATTCGTAACTTTTACAGTAATATCAATATCTGGATATTCTTTTTTGAACTGCTTTACTAATTTAGTTAATATTGTTGCTCCAATAGACATGGTCGCTCCAATACGTAAAGAACGTATTGATTTAAAATTTCTCATGTCCGCTTCCAATGCCTCATTGGTATTGACAATGCTCTTAGCTTTTTCAAGCAATAATTTCCCTGCTTCTGTAATTTTAAGTTCTCTGGCTTTTCTCTCAAAAAGAATTACTCCATATTCTTTTTCCAATTCTGAAATGATTTGACTTATTGAAGACTGTGAAATATAAAGCTGCTTTGCAGCCAGACTCATTTTTTTGTGTTCAGCGGTCACAACAAAAATTTTTAATTGTCTTAATGTAGCCATAAATCCTCGTATTATCAATATAGGACGACCTATATTGATTTTTCTTTCTAGGCCGTCCTTATATCAAGTGTATCTTACGGCCATTTGATATACTTGATTTGCACTGTGGATTTGTTTCTATAAACCTACAGCTTTGACTGTTCAA
>JAFULN010000001.1 GCA_017473335.1 Erysipelotrichaceae bacterium
ATGGAATTCGAAGATCCGTTTACAGGAAAAAAGAAGAAATAGTGGACGCCGCAGGCCACGAAGCGCTTTGAAGCGCAACTCTGCGAGCAGGGCTATGCCCGCATCTGAAAAACCACCGGCTAGGCCGGTGGATATTTATTAAAAAGACAGTTCATTGAACTGTCTTTATATTATAAATTAGATGTTAGTCCAATCTGGATAAGATTCAAAACAGTATTCTTTTCCTTTAAATGGAAATGTGATTCTGCATGAATATAGCATGGGTTCAGTACGATTATCTTTAGAGCCGTATTTATGGTCTCCAACTAAAGGATATCCTCTGGATGAGAATTGAACACGTATCTGATGACTTCTTCCAGTATGAAGACGAATGTGTACTAAAGAGTGTTCACCTTCGCTTAAACACTGATATTCAAGCCTTGCAGGTTTTACACCTCCGCGCATGCGCTTTACCACAAAGACTTTATTTTTCTTTGCGTCTTTCCATAGAAGATCTTCCCAGTCACCATTTTTAGGTGGTATCCCATGAACCATAGCAACATATTCTTTGATCATTGAACCTTCTTGAATTGATTTTGACAGGGCTGCAGCGCTTTGTTTATTTCTGGCATAGACCATCACGCCACCGACATTAAGATCCAAGCGATGAACAGTGAATATTTCTTTTCCAAGCAATTGTTTTAAAGCTTCTGGGACTTGTGATTCAGAATCCATTCCAACTGGTTTGATGCAGACTACAATATCTTTGTCTGTATAAAGAAGTTCCATTGTATTTTCTCCTTGATTGTCTAATTGTTAAAGTCAATGAATTTATAAAGAATTCGAGCTAATATTTTCACGCCATCAATATAATCTCTAATACTAATCCATTCTTTCTGATAAGAGTTTGCTTCAGGGAGATCACAGGATGGACCGATTCCTACACACTGACAGTTTCCATAAAGAATAGGCAAGCGAATATCACTGCCTCCATGATACTGATGAATAAAGTTTTTAATGCCAGTTTCATGATGAATGTTTGACTGTATAAACTGTACAAATGGACTTTCTGTTTCCACGATTGCAGGACTTGCGCGTAAATTACCCTTTTCAACAATAAGTTGAGATGGGTGCATAAGGTGTGTACTTGTAATATGGTGATGAAGCATATCTGTGACATCTTGAATGACTTGTTCTAGCGTAAGTGGGAAGAAAAAACGAATACGGACTTTCATAGATGCCTTTTGTGCAATACCTCCATATCCTGAATTTGATTCAATAGAACCAATATTTAAAATATAAGAAGGTTCATCTTTGAAACTTCCAAAGTCAAATTTATATTGATTTCTCATCTTCTGATTGTGTTCTTCCATCCACAGAGCAATTTGTGAAATCAGGACATTGGCATTCATACCAGTATCTAAATCATCATGTTTTTTGCCAGGCAATCCCTGAACTGTGACGTTTAAATCAACCGCACCTAAAGAAATATTTTTGATTTCTGCAAAGCCATGACCTGTTTCTGCAGGATGAAGATAAATTCCATAATCTCCTCGATATCCTTGAACTAAGGCGGAGAGTGTTCCTGCAGCACCTCCGTGTTTTCCTAATATAGACATGACGGTACAGTCATAGGGGAGTTTCCCAATGTGTTTTGTGACAAACTTGAGAGCATACAGCATCATAGCGATACCGCCTTTATCGTCACTCGCACCTAGTCCATAGATTTTATCATCTTTTTGTTCAGCTTCGTATGGATGTTCAAAATGACCAAAATAAGCTTCATCCTCAGTATCGATATGTCCAAATAGAAGCAATGAAGGATGGTTGTTTTTAGCATGGTGAACACCTGCTACATTGTAGGCATCTGGATGAAATGGAGTATCCAAGGGACAGTAATCTGCACACTTTAGGCAGCGTTCATCTATGCCTTTGAACGTGCTTACTTCAAAACCCAATTCTTGTAATTGTTTTTCAACAAAAGACTGTGCATCAGTGGATTGTCCATCGCTGCTTTTTAGATGGATAAGCTCCATGAGTCCTTTTATAAGTTCATCTTTTGAATCCTCGATATCTTTTAGAATTGTTTCTAGCATTGTATCACTTCCTGTTATTTATTATATCTTGTTTCTCTATAGAAAGATATGTAGATATCTAGATAAATAAAAGCGAGGGTTTCCCTCGCTTGGTGGATTACAGTTGTCTGCTTGCGCGTTCAAGTTCATTTTTCTGAAGGATGTCTTCAATGGCTTCCGCTACAGAGTCAACAACTTTTGTTGCATATTTTTTAACCTGTGGTGTTGCGCTAGACATGCAATAGCTGTATTTTGCCGCAAAAAACATTGAAATATCATTTTGATTGTCTCCGCAAACAGCGACTTCATGTTCATCTAGACCATACATCTCCATAAGACTGCGAACACCATGACCCTTGTTGATGCCTGGGCGCATAAATTCAATGTTAACAGAACCAGATGCATAAATATCAAAATATCGGTCAAACTTTTCTCTTAAAAATGTAATCCAGTCATGTAAACGAGCAGGATCTTTGATATTGACATGAAGACTTGTTGGATCTGGTTTTGTGCGGTCATTCAGCCAGTCCACTAATGAAATATCAGAGATTTTTCTGTCATGATCAGGATTGCCGTTTTCCATCTTTTCTCGGATCCATGAATTAGGGTTGCCAAGGATAAAAGTTTGACTTAAATCTGTTGCGATGACTTCCAAATGTTCCTGATATTCAGGCTTAGTAAGTTCTTGAGCAACGATGCGAACAATATGACGAGCAGGATGATTGTGCTCAATCAGACAGTCATCTTTTACGATGGTTGCGGAATTAATGCCGATTGCATCAAATTTGAATCCGAGTTCATCCATTAGCTGATATGAGAACTCATGATGTCTTCCGCTGGCTGTGGCAAATCTTCCGCCCTGTGCAATAAAACGATGTAGTGCTTCTGTGTTTTCCTTGCTGACGATTTTCCCATCCACTTTTGATGGCATAATGAATGTACCATCTAAATCTGTAACAATTAGTTTAATCATTTTTCTTCCTCCAAGTATTTTCTATCGTCAAGTGCTGTTTTAGCAACTTGAACAAAGATTTTCATTGCTTCTACAGGGTATTGTCCACTTGCAGTTTCTGCTGTCAACATAATTTCAGATGCCCCATGATAGACAGCGTGATATACATCACTGACTTCAGCGCGTGTTGGTACAGGATGATCAATCATTGAGTTCAGCATCTCAGTAACAACCATATAAGGTTTATGATGTTTTTGACAGATTCTTTCAATTTGTTTCTGAACTTTTGGAAGTTGAATCAGCCCACAGGAATTTCCTAAATCACCACGAGCAATCACGATGACATCGCAATATGGAATCAGTTCTTCCAAATGGTTAAGGCCAGTCTGATTTTCTATTTTTGCATAGATTTTTAAATCATCTGCATTCAATTTGTGAAGTGTATCTTTAAGTGTAATGAGGTCTTCTTTACAGCTGACAAATGGCTGCATGATAGCAGTAACGCCAAAAGATTTAGCTTCTTTAAGATTCTTGATATCATTTTCTGTAAGTGCAGGACCTAGAATCGTTTTTCCTTCAATCATGATGCTTTTTCGAGGCTTGAGTAACCCTCCAAAGATGACTTCACATAGAAGTGTATTCTCTTGGATATCTTGAACACGCAGACGAAGCTTTCCATCATCAATGAGAATCATATCATTGATTTGAGCGTGTGTTAAGATGGAACGAGGAATCAGTGGTTCATTTAGGATTACCTGAGTTTTGTCTGTCCATTCAATTTTCTCATCAAAGTTCTGTATTCTTAATTCAGGACCACACATGTCAATCATCAGTTCTGCGTGTTGATGAGTATGAGTACAAGCTAGATGAAAGGTATCTATCCACTCTTTTTTGTCCCATAGATTGCAGTGTGAAAGATTTAGACGTATTCCAGTCATCCCTGAAATTAACATTTCTTCCAGGATTTCTTGTGTACAGCAGCTTGGTCCTAAAGTGCCATAGATTTTTAATTCTTTCATTTTATCACCTGTGTGTATTGTATCATGATGAAAAGAAAATGGGTATTTCTACCCATAGATGTCGATAAAATTTTTAAGTGCTCCGATTAGATTAGCGTTATTGCTGAATTGACAGCGGTCAATTTCTGGACGTATTTGAGCAACATAATTTGGAATATGATCAAAATAATCATTGATTTCTTGTCTGATGTCTTCAATAAGACGATCTTGTGCAGAAATACCTCCGCCAATGCAGTACTTTTCTACATCTAAGATGGCTTGAAGTGTCAAAATGCCTGAACGAAGACTTTTAAGATAGTGCTGATAAACGCTTTGAGCATCCTGATCTTGCTGATCAAGAGCTTCAAAAAAGAGCTTTCCATTCACTTTAGTAATATCAAGACCTTTTCTTTGTGCATAAGGTCGTAATAGACCATAAATGCCACAGTGATCCATCCAGTAGCCTGGCTTTTGATCAAAATAATAATCTGTTATCAGATTAGAGAATTCGGATGAAGAACTATGTGCACCACGCCATACTTTTCCATCAAGCACAATGCCTCCTCCAATACCAAACCCAATCAGAACAACAGCTCCAGAATTTACATTTTGTAAATTGCCTTTCCATAGTTCTGCGTGTGCAGCGCATTTTCCATCATTTTCGATGGCTGCAGGAAGCTGGTAGCGCGCTTCTAGCAGTTGTTTGAAAGGGATGTTTGTCATATAGGAGGCAATTGCTCCACCTGTATAAATGAAGCCTGTCAGAGGATTGACACGTCCTGGAAATGAGATGGCAATACCAGAAATCTGCTGTTTGAAAGGGAGTACAATCTGATCCAACGTCTGAATAAGTGCTTCAAAAGAATCTTTAGGAGTAGGAACATGATGGACATCAAAGATAGTGCCTTCTTTATCCATCAGTGAATATTTAATGGATGTCCCTCCCAAGTCTATACCTAAAATCTGTTTCATAATTATTTTAGCGCAAATCCATCTTTAAAGGCTTTGCCTACTTGTTCACCTAGTACCAGATAAGCATGATTGCAGCAGTCATAGCAGATTGGCTGCAGTTTCATAGGGTCAATCTGTCCGTTAGTTAAGATAGACTCATCTGCACAAACGTTGACAATTTCTCCTAGTACAAGTTCAGATTCAGAATCGATACTAACAAGCTTGCATTCTAATGTCATAGGCAGCTCTTCGACAATTGGTGCATCTACAAATTCGCTTTGATGTGTGTGCCATCCTGTTTTATTGAATTTTTCAGGATCTTTGTTTCCAGATACAACGCCTACAAAATCACAAGGAACAAGCTGATTTTGGGTGGCCATAGAGACAGTAAATGCTTTTCTTTGACGTATGTTTTCTGCAGTTTTATGTGTCTGAGAGATATAAATGCCTATTTGATTCATATCAGAAATACATCCCCATGCAGCATTCATGGCATTGGCTGTACCATCTTCATTGTTTGTTGCGATAATCAATACGGGCTGTGGATACATCCACGCTTTTGGGCCAAAATTCTTTCTCATAGTGTGCCTCCATCATTTTTATTATTGTAGCACATTCTCAACAAGACTTTTATGATAATTCAGGATATAATGATTCAAAAGAGGTGGACTTATGAAGAATCAGCTATTAAAACAAAGAGTTTGTGAGGCAATTGATGCACAGCGTGAAAAACTCTGTGAAATTGGAAAAAGCATCTATACACGCCCAGAATTAGGCTACAAGGAAGCCTTTGCGAGTGAACAGGTTATTTCAGTGTTCAAACAACTGAACTTGTCTGTGGAAACACAATTAGCATTGACAGGAGTTAAGGCAAAGCTGAAAAAGAAGAGTGAAGGAGTTAATGTTGCAATACTTGGTGAATTGGATGCAGTGGTATGCCCAGAACATCCAGATGCAGACCCTGTAACTGGTGCTGCACATTGCTGCGGACATTTTGGACAGATTGCTGCAATGCTGGGATGTGCAATTGGGCTGAATGCAGTCAAAGATGAGTTAGATGGAAATGTTACATTCATGGCAGTTCCTGCAGAAGAATGTGTTGAAATTGAATATCGTCAATCCTTGATTCAAGAAGGAAAAATCAGTTATCTGGGAGGTAAGCAGGAAATGCTGCATCGAGGAGACTTTGATGATGTTGATTTGGCGATGATGGTCCATGGATCAAATTCAAAAGATACGATTACTGCTTGTTCTAAAAGTGTAGGATTTATTGCGAAAACGGCGAAATTTATTGGAAAGGAAGCTCATGCAGGTGGTGCACCATGGAATGGTGTCAATGCATTGAATGCAGCAAGTCTTGCTTTGATGGCCATTAACTGCATTCGTGAAACATTGAAAGATCAGGACTGCATTCGTATTCATCCAATTATTACAAAGGGAGGCACACTGGTGAATATTGTGCCAAATGATGTGCGTATGGAAATGTATGTGCGAGGTGCCAGCATTGAAGCTATCAAAGATGCCAATCAGAAAGTGAATCGTGCCATCAAAGGTGCAGCCTATGCAATAGGATGTGAAGTAGTTATTGATGATCTTCCAGGTTATCTTCCAGTACATGGCAATCGAGATTTAGGTAATGTGTTTGCGGAAAATGCCAAGATGATTTGCCCAGAAACTGAAGTTGTTTTCTCTAATAAAATTGGAGGAGGTTCTTCAGATATTGGAGATGTTATGAATGTAATGCCATGTATTGAAGGAAGTATTGGAGGCTTTATTCATGATTTTCATACAAAGGATTTTAGACTGGATGATGAAGAAATGGCCTTTATTGTTCCTGCCAAGGTGATGGCATGTACAGTGATTGATCTGTTAGAAAACGATGCAGAAAAGGCAAGAAATATCATTGATCACTATCAAAGTGAATACACTTCTAAAACATATGATGAAATCTGGAAAAATATCATGGGTGTCAAATGAATAAACCTCCGCAAGGAGGTTTTTATGTGACAACGAAAAAGAATATCTTGAAGATTTCGACATAAGATGTACTGGTGATATGATGAAAAAGAAAATAGCGATTTTAGTATATTGTTTATGTCTGTTTGTGATTACTGCAGTAAGAAAGCCATTAATGCGAGCGTTTGCGATTATGAATGATCAGAATCTAAAAGGAATGATTATTGTGATTGATGCGGGTCATGGAGGAAATGATCCAGGTGCACGTATATCGGGGCAGGATGAAGATGAAATAAATCTAGATCTTGCGTTAAAACTGAAGTCAATTCTTGAACGTGCAGGTGCAAATGTTGAAATGACACGTACAGATGATGTAGACTTGTCTGATGCAGGAGCAGAGCATATCAAACGTTCAGATATGGAACATCGTGCAGAAATACTGAATCATGAAGATGTAACTTTATTTGTCAGTCTTCATTGCAATACAAGTGCAGATCAGCGCTGTACAGGGTCACAAGTATATTATCGAAAAGAGGATGAAGTATCTCGGAAACTAGCGGATACCATACAAGATCATCTTCGAGTTGTCACATCTAGTAAGTACATTCCTGCATCAGGTGATTTTTATTTACTGAATATGACAAATACATTAGGGGTATTAATAGAAACAGGATTCATGACCAATCCTGCAGATTTATCTAAATTACAAGATGAAAAGTACAGAGAAGATCTTGCTTATGCGATATATAAAGGAATTAGTGAATTTCTTTCAGTTTTAGTGTAAAAAGTTAAAAAAGTTGTTGACTTTATATAAGTGTTCTGGTATTATTACTAAGCATTCGATGGAAGCTTATGGGCCTGTAGCTCAGGTGGTTAGAGCGCACCCCTGATAAGGGTGAGGTCGTTGGTTCAAGTCCATTCAGGCCCACCATCGAATTGAATATACAAATGGGGTATTAGCTCAGCTGGGAGAGCGCCTGCTTTGCACGCA
>JAFULN010000015.1 GCA_017473335.1 Erysipelotrichaceae bacterium
AAAAAACTGTGGAGGTTTAGCTCAGTTGGGAGAGCATCTGCCTTACAAGCAGAGGGTCAGCGGTTCGAGCCCGTTAACCTCCACCATTTATTTTGCCGGCTTAGCTCAACTGGTAGAGCAACTGATTTGTAATCAGTAGGTAGAAACTGGCTTCGCCAGTTTCGAGTAGTTGAAGCTTAAGATATAAAGGAAATTACAGCGAAAGCTGTATTTTTTTTGCTTTCCTGACTCCAACTGATCTTTAGACAGGAAAGGTATGGTGTTTTTAGGGATGAGTAGGACTGAAAAAAACGTAGATCTCAAGAAAAAAGTAATGGCAAAAAAATGTGATCCAGAAGAAGCGTGGACTTTTCTTGATGGATTCCAAAGATTCTTAAAGTATTGTGAAGTTAAGAATCTTCGTGAAAAAACGATTAAGAATTATAAAGAGAATTTCGGCAGATTTTCTACATATATTGAAGAAAGTACATCGTATCAGTATATTTACGAACTTACACAATATGATATTGATAATTTTGTGCTGTATCTCAAAGGCTTCGGCATGCGTGATACTTCAGTAAATACTTATTTGATAGGGTTGAGAACTGTTCTTAATTTCTGGATTGATCAGCAACAATGTTTAAGGCTGAAAGTAAAGCTCTGTAAAGTGGATAAGCAGGCAAAAACAACATATAGTGATGAAGAATTGTATAAGCTTTTGCGCAAACCTAATATTTTGAAATGTGACTTTTCAACATTTCGAAATTGGGTAATTATCAATTTCTTTCTTGCTACTGGAGTCCGAGTTTCGACATTGATTCATCTCAAAATTGAAGATATAGATTTTAATTTTGATCGCATCTTGCTAAGATATACCAAAAACAGAAAGTCGATGACAATTCCAATGTCAGGACAGCTAAAACATGTGCTTGAAGAATATATGAAATATCGCAAAGGAAAACCTAGTGAATATCTATTCTGCAATATGTATGGGGAACAGATGACTTTAGATGCCGTAACACATGCTATCGCAGGATTTAATAGATCTAGAGGTGTTAACCGTAGTAGTCTCCATGCGTTTAGGCACACTTTTGCAAAAAAGTGTGTAATGAATGGCGTGAATGTGTTTGTTTTGCAACGTCTAATGGGACATAGTGATATTACTGTCACTAAAGAATACATTGAGTTATACGCAGAAGATTTAGCATATAACATTGAGAAGTACAATCCCTTGGATACTTTGGGAAACCAGAAGATGGTTCGTCCTAAACCTGAAAGTAAGCAAACTAGAAAAAAGATCTCTATGCAACGATAAATGAGTGCTAATTAAGCCAAATGATTGTTGAATGAACTAATTCTGTCTAAATTGGTTTAAATCGCTCTAAAATGACAACTTTTAATAAGTATTTGATGGTTCTAGACGTTTGCGGAATACATTGAGGACAAGTTAAAGGAGATTACAATGGAAAAGTATCGTATGGCAACAATTTTAGAGGAATCTAAAACACTAACAGAAAAAGACACTCAAAAGATTATTCACGCAATTTTATTTGATGAAGAACTCAATCGCATTGAGTATGATGCTCAACTCACAAAAAGATCTACTCAACTTGGAGTTCTTATCTATGAAACAATGTCGAAAAGTATTGGTAAAGATCAAGCAATGGACTTGCTGGAACAATATGATGAAGTCAATAATGCAATCCATGATGCGGAAAATGAACATTGGTTTAAGGCAGGAGTAAGAATGGGATTTGCATTTCATCAAATATTAAGTCAGAAGAACTAACAAAACACAAAACCAGCTCGTTTGAGCTGGTTTTAGTCTTTCTGATACATGTTTGATAGGTCTGAGATGTATTTCTCCATCTTTTCTACAACATCCTGAGGAGATACGATTTTCGCCTTTTTACGAAATCCGCACACCCAAGAGAAAAATTGGTCACTAATTTCAATGTCCGCAGATACTGTGAAATGTGTATCGTCGATTTTCGAATAAGTGACATTGCTTCCTGTTCCAAAACGGTCAATAGCAGTATCCAGTAGAGGATTGATAAAACGAATAGTTACACGCTTCTTTTCGCCTCTGAACATACCGAATACTCGCTGAGTGAATTCTTTCATGTTAATTTGCGCAAACTCATCTTCTCCATCTCTTGGAACATCAACAATCTTAACTTCTCCCATGCGGTCAACACGATAAGTCATCATCTTTTCTTTTTCTGATGAGTAGCAGATCAAATAGTAGTTGTTGTCATTGATGACAAGGGCAAAAGGGCTGACCGCAATTGGCTTTCCTTTGCGTGAGGGCTTCTGGACTGCTACATTCTTTAATTCGTAATGATAGTAAGGGAATGTAATCATCTTTTTTGCCTTGATGGCTTCGTTGATTGTGTTGACAGCATAAATGATTTTGTTGTTCTGTGTTTTAACTCGTCCAGTAGTGTAAGCATTGTTGATTAGCTTCTCTGCTTGTGCTTCACTGACAAGAGAACCAATCATTTCATTAAGTTGTCTTGCCTTTTTATCGGTTACGAATTTCGCATTGTTTACACACTCAGAAATTAACTGAACATCTTCAAGTTCATAAGGACGTTCAGAAACATAGAACACACGCACACGGTCTCTAAAACCTCTTTCTATCGTATATCCGAGTTTCGCACGATTATAGAGAAAAACAACCTGTTCTTCTTTTGAGTTTTGTTTAGCTTTGAAACTTTGTTCTTCCTTTAAGCTTTGTTTCTCCTCTATATTTAGAAGATCCTCTAAATCGTTGATATCACGAACAATAGAATGATGTTCAGCATCAATTCCATAGCTTTGTAAATGTTCTTGGATATCTTCAACGCTTAAAGGATGTTCTTCATCACTGTATTTTAATAGCATCTGTGCTACAAGCATTGATTTGAATTTTTGTCCACTTTGTTTAGCCATACTTTTTCCTCTAGAAAATATTATATCAGTAAATTAAAAAGAATAAAAAAAGACTTTTCTGGAATAAAAAATAATTCTTTTTGATTGTTGTGCTGTACGTAATATGGGACAGTGATTTTGGTGGAATGGGATATAATATACATGTAAGAAAGATAGAGGATAAAAAAATATGGAAAAATTTAGAACAATGATTAAAGAAGAATTGATGTGTATTACAAACGAAAGAGCTGTTGATTGTGCTATGAGGGAACTTGACTTTGAGTCACTGAAATTTGAAATTGATTCAATCCAAAAGGTAGATGAAAAGCAATACAATTTAGATGTACTCAAGATTAAGTTAAAACATTATGGAGAGGCACTTCCAGCGTCTAAAGAAGTTGATTGTGATTTGGTTGTGTACCAAATGGATGAAGAAATGGCCATAGCAAACATGTAAAAAGCAATAGACTGATGATCTATTGCTTTTTTAGTCTAATGATTGCAGGAACACAGAGAGAAGCTGTAATGCAGTTTCTCTGTCTTTTGGATTACATGCGTTTAATCGCTCAATCAGTTCATTCTGACGAACAGACAATGATGTATTATCATCTGTTAAAACTTCATCAGGAGTGATATGCAGAGCTTCGCAGATTCTTAATATAGTTTCAATTCTCATATTTACTGTTCCACGCTCAATGTCTGCGTAGGTGCGGTCTGATAGTCCCGCAGATTCAGCTACTTCTGCTTGTGTCATACCGTTACGCTTTCTGATTGAAAGTAATTTATTTCCTATTGTATGGAAGTCAAAAATAAGCATTATTCTTCCTCCTGTATCATCTATATAGGAATTATAATTCCACTTTTCATTGACAAACAGGAACGATAATTCTAGAATTATAGGTAGAATAGCTCCTGTTTTGAATGGGTTTATATTTTGCGTACTTAATTCAGTGCAAAATATAATGTTACCCTTTTTATGTTTTGCGAATAGCGCAAATCATATTAAGGGAGTACGAGATACATTTAAGGGAGAAGACATTCAAGTTAATAATGAGGAGGAGAGTGTAAGATGAAGAAAGTTATCGCAGTATTATTAACAGTATTTATGAGTGTAGGCTTGGTTGCGTGTGGAGGGTCAAAAACTTATATTGAAGTAGGTGGAGAGCAAATGAAAGTTAAAGAATTCTTTGAACTCACTGATATGGCAATAGAAGGCTATAACGGTACAACAGCAACTATTGTTGCAGAGTTAACCGATGTTAATAGAAGTGCAATTATCCAACCGTACGGATCTGTTGACTCATATATTGAACTGAAAGCAGATGGATATAACATTACGGTTGATACAAGTGGAAAAGAAAATGTAATCAAAGATTGGAAACCTGGAGATTTGATAAAGGTTACGGGTAAAATTACTAACACATTCGGTAGAACTATTTATATGTTCACATTTACTCCACGTGGAAACAAAATCTCTGTTGAAAATTTAGGAAAGTAAGGTATATGAGGATTGTAAAAGATTCCATAAAAATTAGTTCTCTTGAAGAAATGTTTAATATAGTGTTTTTAACAGATTGTAAGGTAACCAAAAATTATCTTGAAAGTAGAGTTAACCCTGAGGTAATTGAGCGTGCTGTGACCGATAAATTGTTAAGATTTGATATTAAAACGGATTGCTATTTATTAACTCCTCAAGGTATTAAATATAGAAGTAACATAAAATGAGTATTATTTTTTAAGAAGGTCAATATACTTATAAATCGTTGTTCTGCTAACACCAACCACTCTGGCAAACTCGCTGATATTTAACTGTCCAGAAGTGTAAGCAGGATAATGCTTATAAAACAAAAATGGAATATTATCTTTTGTAGTCTTAGGGCGTCCAATCTGGACGCCTTTTGCTTTGGCGTTAGACATTCCTGATTTTACACGCTGACGAATAATCGCAAGTTCTAATTCTGAGAATACGCCTGCAATCTGAATGAATGCTGTGCTCATTGGATCAATATTTCCAGAAGTACAATCCACTGTGATGCTTCCAATGATACATAAACGCAAATGATGGTCTTTGACATATTCAATAATCTCACAGAGTTGTTTTGTGCTTCTGGCTAAACGAGAAACTTCTGTTACGAAAATCGTATCTCCTGCTTGTGATAATTCCAAAAGTGAGGAAAGAACCTTTTTGTGTTCTGTATCTCCGTGTTCATATTCAAGAAAAACTTTGTCTGCGCCCGCAGCGTGAAGTTCTCTGACTTGGCGATCAATGTCTTGTTTTGTCTCGTTTGTTGAGCATCTTGCATATCCATATTTCATAATCTTCTTCCTTTCAGAAGTCCATGGGTTTTGTAACCCATGGACTAATTTGTAGTTAGCAGGAAATTGTAAATCTTCTGCTTGATACCTGTTTAGTGAACTGTTTGTAGATTTCTCCATATTTCTTTTTGAATGAAGTTGTATCAAATCTGTTTGATAAGATTGAAGTCCATCTGATGATGTAGTTTCCAACGATCAGTTCTTCTGTATCTCTGACTGCCATTTCTTCTTTGATGGCTTCACGAAGTTCGTCTGCCTGCTGTTTAGCGTCTTCGATGATCTGTTCCCATTCGTTCAGTGCTTCGATTTTTTTGATTAATTCATTACTTGACATATGTTTTCTCCTCTTAGGTTCTACCTTTTATCTGTCTATATTATACACCGAATACGGTGTATAGTCAATAGAAATATGCACTTTTTATGGTGTATATGCACTTGATTTTGTGTATGTTATTTAATATAATATAGACAATGAAAAGGAGTGCTTTGATTATGGCAATTACTTATGATAAACTTTTTAACCTCTTAAAAGAGAAAGGATATACAACTTATAAAATTAGAAAAGATAAATTGATCGGACAGTCAACTCTGACTGCGTTAAAGAACGGAACAGGTGGACTTGATGCAAAGACATTGAATCGTTTGTGTGATGTGCTGGATTGCCAACCGGGAGATTTGATGGCTTTTGTTCGAGAAAAAGCAATAATTTCAGGAAATGAAGAAGCTGACTAGTAGCGACCAATTTGTCTCAGAAATTACCTAATGTGATAAATTTCACAAATTTCGGTCGATGACGACCGATCACGATGTTCAAGAAACCATTTGTTTTTCTGAACAGTTTATAAAGCACAAAAATGCACCCGATTTGGGTGCATTTCTACGTTAAAAGTGTTCACGAAAGTCAAAAGACCTTTTTGCGAACTTGGGTGTTATCTTCTTCTCTTGGGATTGACTGTGTCTTCGAAAATATACATTGCAGTTTTTGCAAGTTCTTTTCCTAAGAGTTTGGCGAATCTCGTGCTTCACGAATTTCGTATGTGCGGATTTCGTTTTGCTACAAATTGATTGTTCTGAACTGAGATAGTGTTGAGTAAGTCCAGCGTTTCATTTTCTATAATAACCATGACTTCTTTTTCTAAAAACTCAATGACTTCATCTTCTAATTCTTTTAGAGCCTGCTCAACAGCTTGTTCCATGGCTTTCTCCATGACCTGAGTGTTCATTACATAGCGGTCTCTTTTTGGCTCTGTTTTGAGTGGATAACCAAGGTCGTCCATCTTTGAGAGATAGGTGTCCATGAGCTGTTCAGTTGATTTGATGTATTCATATCTTGCAGAACCATTTCCCGCAAGTCCTGCACTTCTCTTTAAGTTGCGGACATGTCTTTGCATCGCTACATCTCTATCTATCATAGTCGATCTCCTTGATGAATTGTTCTAATGATCATGCTTTTTTATAGCCAAGAGAAGCCTTTTTTCCAGCGATAAAGTTATAGAATGAATACTTGTTCATCCCAATGGTTTCAGCCATGCGGTTGTATGGAATGCCTTTGTTTCATTTCAGGTATTTACAGTGATTTCTTAATTCTTCTTGTTTCATTGAATCTTCCTTTCTTTAGGTGTTACGGAGAATGACGACCAAGAGGGGGGATACATTCAGGAGTTCTCCGAAATTCGTATCCCTTTCTCCTCAGTGGTGGTCAACATTCCCGCTGTGTGAGGTTTTAATCTATTATTAAAAAGTTGCTAAAACTTGAATTTGTTTCTTTTTGCTATTGAGTCTAAGTGTTCTTGTGTTATCCTGATCACTTCTACTTCTGGATCGTTGAGAATCGCACTTGTGCGATTCGAGACGCCTTTATTATTAGTTGATGCGTCAGCATCAACGGTATTTTCCATTGTACTATTCTCTATATTTATATTATTACTCATATGAATCTCGTCAGGCATAGAATCGAAATTCAGTCCATCGTCACGAGTTTCGTTTTTTGCTGAATTTCGTTTTTTCCTGCGAATTTCGTCGATCGGTTTCTGTGCTTTCTGATGAATCACGCGGTTCGCTGGATCATAATATCCTTTATCTTTTAGTTCCTTTAATCCATCTTTGAAAGAGTTGAGAGCGATGCCCCATTTATCTTTTGCGTGCTGTGGGGAAATATCCCAACTCACTTGTGGAGCATTGCTGAGTAAATAGAGGTAAACTCTGAGCGCAGAGGGGTTCAGGACAGTGCATGCATCTGCTAAATCATCTTTTCCATAAAGAGCGAAATTCGTTTCCTGTTTCTCTGGCTTGTCAATTCTTACTGTCTGTTGGTTAGCGAATTTCGGCATAGTATTGTCTCCCAAGAATGCCGTTGATCGCTGTTCTTAATTCGTTTGTGTCTTCAAAGTAGTAAACATTATACTTTGGCTGGTTGTAGTTAATTCCAAGTCTGACATGCTGGAATCCTTGCTTTTCGAGTTCTCTTGCCATTCATAATGACAGGATTGGAAGTAATGCTGTTTCGTGTTTAGATTTTTTGATCATTATTTAGATCTCCTTTCATTTTTTTCTTATACTATAATTTTACTAAAATTTTTTATGAGTATCAAAAAAGGGTGGAGTTGAAGCAGGCTGTTAAGCCACAGGAGTTGCAGTTGCTGTGTAATATGTTCCATTTGATAGTGGCACTGTGCAAGTTGCTTTTTCTTTAGGATGATGACGGACATATTCCGCTACGATTCGATTTGCTTCTAAAATTAATTCAAAATCTGTATTTGCTTCAATTTTGATAATTCTTCTTGTTTTCATATTTATTTACCTTTCACTTTCTAATAATTATTAACTTTTGGTTAAGCGGAGTAGATTGTTTCTTTCTTTGCGTAATTCGCAAGGCTTGGTGCAGATGCCACAGGGAGTACGTTTCCAGTAGCTTCAAGCGAGAGCATGCAGTTTTTGTAGTTAGGGAATTGAGCGTTGAACCAATCGCATACATACTTGTAAGGACTTGCTAGAGGCATTGAAAGTTCTTTAACGATTTCGAACATTTCAACGAGTTCATCAGCGTTCTTGTAAGTATTCATGTGTCTGAGCATGTTTTCATAAGTGAGACGCTTGTTTTTCTGAGTTGTAGTAACTTTGCGTCCTGCTTCGACTACGAGTGTAATTGCTGGGAAATCTTCTTTGATTGCTTTCAGAAGCTGGTATTCTTTGGAAGTGATGTCCTGAGCGTTTTTGTAGAACTTATAGTTCATAGTAATTGTGTTGTTAGTGAAGTTGATCTTGTAACCTTTTACTGTTGAATTGTTCTTAGTCATTTTATTTTCCTCTACTTTCTTCTATTAGGTTAAGCCTGATATGCTACTGTGTCGTTTTCAGAAGTTTCTTCAAAGAAATAATCGAATTCATCTTCTTCTTTGTTTTTCTTAGAAAACTGATCCATCATATTTTTACTTTCTTCTAATTCGTTTTCAAATTTCTGTTTGAACCATGCGAGAACATAACGATAAGGGCTTGGATAGATTGTTGACTGTTCTTTGATCATTTTCATTTCTTTGAGTAATTTCTTTGCATCATCACGAGTGAGAATGTATTTGATCATGTTATCGTAAGTCATATTCTTATTTGTTTCTTTTTCAGAATTCTTCTTGATCTTTCTAACAGCGATTTTAATGTTTGGATTTTCGATCATGAATGCTTTCATCATTCGGTATTCTTCTGTTCCGTAGATCATAGCCTGCTTCTGGAACTTCTTTGTAACGATTGCAGTTGTTGTGTTGATGATTGTGATTGTAGATGTAGTTTTCATAAGTTTTGCTCCTTTGAGGGGTTGCCTCTTTTTCTTTAACTTTATGGCTACATTATACCAGTAGCTATACCTCCACATTGAACATAAGTGTACAACGTTAAAAAATAAACAAAAATTTTTGAAAAACAAAAAATAGTAAAGGAATAAAAGAAAAAAGTGATAGAAACTAATTGAAAAGTGACTACTCCTTAATAAAAGTTGATGATTTAGAGTGATTAAGAATAAATTATACTGAATTGCTGTGATTAGCTTCGATATATTTAGATTAAAAACCAACAAAAAAGAAAAAAACCTTTTGACAAAGGAATAAAATGGTGCTAGTATATCTAGGCAAACGTCGAGAGCGATGATTAAATCAGTTGGATTCAATTTCAATCTGATCAGGATTGACTGCATAAAAACGTTTCGCTGTAACCATTTATTTGCCGGCTTAGCTCAACTGGTAGAGCAACTGATTTGTAATCAGTAGGTTGTGGGTTCAAGTCCTATAGCCGGCACCACTTATATGCGGGTGTAGTTCAATGGTAGAACTTCAGCCTTCCAAGCTGACTACGTGAGTTCGATTCTCATCACCCGCTCCATAACAAATTCAACTGCTGGAATGCAGTTTTTTTTGTGTTTTGATTGTTTCATAATACAAGATATGTAAATATTAAATATTTATACTATAATCTAGTTAGATTGTGAGGAAACTATATGAAGAAAATTATTTGTGTTTTTCTGGTATGTTTATTGATAGGATGTTCCAACTCTGGTCAACAAGAAGATTTACCTGTAGAAAATAATCATCCTGCTGCGGATGATTCAGTATCTGATCAGCTGATGCCACAGGGAAAAACACGAGGTGAATGGATAGAATACATTCAAGAATCTGGTGTATTTCATGAGTATTGTTCAAATGTAGAACTGATTACTTATGATGAGATGAAGAATTCTTATGAGATTAAAGCTCAGCCAAAAGATGTTCCTACGATCGCTGTTTCTCAAAACAGTGATGGTACTTTTACTGCAGTACGTAATTACATCATCACTAAATCATTTACCTATGAAAAAAACAATGAAATGCGTCGTGCAGAGTTAACTGTAACAGTTTTATTGAATCAAGGTAAAGAAGACTTTGTTACATGTTTATTGTATGTACCTGATTCTGATGTGAATAATTATCATTTTTATTATGAGCCTGATTTGAAAGTTATTTATCAGAATGGAAAATCAGATGTAATGAAGTTCGCAAATGATTTACAGACTAAGATTGTTGATTACTGCCAACAGGTAATGGAAGAAATAGAGACACTAGAACCAAAAGTTTATGGACTGATGGAAACAATATTAAATGAAAAAGGATTTAAAGACATTGTCTGGAAAGATGTACACCATATGGATACTTTTCTTTTGAATGATATTGATGAAATCTATCCTTTGATAGTTGAATCTTATGAAAATTCAGAGTATTCAGTATTGCCAGGTTATTACGTGATAAAAATGGATGATTTGTATGGGGTTGTAGATTCAAAAAGAAATGTTTTGCTGGATTGTGTTTCGAAAATTATGCCATTTGCGAATGATTACACCACAGAGTTTCATCTGCACTATCATCCATTTATAGAATTAGCAGTACAGAAAAAGAGCACAGATGATTCACCATTTAAAATGTGTCCTATGGGACATGGAGGCAATAATTTTATCTATGTTGCGGATATGGAAACCAATGATTTGAAAAAGATAAAATTATCAGATGATGGTCCAGGGATTCCTGAATCCATTGATTTATCTTTTATGAATGATGATGCAGGTATCTATGAACAGGCTAAAGCATATAAAATGGATCATGGTATGGATGATTCTTATGTAACAACAGGTAAATTTGGCGTGTTTAATCGTCAAGGAGTTGTTGGGTCCGAGCTTTATTCTGATGCATTTCCTACAATTGGAAAGCTAGTCCCTGTAGCAGATGAAGCGAATCTGTGGGGTTATGTGGATGCAAATGGGAATGAAGTAATTCCTTGTGAATATGAAGCTTCATTGCCTCTGTATCGAGGTGAGAAAGCTTGGCCAGTCATCAATGATTGTGTAATATTAAAAGATGGACAAACAGGCAAATATGGAGTCAAAGATACTGCAGGTACAACCATCGTTGAATTTGATTATGACTTTATAGGCTGGATTGATGAACATCAGATGGTTGGACGCGTGGATAATGTCTGGTATCTCTATACATCTGATGGGTGGGTTGTGAATGATGAGTAATACAAAGATAAAAGCACTATTTTTTGATTTGGATGGAACACTTTTAAATAGTCATCAGCGTATTTCTGACAAGACAAGGGATTGTCTGATTCAGTGTCGAGAACAGGGGATTCAATGTTACATCTCCACAGCTCGTCCTAAAACACTGGATAAGATGCTGCCAGGATGGACAAAAGATACGTTTCAGTTGTTTGATGGCGGTGTGTTCTGCAATGGTGCCTGTAGAATCTATCATAAGAAACAGGAATATACCTTTATTGATCCTTGCGCAGTAAAAGAATGCATTGAGATTGTGAATCGTATTTCAGATCTTCACTTTGTGCTTCAGATGGAAGATGAAGTCCATGCGTTTAATTATGAATTCAACGAAGCGCATATTAATGAATGGGGACTTCAGGATCGAAACATTGTCCCATTAAGTGAAGCTCCTATGGAGAAAACTGTAAAAATCATGATCTATACAAATAATCTTGTGGATCGTACAGGTAAGCTTCCAGATGAATTGATGAGTCTTCTTCAAAATAAAATAGGGCACTGTACAAATCTCTATTTAACCGATCAGGGTGAAGTGATTATGGTGATGCCTAAAGGAGTATCCAAGTACTATGGTATTGAGAAGATAAGAAAACATCTGCTTTTAAAAAAAGAGGAGATAGCGGTATTTGGTGATGATACCAATGATTTGGAAATGCTGAGTGCATACCCGAACAGTGTTGCGATGGGAAATGCTCACGATGATATTAAACAGATAGCTTCCATGATTACTCTAAGTAATGATGAGGATGGAATTGTCTTTGCGCTTCAAAAACTTCTTAAATAAAAACTTCTCTGTTTATTATGACAGAGAAGTTTTCTTTTTCTTGGGGATAAGATACAATGCGGAAAGTGCATAGGTCAAAATCAGTGCGATACCAAAAGGTGTTTCTTTAATGATTTGCCCTGTTTCACCCATTCCCATGACAATCAGAATGATTCCTGCAAGAATGCCAAATAGAGCACCTAAGATTTGACGTTTTGCAAGTAATCCACTGCCTAAAAAAGTTAAAAACACTAGACAGTAGGCAGCGGATGATAATTGAGATCCTCCACCCAGTAAAATAATGGCACCATATAACAGCGCAAACATCGTTGCAGGTAAGTACACAAAGAGTTTAAACATGGTTGTTCTCCTTCAGTGCATCATAAACAAGCTTTCCAATCGTTCCTGCCAGTTTTGTGTTGCCATTGATATCTTTACACTCATAGGCAGAAAAGCCAATGTAATAAAGTTGTTGATTGATGGTCATAACTCCGCAGTCATGAATTAAATAATCCAGTTCTCCAGTTTTATGAGCGTATGGTACAGGATATGGAATATAGCGCATGATCAAATCCTGACAGCGCTGAGCATATAATATTTTTAATGCTAAATCACAAAGTTCTTTGTTTAATATTTCATGATTGAACAGTTTTGTATAAATCATCATCTGATCCTGCTGGGAAGTATAGTTGTTTTTGCCTTGTTTGACAGCCTCATAGTCCAGCATGATTCTTTCTACTTTTGTACTGTTTACTTTCAATTCAGTTTGAATGTATTCATTGATCGTGTTCATGCCTAATGTTTTTATCAATATATTGGTGGCAGTATTATCAGATGTGATAATCATCCAGTAGATTAAATCTAACAGTGCCATGTGAGTTGGACCATCTTCAAAGACTTGTGAATCAGAAAGAATATCTTGTTGAGATACATAAATCATTTGATCTAAGGCAAGTTTATGATGAAGTACTTCATGGAGTGCACAGCACATAATAGGTACTTTAATTGTTGATGCAGAGACCATTTGTACATGACTGTCTTTTTCATATAATGGGAATGTGCTGTTTAATGGCTGTATCAATATGGCTGTTTTATCTGTTGTATCATCCAGATAAGCCTGGATTTTTTGTTGGAATTGTTTCATAGGATTCACCTTCTCATACATGTATTATAGCGCACAGAAAATGAAATGTGTAAAGTTTTGGGAAGTGTTCAAAGTGATTTCTATTTTATGAATGAAAGTGGTATAATAAAATAACTGATTCAGAAAGGAATGAGTAGATTGTTTCAGGTATTTAATAAAGGTGCATTAACACGTCATCAAAGAATGACTAGAGCGATCTTGTTTGGAACGCTGGCTTCACTGGCGCTGTGTGTTGTATATGGTTTGATTTCAAGTATGATGAGCATTGAGTTTTCGTATGCGTTTGTTGCGATGGGATATGCGATTGGGCTTGTGATTCAAAAGACAGGTCGTGGTGTACAGATTCAGTTTTCAATTTTAGGGGCTGTACTGGCAGCGCTGACGTTTATTTTTGCGGATTTGATTGCGTGGTTTGGATTTTCTGTTTTTACATCAATGGATTATTTGATGTTTGGATTAAGAACTTGGGTTTCTGTTCTGATGGATTTTTCAATGGGCGGTGTATCAGGTTTATTAAGTCTTTTGTTTCGTGCTTTTGGTGTGGTTGTGGCCTACCAGAATTCACGCATTGTTTAGGAGAAGTGTATGTATCGTAACAGCTGGATACAGATTGATGTGGATGCCCTAAGAGGAAATGTCAGAAAACTGAAGGCACTTACACAGAAAAAATTTATTGCGGTCATTAAGGCCAATGGCTATGGCAATGGCGATGTTGAGATTGCGAAAGCTTGTTTAAAGTCAGGGGCAGATATGCTGGCGGTTTCATCACTGGATGAAGCTTTGTCGATTCGTCATGCGGGGATTGATGCAGAACTTTTGATATTAGGGTATGTAGATCCTTTGCATCTGAGTTTATGTCAGAAAGAGAATATCACAGTGACGGCAGTTTCTTTGCGCTGGGTACAAAATGCAGTGCAGCAGGAATGCAGAGGACTGAAGGTCCATATGAAAGTAGATACTGGCATGAATCGTCTGGGATTTAAAGAACTGGATGATTTGAAACAGGGACTGTCTCTTTTAAAGAAGCGCGGTGTAAATGTCACTGGTATTTTTACACATTTTGTATGTTCTGATGTGTCCGATGATCAGATGACAAATTGTCAGATGCAGCGTTTTGAAAGCGTACTGGATCATTTGGATGATTCTTTTGAATGGATTCACTGCTGTAATTCAGATGCTTCTGTTCATTATCATGAAACTAGAAGCAATGCGGTAAGATGCGGCATTGCGATGTTTGGGATTACTTCGTATGAAACGGATTTAGAAAATGTCATGTCTTTGTATACAAAGATTGTGCATGTCAAGAAAGTTCATGCTGGAGAAACCATTGGTTATGGAGCAACCTATACAGCACAGAAAGATGAAATTATAGCAACAGTTCCAATTGGCTATGCCGATGGCTGGATAAGACGTCATCAGGGCAGAAAAGCGTATGTGAATGGTCAGGAAGCTGAATTTGTAGGTCGTATCTGTATGGACCAGGCAATGCTTCGTTTAGAAAAATGGGAAGAAGAAGGTACACTGGTAGAATTGATTGGTGAACATATTTCTTTAAAGCGTGCAGCTGAAGAGCTGGATACAATTCCTTATGAAGTGATGACATTACTATCCGATCGATTAACGAAAGTCTATATGAAAAAAGGCAGCTATAGTGATGAATTTACACCTCGTTTTGAACGTGCTGAGGAACTGTAGATGAATTCGATACAAGTTAATACACCTGTAGGACATTTAACTGTTTGCGAAGACAATGGGCGTATTGTCTCTATCAGTAAGAAAAGCTGTGAAAACACAGAATCAAATGATGTGTTAGAACAATGCAGAATTCAACTGATGGAATATTTTGACAAAAAAAGAAGAATTTTTGATTTTCCAATGTATTTTGAGGGAACTGACTTTCAAAAAGCAGTCTGGAAAGCAATGATGGAAATCAAATATGGTGAAACCGTAAGTTATCAAAAACTTGCGAAGATGGCAGGTTATCCAAATGCTGTGCGTGCAGTAGGGACAGCCTGTGGTAAAAATCCTCTTTGTATTGTTGTACCATGTCATCGAGTGATTCGCTCAGATGGACAAATGGGAAACTATGCATGGGGCCAAAAGATGAAACAGTATTTATTGAAACTTGAAATGGAGGAATCGTGATGATGACTTGGTTACAGACCATTATTTATGGCATTATTCAAGGGATTACAGAATGGCTGCCAATTAGTTCAACAGGACATCTTCTTCTGGCAGATGAACTGATGAAAATGCAGGTCTTTTCTAATCCGGCCTTAAATGCAGAATTTTTGAATATGTTTTTTGTGGTGATTCAGTTTGGATCTATTTTAGCAGTATGTATTCTGTATTTTCATAAACTGAATCCTTTCTCATCTCATAAGAATGAACATGAGAAAAAAGAAACTCTTTCTCTTTGGGTAAAGGTGATTGTTGGGTGTATCCCTGCAGGGATTGCCGGAGTGCTTTTGGATGATGTAATTGATGCTTATCTGCATGGTCCAGTTGTGATTGCGATGATGCTGATTGTATATGGTGTGCTGTTTATTGTGATTGAAAATCAGAAAAGAACACCTAAAGTCACTTCATTTGAAAAGATGGATATGAAAACTGCATTGATGGTAGGATGTTGTCAGATGCTGGCTTTGATTCCAGGTACAAGCCGTTCAGGTGCAACAATTTTAGGGGCAACGCTGATTGGCTGCAGCCGTGAAATTGCGGCAGAATTCTCATTTTTCCTGGCTGTTCCAGTGATGGCTGGTGCATCTTTATTAAAGCTGTTAAAGATGTTTAAAGCAGGTGTTGTGATGAATGCAATGGGCTGGGGTGTTTTAGGATTAGGAACTTTAGTTTCATTTGTGGTTTCGGTGATTGCGATTCGTTTCTTAATGAGTTATATTCGCAAACATGATTTCAAGGCATTTGGTGTATACCGTATTGTGCTGGGAATTATTATTCTTGCCGTGGTTTTATTATAGGGTGATGTATGAATCCGATTTTAGTATTTACTGAAGGAATTCTTTCGTTTTTCTCGCCTTGTATTCTGCCTCTTTTGCCTATCTATATGGGCTATCTGTCGCAGAATGCAAAAAGTGTGGATGAACAGGGAAATGTTGTTTATCGTCGTGCTTCGGTTTTGAAGTATACCATTTGTTTCATTTTAGGTGTTTCATGTACCTTTTTACTGATGGCATTTGCAGTACATAGTGCACGCAACATCTTTGAAGCTTATCATGCAGAAATCAGTTTGTTTGGTGCAGTGGTTGTACTTGTTATGGGACTTGTACAGCTGGATGTGATTCGTATTCCTTTTTTAATGCAGGACCATTCTATGATGCATAAGCTGGATCTTAGAAAGATGAATGGACTTAAAGCATTTTTGATGGGATTTCTATTCAGCTTCTCATGGACACCATGCATTGGTCCTTATCTGACAAGTATTGTGGTGATGGCCGCTTCTAGTGCAGATGCCCTGCAGGGTATCTTGTTGATTGGCTGGTATGCCCTAGGCTTTTTAGTTCCATTTCTTGCCCTTGGTCTATTTACTTCTGAGGTACTGCGTTTACTGAAATCTAAACAGAAAGTATTCCAGATTGCGATTAAACTGGGTGGTATCATTCTGATTGGAATGGGATTATGGATGGGCATGCAGGCAATCAATGAAATGAAAAGCGGGCAGACTTTAGGTTCATCTTCACTCTCTTATGAAGAGCGTGAATTAAAGAGTGAACAAGATTTCATTTTATATGATCAGCATGGTGCAATTCATCAATTATCTGATTATGAAGGAAAGAGTGTTGTTGTGACGTTTGTTGCGTCATGGTGTCATTACTGTACCATTGAAATGGCTAGTCTGAATGAAACCTGGCAGGATGATCCAGAGGTTGTACATCTTGTGGTGATTATGCCTGGAGGTAATGATTTAAGCAAAGAGGAACTGCTGGTCTGGATTGAAGAACAGGGCTATGAATTTCCAATTCTATTTGATGAAGATGGGTCTGTCTTCTACAAATATGGAGTTTCTGGTCTTCCAACAAATTATTTTGTCTTCTCTAATGGAGATGTGCATGGCTATGTGCCAGGTTATTTGACAACTGAACAAATGAAAGATGTCATCAATCAGACAAAAGCAGGTCCACAGGATACAAATAACGAATAAGAAGCCAACGGCTTCTTTTTTTATGCCACTGTTAAGCGCTTTCGCTTTGTGAAAATGTGAACACAGTGAGATTTAAAGATTGTATTGATTTTGTGAGGGTGGTATAATTAAATGGCTAAGAGGAGGATATTTTAATCATGGCAAAAAGAACTGTTAAAGACCTTGATGTCAGAGGAAAGAAAGTAATTGTACGCGTTGACTTCAACGTACCTCTGAAAGATGGGAAAATCACTAATGACAACCGTATCCAGGCTGCATTACCAACAATCAACTATTTGATTGAAAACGGAGCAAAAATCATTCTGATGTCTCACCTTGGAAAGATCGACCATAAAGATCCTGAAAAGAAGGCAGCTGGCATGAAGAAGAACAACATGGCTCCAGTTGCAGTGCGTCTGGCTGAAGTTGTTGATACAAAGGTAACATTTGTTCCAGTGACTCGTGGTCCTGAACTGGAAGAAGCTGTTGCAGCTCTGAATGATGGAGAAATCGTTCTGGTACAGAACACTCGTTATGAAAAGGGCGAAAGCAAGAATGATCCAGAACTGGCTGCTTACTGGGCATCTTTAGGTGATCTGTTTGTATCTGACGCATTTGGTTCAGTACACAGAGCACATGCTTCAACTGTAGGTATTCCTGAAAGACTGCCTAACGCATGCGGATTCCTCGTACAGAAGGAAGTTGAAATGCTGAGCAAGGCTGTTGATACACCTGAACGTCCATTCGTTGCAATTATCGGTGGTGCAAAAGTATCTGATAAGATCGCAGTTATCGATAACCTGCTGAAGAAGGCTGACAAGGTTATTATCGGCGGCGGTATGGCTTATACATTCATGAAGGCACAGGGCGGCGAAATCGGTACTTCTCTGCTTGAAGAGGACCGCGTTGAACTGGCTAAGGAATATCTGGCAAAGGCTGGCGATCAGATTGTTCTGCCTGTAGATAACGTATGTGCAGACAAGTTCGCTGAAGATGCAAATACTCAGGTTTGCAAGTCTGGTCAGATTCCTGAAGGATGGATGGGTCTGGATATTGGTCCTGAAACTATCGAACTGTTCAGAAAGACTCTGGAAGGCGCTAAGACTGTTGTATGGAACGGTCCAATGGGCGTATTTGAAATGGCTCCATTTGCAGTAGGTACAAATGAAGTATGCAAGGCAATCTCTGAACTGCCAGGTGCTACTACTGTAATCGGTGGTGGTGACTCTGCTGCTGCAGCAATTCAGCTGGGTTACAAAGAAAAGTTCTCTCACATCTCTACAGGTGGCGGAGCTTCATTAGAATATATGGAAGGTAAAGAACTGCCAGGTATCGCAGTGATTGGTGACAAATAATGAGAAAACCTATTATCGTTGGAAACTGGAAAATGAATAAAACTTGCGCTGAAACAGTTGCGTTCATTAATGCAATTGAACCAGTGCTGCATGATGGTGCTACTTTTGGTGTGGGTGCTCCTTTTACTGCACTGAAAGATGCTTGCGCTAATGCAAAGAATCTTGTAATTGCAGCTGAAAACTGCCATTACAAAGACAATGGTGCTTACACAGGTGAAGTATCTGTTCCTATGCTGGAAGAACTGGGTGTAACTCATGTTATTATCGGTCATTCTGAACGTCGTCAGATGTTTGGTGAAAACGATGAAGAACTGAACCTGAAGGCAAAAAGACTGTTTGCAGCTGGCATGACTCCAATCTTCTGTATTGGTGAAACTGAAGCTCAGTATGATGCTGGTGAAACTGAAAACGTAATTCGTACTCAGTTGGCTAATGGTCTGAAAGATCTGTGCCCTAAGTGCGTATCTAAGATGGTTATCGCTTATGAACCAATCTGGGCTATTGGTACTGGTAAATCAGCTACTAAGGAAATCGCTCAGAACTGCTGCGCAATCGTACGTGATCAGATTCATGTAATGTACGGTGAAGAAGCTGCAAATGCTGTACGTGTACAGTATGGTGGATCAGTTAAGCCTGAAAACATCAAGGAATACATGGCTTGCGAAGACATCGATGGTGCTTTGATTGGCGGCGCTTCTTTGAAAGTTGATTCATTCACTCAGATTATTGAAGCAGTGAAATAAATCGACAAATTTCTTCTGATTTATCCTTTATGATGTCAATAAAGGATGAACAGGGGGGATTTGAGTGATTTCATGGATTCTTTTCGTGAATCCTGTGATTGATTTGGCAGAACTGGATGAAGCAATGATTTATTTTCATCAAATGCTTCCCTGGTGTCTGATACTTACTGGAGTATATCTTCAGTACAAACCAAAACGAACTCACAAACAAAGGTGATCCAATGATCACCTTTTTGTTATGCTTGAGATCATGAGTTGAATACAGAAAAAAATTTAACTATAAATTTGTCATGTAAGCGTTGACAAATAAATGAAAAACGATATAATCAAAGTGTCATAAGTGTGTTACTGGTAAAGCAGGCATTAACTGTGAGAAGAATCGTCTTTTCGCTGTTGCCTGTTTTTTTGTGGTATTGCGAATCGACAAGTTGTCTGAAAGGGGTAAATAAGATGAAAGACAAAATTTTTGAAGTACTTCAGCGCGTTGGCCGTTCATTTATGCTGCCTATCGCAATCCTTCCAGTCGCTGGTTTGTTTCTTGGAATCGGTGGATCATTTACCAATGCTACAATGGTAGAAGCTTATGGTTTAACTTCTATCTTAGGTGAAGGAACATTCCTTTACGGTATTTTGAGTGTTATGAATGAATGTGGAAATATCGTATTTGCGAATTTGCCTTTGTTGTTTGCGATGGGTGTTGCCCTAGGCATGGCAAAGAAAGAAAAAGAAGTTGCGACATTATCTGCAGCAGTTGCATTCTTTGTCATGCATTCTGCAATTTCTGCTATGTTGAATGTTACAGGTGCTGCTGCTCAGCTTCCTGATGGATCTGTAGCTGCAGTATGTGGTATCAACAGCCTTCAGATGGGTGTATTTGGCGGTATTATTGTTGGTTTGGGCGTTGCAGCACTTCACAACAAGTTCTATAAGATCCAGCTTCCTCAGGTGCTCAGCTTCTTTGGAGGTACTCGTTTTGTACCTATCATTTGTTCAATTGTATATCTGATTGTAGGAATTTTGATGTTCTATATCTGGCCTACAATTCAGGAAGGTATTTATCTGGTTGGTGATTTAGTACGCGGCAGTGGATATGCAGGAACATTCCTGTATGGCTTAATGGAACGTGCATTGATTCCATTTGGTCTGCATCATGTATTCTATATGCCATTCTGGCAGACTGCAGTTGGTGGTACAGCAACAGTTTGTGAAGTTGCAGTTGAAGGTGCACAGAACATCTTCTTTGCAGAACTGGGATGCGCAGCTACAACAGTTTTCAATACAGAAGCAACACGTTTTATGGCAGGAAAATTCCCATTAATGATTTTTGGTCTGCCTGGTGCTGCTTTAGCAATGATTCACTGTGCTAAACCTGAAAAGAAACAGATTGCCAGCGGACTTCTTGTTTCAGCTGCATTAACTAGCATGCTGACAGGGATTACAGAACCTATTGAATTTACATTCCTGTTTGTAGCTCCACTTCTGTACATCATTCACTCTATCATGGCTGGTCTAGCTTATATGCTGATGCATATTCTTAAAGTGGGTGTAGGTATGACATTCTCTGGTGGATTCATTGACTTGTTTTTGTTTGGAATTCTGCAGGGAACAGCTAAGACAAACTGGATTATGGTTCCTGTTGTTGGTCTTGTATATTTTGCAGTGTACTATTTCCTGTTCCGTTTTATCATCACAAAAATGAATCTGAAGACTCCTGGACGTGAAGATGAAGGGGAAGAAACAAAACTGTATACTCGTAAAGATATGAATGCAAAAAATGAAGCAGGTGCTCTACAGAGTGACGATGCAGTCAGTGCATTGATCACAAAGGGTCTTGGCGGAAAGGCAAACATCAGTGATGTAGACTGCTGTGCTACACGTTTAAGAGTAACAGTCATTGATGGTGAAAAAGTGGATGAAGCATTGCTGAAACAATCTGGTGCTGCAGGTGTAATTCATAAAGGCAAGGGTGTTCAGGTGATTTATGGACCAAGAGTTACTGTCATTAAGTCAAATCTGGAAGATTTCCTGGCTCATGGAAAAGAAATTGAAGATGTACCAGCAGGATTAAAGATTCAGGCATATACATCTGGTAAAGTATGCCCAATTCAAGAAACACCAGATGAAACATTCGCACAGGAAATGCTCGGCAAGGGAGTTGTGATTTTCCCAGAAGAAGGTCATTTGTATGCACCATGTGATGGTGAAGTTCTCTTTGTATTCCCTAGCAAGCATGCGATTGGTTTGAAGTGTACAGATGGTACAGAAATTCTTTTACATGTAGGTATTGATACTGTTAAACTGGATGGCAAGGGATTTGATGTCCATGTTGAAGCAGGAACTCATGTGAAAATGGGTGACAAATTAATGGATTTTGATTTACAATATATTCGTGACAATGCCAAGAGTACTGCAATTCCAATGGTATTTACAAACCTGAATGAAAACAGTGTTCTAGAAGTAGCTGCATTGGATGATGTGACAAAAGATACAGTTATTCTGTATGTAAAATAATGAAGTGAGGGGAAAAGAATGCTGAAAGTCATCAAAGTATTGAACAACAATGCCTTGCTGGCAAAAGATGAATCAACAAATAAAGAAGTCGTGCTTTTGGGTAAGGCAGTAGGATTTGGTTTAAAAATCAATGATGAAGTACAACTTCCTTCAGATGCACAGATGTATATTTTGCAGGATAAAACTGAACGCGGAGAATCAGCACAGCTTATCAGCAAGCTCAATCCAGTCTTTCTTGAAATCAGTCATCAGCTGTTGAATGAAGCCAGAAAGAAGTTTAGAGAAGTGGACTCAGCGATTCTTTTGCCTCTAGCAGATCATCTTGCCTTTGCTTATGAAAGACTCACTAAAAAAGTAGATATTCATAATCCACTGGTCGATGAACTAAAATTATTATATGAAGAAGAATTTCAGTGTGCTTCACTTGCATTAACATTATTTGAACAGCAGTTTTCAATCACACTTCCTGAAGATGAAATTGGCTATATTGCACTGCATCTTCATAGTGCCGTTGAACATGACCGTTTGGATCAGTCTATGCAGATTGCTCATATCCTTAATGAAGCTATTGTACAAATGGAAAAAGAGTGTCAGCTCCATGTGGATAGAAATTCACTTTCATACAGCCGACTGATGACACATATTCGTTATCTTTTAGCACGAATTAAGAAAAATGAAGTATTAAATCTGGACATGGATCACTATGTGAAGACCAATTATCCATATGCCTATCAAATGGCATGTACAATTACTGAACGTTTAGAGAAACTATTAAATAAAGAGATTGCGAAATGTGAAAGAGGATATTTAGGTTTGCATGTAGAACGTGTTCGACAGCAGGCTTCAGAATAATGAAGATGTGATGGTTATCAACAACCATCACATCTTTTTTATACTCATGTTTTTGTGATCAGTGAACACAGCTCATATGGTGCTCCTTCATGATTTTCATCACTTCATCAACACTCAATCGTGTAATCTTCGCTATCATCTCTATTGTCATATTCATTTCACATAGTCTTTGTATTGTAGCCACCTTCTCTTTGAAGACTCCTTTACTTTCACCTATGGCTTCTCCTTCTGCAATTCCTTCTTGTCTTCCTTCTTGTCTTCCTTCCTGTCTTCCTTCATCTTTCCACTCTCTTACAATTCTGCTGAAATTCTCACACATAAGCTGTCCCTCCTATCAGTGAACACAGCTCATATGGTGCTCCATCATGATTTTCATCACTTCATCATCACTCAATCGTGTAATCTTCGCTATCATCTCTATTGTCATATTCATTTCACATAGTCTTTGTATTGT
>JAFULN010000033.1 GCA_017473335.1 Erysipelotrichaceae bacterium
AGCGGCATTCCTTTATCAACTGTGCTTTGAAACTCTGTTCCATAGAGGGCATATACACTTCCATCTTTCGTACTTCTTTTGATCATATCTCTTCTTTTTTCTGATACTTCTGTATCCATTTCTTCCAGTTGTTGTGCTGTTAACACCTGTCTTCCCTGATACAGCGATCCATTGATAAAATCTGCAAAACGTTCATTCACATCAAAAAACAACTTTGACTGCTGATCGATCTCATTCATGTTTTTACCATCACACTTTTACACTTATAGTATAACTATCATTTTCTTTAAGTGTCAATACAGTGTCCTTTCCTTATAATTTCAGTCATTGTTGGATGTGTTTTTGATTCTATCATTTTATTTTTTTATTGTTAGTCCTTGATTTTTATCCTTGTTTTCTGCTTCTTTGAACATGTATATCCCTATTTGTTATCTTGTTTATATTTATTTAATAAATCAAAAAAATACTGCATCTGCAGTATTTTTTACTTAATCACTTTGTATTGACGCAAAAGTTCAATTCTTTGATTTCCAATTCTTAATGTTTCTTTCGCATCATTATTCTGTGTATTCATCGTTTCTTTGCCATATTTGATAATACGGCTGATCCATGCCACAGGCAGCAGCACTGGATATTTCTTGAGGTAACTATATCTTGACTTAAGCTGATCAACATTAGGAAACAAAGAGCTCACAACGGATACTTTTGATTTTTTACCTTGTTTATCTTTTGATACAGCATTTAATGTCATATTTGAACTATGCTTGCGACTCATCGTTGATCCACCATAGACACCGCTTTCCAATAAGTCCATCAACATGTCCATTTCATCAATATCCATATTCTTCCAGACTTCACTCAAACATGCTTTCTCATCATCCAGATTAAGATATTTCTTTCCCATCTTCAACAAAGCTGCTGTAAAGACTTCTGCATGGATTTCAGAGGCCTTTTGATATATTTCATTCCAATTCATCTGTGCACCATAAGCATTAGCAAACATTACAATATCGCATACCTGACGTATACCAAAGCCACTATGCAAAAAGTGCTTCAAAGAATGACAAATCAAATAGAAAAAATGATCATTCACATTCATCGTCATGATTTCATGTTCCTGTATTTTTTCTACTTGTTTCTTTTCAAAACATGTTTCAAAATATCGATTTAAATCTCCATAAGCTTCTGATTCCTTTGGAAACAGCTGTTTATGCAATTCAATATATAAAACATCTTTTCGATAAGGCACTTCATAAGCCTTCATTAAATCTTCACAATCTGTCTGCATTCCCTGTTCCAGCATGATTTGATGACATTTTTCAAACTGTTCAGCAGGAATTAAAACATCCTCATCACTTGATAAACGATGATCTGGCTGAGGATACAAGTTTCTCAGTATAATTCCCTTTACAACCAAAGGCGTACATCCAGATGCTCTCAACTGTTCATATAACTGAAAAAATTCCTGTGTCTTCATTGTCTGAAGCATGATATGCTGACGAACCTTGCGTCGCATCTGCATCATCCACTGCTCATTCACATCTTTCATGCAAGAATAAGACGCATCCAGAATCATCGGTGTAACACTATGAATTTCAGCCAACTTAAAAACATCCTGCCACACAGCTGCAGACACATTCACATATTTCAGTTTTTCACCATTTAATGCAGCTTTTAAAGCACACAGAAACAGCTCATGACTTTGTTTCATCTGATTCCTCCACTAAACTGCATCAATTATAGCATAAGAAAAAGGACTTTTCAGTCCTTAATCAATGATTCCCATTGTTTTCAGTTTATTGAGGAATTCTTTGACATCATGTGCTGCATCTTCATAAGACACATCATATTCTTCAAGAATTTGATCCACAATGTCCTGCTGTGTCTCTGCAGTTTCTAAAGTATCCCAGATAAATGCACCAACTTCATTCAGGACAAATAGTCCATTGGAATCATATACTGTCTTTCCAGCAGGAACTAAAATTGTATCTCCTGCAATTTCACGTTTAATCAGTTCTTTCTTGATTTTCATTTCTTTTCCCCATTTCTATCACAATAAGCTTTCCAAGTCAGCTCAATCGTCTTTTCTGTCTGTTCACATACATAAGCAGGAACCTGATCAAATGAACCTGTTTCTGTCACACAGACTGCAGCACAAACAGGACATACAGGTCGCTTCTTGCATGTTGTACACTGCGCAGGCATGCGAATTTCACTTGTTTTCTGACGAATAGTCTGCCAAGCTTGTTCAAATCCTACTTCAAGTGGATAAGCTACAGGACCTGGCATCATTCCACAAGGAAGCATACGTCCATCCCATGTCATCCAGAAACTTGAAGATCCAGCACGACATGAAACACCTTCATCCATTTCAGCAGGACAATCTGGTTCATCCACCTGCACTAGATTTTTCATATTCACTGCGCGTGCATTGAACTCTTCTTCACTAAAGCGAAGCAAATCCCACTGTACACCACAATGTGCTGCTTCTTTCGCACTCAAACGATTTCCACAGCCATATTGTTCACCATTAACACGAATCGATGGATACATATAGCTTGCAGCCTTTACATGTACTCCTAACTCTTCTGAAATCTCATGAATTCTTTCAATATCTTCACGATTATATGGTGTTATAGATACATTAATACGCACATCAATTCCTGCATTCTTTAAAGAACGAATATTTTCAATCACTGTATCAAAGGCAGGAAGTCCACACATCTTACGATAAGTATCATTAGTCCCTCCATACAATGAAATATTCATGCGAAATGGAGGATTCTCAATCAGTTTCTCAAGGATTTCTCCCTTTAACAAAGACCCATTCGAATTGATAGAAATCATCAATCCCATTTCTTTCATTGCTGTATAAATTTCAAAGAAATCGGGATGTACAAAAGGTTCTCCACCTGTCAAAAGAACAAACATCATTCCTCTGTCTTTCGCTTCACGAGCCAGTTCAATCCACTGTTTTCCTGTTAATTCTTTTCCAGATTTCTCAATCTGTTCCTTGCTTAAATGCACATAGCACATTGGACAATTAAAGTTACAGCGAGCAGTTAATTCAAAGTTGCCTCCAATGGGAAGACCTAAACGTCTGCCTTTAGAATGCAGGTAGGTAGAAATATAAGGTTCAGTTCTTTTTCTCTGCATATGACAATCCTCCCAACTCATTTTCCAATGCTATCACAGCGGATTCATCCGGTGTACATGGCAAATAATACACAGGGATACGCATCGCAAGTTCACTTACCGTTTTAGAACACTGCTCAATATCCCCATCATGCCATACATTCACACTGCATCCTTCCCAGATACAGCGAAATGCCTTTGCCCCTTTTAAACGTACTATGCGCGTTTGTGGAGCCTGAGCCAAATAGACAATTGCTTTTAAAGGAAGCTTCACATTCTTGCGCACTGGAGAACTCCCAGAAAAAGGAATCCCATGCACAAACACACGTTCATCTTCAACTTTTACTACTGAACGATCCCCATTCAATAGTTCCGCATTGCGATATTTCACCCATAAATCTGCCTGTGTTGATTTGCCAGTCCCTGAAGGAGCAGTAAACAGCACAGCTTCATCACCAATACGAATGTACGATGAATGAAACAAAATTCCATCATTCATCACAATTTGATGTTCCATTTCCATCGCCTGCATTACCAGCTTTGGAGTAATGCCATATGGAATAAAACTCTTTTTTACTTCTACCTGCGAATGATTCCCTTTGCGTGCAATTCTAAGATATGCCCCATCCAATGATAGTCCCATTGACCCATCATATCGAATCATTAATTCTCCATCAGAAAACACACGTTTCGATGGATCAGAAAACACACATTCTCCAACAGGTAAAGACAATTCTTCAACAACCTCAAAACTTAGTGAATGATCAAATTCATTCGATTCAATACGATAATCACTAAGTATCCCATCTTCCTGATACATATCAGAATCAGAAAGAGTCACTTGAAATGCAATCCCTGCAATCTGATAAGTTCTCACCATCGTTATTCACCACAAGTAACCATCGTAATTGTACTGCCATCTGGTGAATAATGACCCGTCATCACCTGACGAATCTCACCAGCGCCCAGACCACCTTCCACTCTTACACGGAAAGTAATCCCACCATAGTACAAATCACTTGAACTATACTTATAATACACAACAATATCCCCAGCAATGGCCTGATCAGAGATATTTTTTACGTTTAAAGCACCATCCATGCCACTAATCTGAATACGATCTTCACATAAACTCATCGGTGTATCAAAGAACACTACATGATCACAAGCAGCCGTTAATTCTACACCCTTCGGAAAACTCTGACGATCCTTTTCCAAAAGTACAGCTTTAGATCCTGCAGGTAAATTACTTACTGTAAAGTTATATGCCTTTGCATCTGCACTCGATAATGTAATTTCAGTATACTGTAAATCAGATTCACTTGTATTTTCAACAATAATCATCATTACATTTGATACTACTTCATCAGAACCATCTTCCATATAAATCCCTGCATAATTCGCAGCATCACTAATCTTCAAACCTTCAGCCACAGACATTTCATATGAAATCTCATCCTGAATTTGTGTATTATCACTAGAAGGAACATCATTATTGTCAGAAGGATTATCCTGAGGTTTCATCTGAAGCAATACAAATACCAGAAACACTAATAAAATACTCAATATAATAATTAATCCAAGTTTCGCAGACTTCTTTAAACGTCTTCTTTTCTTTGCCATCATCTCACCCATTTCAATATCACATTTTATTTTAACCCCCATACCAAATAAAATCAATCATTATAACCCGCTATCTCACATGTAAAAACCTCACTCAAACCATGAGTGAGGCCTAACACTATCTTTTAAAACGAGTTTTTTGTTTGGAATCCTCTATCCGCTTTTAGATAACTCTATTTACATAAGCAATTCATTTTTCAACTCTTCATCATTATTCACTATTCTCATGATTTCTGCCATCTTTCATAAGATATCTTTTCTCTTACTGCCATTACATCAAAAAATTTCAAATTCATTTTTCAGTTCAATGACTTCCTGAACATTCATTTTCAATAATGACGCAATTTCACAAACATCAATCCCTTGTTTTAAACAACGATAGATTTCAAGTGTCTTTTTTTGTCCTTTGACTTCGCCTTCTATTATTCCTTCAAGAAACCCCTGCTTCTTCGCATTGTCCAAACGTGTTATCTGATCCATCTCACGTTTCATTCTCGCAAACGCCATATCTTTCAACTCTTCATCATTATTCACTATTCTCATGATTTCTGCCGCCTTTCTAAAGACTTCATCTTTCATTAATACTTTAACCAGTTCATGTTCAGAAAGATGACCATAATACAGAAACACTGCCCATTTCTGTAATAATGTCATATGCTGAGCATCAGTGATTGACTCAATGATCTTTACTAAATTTATCATATAAGCTTTTACATTGCTCGTCAACACGGTGTGGCTGGCAGTATTTTGAAACATATATTAATTCACACCAAACTCCGCTAAATCTGTATCTTCAGCAAGTATGAACACTTGTTTAATCAATGGCAATTGATGATATGATTTCCCTTTCATTTCCATATCCGCAATCGATTGTACCAAATAAAATACTAAACGTTCACCCTCAGAACCAGTTAAAAACATCTGCATTTCAAGATTACACTCTTCATCATTACACATTAATCTTAAATCCAATCTCACTTCTTTACCAAATACCTGAATAGGTGTAATCTGACGATCTTTGAACTCAATAATCTCATACTTCTTTTCAAATATTGCTTCAAAAAACTCTTCAATAATACACAATCAGAATCACTAGAATGACCAAACAAAATCTTAAAACCGAAATCATGTACAGGACGAATTATAAATTCATCCTTAGATACAAAATTCTTTTCCAACACCATGAGAACCTCTTTCTAGTAGAGTACCCTCTACATTTAAGTTATTCTCAAAAAATATCAAAAACCTCATAATTTCTTTAAAATTCCAGAAAATATTCATAAATACGACAAAAGCCCCACTCTATGAGTGAGGCTTAATGTTAGAAATTAGGAGTTAAATAAACTATAAGCTTCAGTCGGAACATGATAGCAAAAGCCATCCCATTTATCTTTTTCAAGCCCCATACCTTCTGGAGAAAAGAAACAAATGCCAACCATGTCAGAACTAAATATGTTCTGGTCTGGACCAGTTCCTATTACTGCGCATGTACCTTTTGTAGGATTACCAACAATCGATTCACAAGTACCAGCAATATTTGTACTCAGAGAGAAATCCTCATACATGATTTCTGGACTAACATAAATACTTTTCATAATTCATTCTCTCCTTTCCTTATGCGACTAATCCGATAAGCCATGAGAACATGCTTACGAAGAAGTCTACGATCATTTTGATCAGTGAAGCAAAGAATCCAAGCTGTTCTTCTACTTCTGTTTCTGGTGTTTCTTCTACTGGTGCATCTGGAGTTACTGTTTCTTTATCTTCTGTAGTTCCATGTTCTGGTGTTACTTCAGTTTCAGTATCAGTTCCTTCTGATTCAACAGTATTATCTGTTGAAGGTTTTCCTTCATTTGATACTCCACCTTCTGGTGCTTCTGGACCAGTTACTTCTGAAGATGTGTTATCTTCTGTATTTCCAGTATTGTTGTTTCCAGTTTCTGGTGTAGTTGTTCCTGTATTACCTGTATTTGGTGTTTCTGGTTCTACTACAGGAGTATCTGGATCTACTTCTGGATTATTGATTTCAGGAGTTTCAATTTCAGGAGTAGTTGGCTTGATATCAACCTTAACTTCTTCTTCCACTGGAGAATTTGCATTTAGTGAACGCAATGTCAACATCGCAAATGCTGGTGTCATATACAGGTATGTTTCATTTGAAGTTTCATCAACTGAAGCTGTTGATGTTCCATCATTAATTACTGGAACAGTAATATCAGCACCAGGATTTGACTTATATGTTGACTTGATATTTGTCAAAGAAATAATACCTGAAGTCTGGTTTTCTTCTCGATTACCTGTATTAGAAATTACAATGATGTCACCCTTATGGCCTGTTAAGTCATAATACATTTCAGTTGTAGTGTCAATTGTTGTAGTTCTTGCATTATAGTAATCCCCAGCTTTTACCTTACCATTTGCAGTATCTGTCTTTGCAATGTTAGTGATTGTATAAGTACCCACATTACCATCAGCACTCTTAATTCCAATATGAACACTAGCGATGTTTTGAGGTATACTTAACATAAATGCAACTCTTTGACCAGGAGCAAGATAAATTTCATTATTTGGACCAAAGTTCACATAATCACTGATTTGTTAATCACCAACATTAGCTACACCATCAATGAATACTAGTCCCTTCATATCAGTTGTTAATGCATCGTTTGCAATGTTATCAAATGAATTAGCGGCTATAATCTGATTTCTCAATTCAATATAACTTGGCCAGCCTTCACCATCAGCTAAATAAGCATTTTCAATCGTCTTATCTGAAGCATCTTCAAGAGCACCATCATTCGCCGGATCATAAATTCGAACTGCATCTAAATACAAGTCATAGCCTGCAGGTGAAGTCTTATCTAAAGCAGTTGCATAAGTTGCTGTAATTTCAGCACTATATTTGCCATATGGTAAATTTTCTACCTGGAGAACAGGAACCTGATAAATTGGATTAGGCGCAGTTGCAGATACAGTCCATTCATAAATTGGATTACCCGCCTCATCAATACCATTTTGTGTTCTAGTATAACCATAATAAGTATTAACTGCCTTACGTTCAACAACATTACCACTTGCGTCAGTAACCATAACAGTGAATACACCTGTTGTATTGCTTGTCATACTAATAATATCAAAACCAGTACCATAAAAGTCAAATGTAGCTTGGGCAAATGAATTTGCATCTACATGAACTTTCTTAGCACTGCCTAATGAGAATGTAGACATACCAAGATTTACATGATCATAGCCATAAATGTTATTAGCATCTGTCAAACTATACTTACCTGGACGGTCTTCATCCTGAATTTGATTCAAAACAGTTGTGCCTTCATTCTTCCATTCAGTATTGCTTGCTGTATAAGTTAAGAAATTATCTTCATAATAGATAGTTGTAGCAGGGATTACCGTAATAATATCATAGTAGTAACCTGGATTATCAGTACCACTGTAGTTCACTGCATAAGCAAACTTATCGTAGCCATTCATTTCCATTGTATTTGGTGTATAACGTACTTTACCAGTAGTAATATCCGCTTTCGCAGAACCATACTTACCAGTGTAATTGACACCAAATCCAGTAGGAACAAGATTATCACCAGTAATTTCTTCTAATCCATCAGTATATGCGCCAATAGCAGCCAGAGCACCCTTGTCACCAAACATATCATTTGTCATAACAGAAATATCTACTGGTAAACCATAGTCGATAACTACTGTATCAGGATGAGCCTGTACTTTCCAAACAACCGCAAACCAAACAACTGTATGAGTATAGTCACAGTCAGTACTACTATTTTCCTTAACGTTCGAATATGCAGAAGGATCATCGATCTTGTAGTGAGTTACATACGTAGACTGAACCTTTCCATCGCCAGATATAATTTTCCAGTCTCCAGTAGCATTTGACTTAATATTAATTGTATACTCTGCAGCTTCATCATACAAATCATAATACTTAGGCAATACATCCCCTGCAATTGCTTCTACTGAAAGTGATGTTACATTCTCAATATTATTCAGTAAAATTTCTTTATAAATAACAGGATTAGTTACTGCAACTTTATTAGCAAATGTACCAGTCTAACCTGTTGTCTGGTTAACGATAATTTCACCTTGTTCATTCACAAGATAGAATGCATATGAAACATTCGCAGATTCCCACGCAACTGTAGGAGAAACTGTTTCCTTAAGGCATGGATTTTCAAGATAGTTATCGTAGTACAGAATTGCAAATTCATTTGTTGGATAAGAACCTGCAACTCTTGTACCTTCCATAGAACCTTCCAAATAAACGTAATAACGCATTGCTAATTCAGACGTCTGAACTGTTCCCATTTTCCAATAGAATGTTTCAGATGGCAGCAAATTAGTAGAACCTGATGTTGTTCCATCGTTCTTAGTTGAAGTAGGAATATTTACTCCATCAATCGCAACACTGTTAATATTTGTGTTATAAAGGAATGTCTTCGCATAAATAACTCCTTTAATATAACCCTCTTTTGTTCCATCAGCAAGGATGTTTACAGGACCATTTTTATCGGTAATCAAATCAGAATATACACCTGTAATTGTGTATGTTCCATCTTCATTCTTTACTGAATCGAATGTAACAGTTTCTAATACAGTGTAAGTTCCCTTACGGTTACCAATCATTGCTTCGGTTACATCATCATTTGCAGTACCTTCCGCAATCTTGTCTGCTTCTACCTTTGTATAAATGTCATAAGAAATAATTTCAATGCTTGGAAGCATATCATTTCCATCAGCATCCTTAATAGGATTACCATTCAAATCAACAATAGGAGTCATTTGGAGATTAAAGTCATCACCCATCTGGTCAACATAACGTGCATTTGATGCAGCATAAGCAATTTCAGTACCGATGACATTAAATGCTGTAGACAATTCATCAGCAGAAGTAACTTTATAGTAATACTTTGTAGTACCTGTCTGTTCAGAAGCGAGTGTTTCAATAGACAAGTCCATAGTTTCTTCAGTTACATTTGTATCAGCCTTAGCATCAAATGAAATTGAGAACATCGTTGCACCTAAACCAGGTACCATGTACATATTTTCTTCAGATGTAGGTGTACCTAATGTATTCGTCTTACGAATGACTTCATAGGTCTTAGCAGGATCTCCCTTAATCGCATTTGCCATACGATGTTCGTTCATCATACCATCACCGTCAGTATCTACATCATTATAATAGTATGCATGAGTATTGCAATTCAAACTAAGGTCTTTAACAGCCCAGTTACCACACAACCAGTTATTCCACAAAGAAGATGCACCTTGTGAATGATAATAGTTCCACTGCATCGCAGCACCATCGGACATAAAGATTACATATAAGTCACGATTTTCGTTGCCATTTGCTTCTTTAATTGCAGTACCTAACTGATAGATTGCATCCATTGCATAGTCATAGTTTGTACCAGATGTATAGTTCAAAGTATATGTTGATGCCAAATCCTCAACAGGAATAAATGCACCAGCACCTAACGTATGGTCACCAGTATAAATCTGAGCTTCACTATTCGCATTATATGAAATCTTATCAGACATCATATCTTCTGCATCTCTATCATATGGTGTACCCGTAGCACTGTGATTATCACCATAGAAACCGTTAAAGTCAGCGATTGCAACACGCAAGTCAAGAAGTTCGCCATCATCTCCAGGAGTTTTAAACTGTTTTATCAAATCCACTAATGATTCTTCAAGAACTGCAGCACGCGTTTTAGTGGTGCCAGTTACTGTGTGCGATGTCATTGAGGAAGAAGTATCCAGCATGATAATTACATCTGCACCTTTTTTAGAAGGTACACCTGATGCAGAAATTTCAATCTGAGCAACACCTGTTGACTGGAATTGAATACCTGTACCTGTCTTACTAACCTTTACAGCGCCTTCATCAGGATATTCAGGATAATTATTAATAACCCCCGGTTCTACACGTACTTCAACAGTACCTAAAACCTTACCCTGATAACTAATTTCAACCCAGTATGAGCCAATAGTATTTCCATTGAATGTATTCTTCCATTTCCAAGTCAAATCACTATCAGCTAATTCAGTCTTACCAGTACCAGTTGCATCAGTTGCATAATAACCAGTAATACCTGCTTTCACTTCATTCAAAGCCTTCGTTGCCGAAGAACCCTGAGTTACAGTGTAGATTGTCTTACCTTCAATTAAAGCATAGATATCTCCACCAGGAATTACATCTTCTTCCTCTCTTCCATAAAAGACAAAACGAGAAGTGTAGTCATCTCCATCGGTAGCATAAACCAATGTTGCACTTGTGTTGTACTGCCAATAGAGATTACTGCTATCACGGATGGCAAAAGAATAACTGTTAGCATCACTAGGATTATTGGTGCCAGTTGCTATAGTGAGAACTTCACCTGAACTAGTGAGAGTTAATTCACCACGGTTAGTAGTACTGTTGTTGGCAACATTGATATACTGAGAACCATTTCCAATTTTCCAGCCATTGGTACCTGCTGTCAAAGTCCAAAGATATGAGTCATAATTACCAGTAATAGTCTCATTGTCAGTAATACCATTGGAAACAACAACATCCGCACCTCTACGTAGGCTAGAACCACTAGAATAGGTAACAATAGTAGGAATCACAAACGCATCATTAGCAGTTTGACTGGAACAGTCGAAGATAATTAAATACTGCTCGCCCGAAACAAGATTATTGATATTCTCAACTCTCTGGTAATAGACACCGCCGGAACCAGCGCTCTCACCAATATAAGTCCAATCAGTTTCAATACCAGTTTCATACTTAACATCTACTTTGACTTCAACAGTACCAAGTGTATGCCCTTTATAAAGAATCTCAACTGTATATGGTCCACTATCTGCACCATTATATTTATCAACCCAATTCCACGTTACAAGAGAATCTTCAATAACAGTCTTGTTTGTTCCATTTGTATCTGTAGAATGAGAAACAGTAATACCTTCCTTTACTGCAGCAAGAGCATTAGCTTCAGTTGTATTCATATTAACGATATACAAACCATTACCTTCAGCAAGATAGTAAAGTGGTGTTGGAGAAATCACAACTTCAGCAGTACCAAGTACAGTTCCTTTATATGCAATTGTAACTGCATAATCACCAGGAGTATTTCCATCGTAACTAGGATCCAGTGTCCAAGTCATTCCTTCACCATCATCTGGGAATTCCTGTACATCGCTATAATCAGAAGCTGTAGCATACTTAATTGCAATACCAGTTTTTACTGCTGCTAAAGCATCTGTTGCTGAAGTACCCATATTAACATTGTAAGTCAAATTACCTTCAACCATGCCATAGAGACCAGGAGTTCCAGGTGTTGCTTCTGTACCAGGCGTAGTGATTGTTGAATCGTAAGCATACAAATATACAGAGTAAGTTGTAGATGAATTCCAATCTACACGAGTTCCTGTCCATCCATTATCGTATCGAACATAATACTTTCTCAATCTGTTATCAGTTCTATATAATAAATACTTACCATTGCCTTCATTAGATATTGTTAAATCACTTCCGTTAGTCTGAAATGATAATGATCCATTGTTGGGATAAATATATCTCTTCTGATTGACAATAGTCCCTGAACTACTTTCATTAAAAATCCAATTTAAATTAGTATCATCATCAATGATAATTTGACTATTATTGACTTCAACAGTTTTATCACTAACATTACCATCTATATTTTGCAAAGCATGTGCACTACCATTTGAAGCATTAACTATCAAATATTTAGTATCAACATTAACACCGTCTTTATCCAGCACATATTTATAAGAAGTCGTCTCTGGTGTAGCATCAGTTCCAGGAATTGCTTCTGTGATAGTAACCCATCCATTACCTGATGTTGTTACATCATCAACAGGCTGTTCAACAATACCAACGTAGTATCCATTAGTTCCATAGTCTTCAACCTCATTTAAGCTGATTGTCTGTGGAGAAACATACACAGTTTCATTTTTTACTAATCCTAAAGAATCTGATGTAACGCTTGTATTACTATAAGAACCATTATATCCAGCAGATTTAAGATTATATAATCCATTAGCACTATATCGCTCAACAGTAACATCATTCTCAGTGATTTTAAACACTGTCATAGTTAACTTATCTGTGCCAGCAGTCGTAACATAAGTAAAAGGATCAGAATAGTAACCAGTATATCCTGCGTTCATGTATGTAAAGTTAAGTATTTCTTGTGTATATTCACTAGTTGAACCAGGTTCTGCAATGTAAATATTGTCCCCTTCTGCTAAATAAATAGCTTCTCCACCCATATAGTTATCAGGACCATACGCATGATCATGACCATGCATAAAGATAATATTTAAACCATCTTCTGCAGCCGAATTCAAAACGTCAAAGATATACTTTGCATATTTCGCATCACCCTGTGTAACAGTACGAGGAGTATATGCAAGAGGCAAATGAGATACAATGAAAATAGGCGCATCATAACCTTCACCAATTTTATTATTGAGCCAAGACTCCAATTTAGAAGCAAGTGCCTGTACTCCAGTTTGTGAACCACCGCCATTTGGATAATCATCTTCATTTAGTACAAAAGCACTATATCCATCAAAATCATGCCCACCAGTAGCATCAATTCTTGAATCCATGTAGTCATGGTTCCCCTGAACCAATACAGAATTAGTATCATTAATATTGCTATAAGAAGACTGAACAGCACCCATCAAAGCAGTAATCCCATTAGCTGTTTCTGTAGCACTATCATGAGTTTCACAGTCATAGTCACCAATAAACAAGAAGCCATCCATTGTTTCATATTTCTGAGAAACATGAGCCAAAATATTTGTAACATTCGCTGCACTATTTGCGTGATCTCCAGCTTCCTGGAAGTCTCCACCAGCAAGAATATAAACAGGGTATTCTACTTCTTCATTATTTAATGGAGCAATGCCATCTTCTAGTGTCATGACAGCATATGGATCCTCTAATTCATCACCAGCAGTCATTAACAAATAAGAATTATCAGTACCGTATAAAGCACTAATAGCTGACCCCTGGTCAGCTTCATTTTCACTATTCAGTTCGTCATTTTCCCCTGTTATTTCATCTTCTACAACAGGAATTTCTTCTCCTTCAACAGTCTCATCAACAACTGTGTCATCAGGATTTTCTACCGGATCCTCTACAACAGGATTATCTGTTTCATCATCTGTAGTATCTGGATTTTCAGGAGGAGTAACTTCTTCTTGTTCATCAGCTGGTGTCTGATTAACATCAATTACTTCATCTGTAGGAGGTGTAACCTCTACATCTTCTTCAGATGTTTCTTCTCCTTCCACTACTTCATCACCTGATTCAGGAACAACTTCCTGTTCTCCTTCATCTGGTGTTACTTCTTCTTTACTCTCTTCTTCAACATTGACTTCTTCTACAATTTCTTCAGAAGTGTCAGGCAATTGTTCATTTTCTGTATTTGCATAAACATTCATAGGCAGAATTGTAACCGCCATCATTAACGTCAAAAACATTTTCAGAAAACAAGTAAACATTTTGCTTTTCATGGTTGATCCCCTTTCTTATTTCTGTACTCAACAAGCACAGCAAATCAATTACGATTTTTCGCATCACGAAAAAACGGATATAGTATTATTTTGACCTAAAAGGAGAAAAAGTCAAGTCATAGCAACGACTAAAATCAGAATTTTGCCAATTCTGAATTTTTTGTATGAAATAAACTATAGATATTTTTCATTGAGAGAGAAAACCACATAGAAATATGTAGTTTTCTCTCATGATTGTTTATTCGCCAATGTTCTATCAAACAGAACGATTAATTAATATTTGAATTAAGAGTTGAAGAGATCATTGCTCTCAGTTGGAACAGCACATAAAAACGTATCATCCCATGTTTTCCATTGTCTTCTGTGTTTTTTGATTCAATGAAATCCAGGTCATCTGTTTCATCCAGTACTGGATTTTCTATCAACCCAATGATTTCCTCATAGGTACAATGTTCATACTCTTTGATGCAGCGTTTCAACAATCTTGCAATAATCCACTTCTGTGACAATACTAATTTACAGTATCTGTCATATTCATGCTCGTTTTTCAGATAAATCTCTCCTTCACTTAAGTTATTCTCCAAAAAACGACAAAACCTCAATAAAATTTTTAAAATCTGTTATCTTAATCGAAAACAGACCGTATTCGCACTAGGAATACGGTCTGTTTTTTTATTTTGTCAACAAATCAACTATTTCATTAATTGATAATGATTCAGTTGAAATTTGTTCATCATATCTTGGATCATAGACTGATTCATAATCAGTAAAATCTTCAAAAAGAATCACAGGTTTTTCATACTGTTTTTTCATGACTAGAATAAACCAGCAAACCATTTAGCAAGACTTGCAAAGAAGCCAAGAATAGCCTGAATGATTCTAGCAATAATTCCAGTTGAAACTTCAGCTTCTGGAAGTTCTTCTGTTTCTGATGGAGTTACTGTTTCTTCATCTTCTGTTGTCTCTGTATCTGGAGTTAATTCTTCTTTTACTTCAGAGTTATCTGGTTCTACTGTTTCATCACTATCACTAGAAGTATTGCCTTCATTTGCAACTCCACCTTCAGGAGCTTCAGGATTTGTAACTTCTGATCCATTTGTATCTACTTCAGGATTATTAATTTCTGGAGTATTTACTTCTGGATCAATAACATCAGGAGTTTCAACTTCAGGTTTTTCAATTTCAGGAGTACCAATTTCCGGTTCTACTACTTCTGGTGTTTCAACTTCTTCATCCACAACAGTTCTTCTCAAACTCATCAATGCCCATCCAATCTGTTCTTCTGAAACTTCATCAAGAATACCCGTTGCAGATGCTGAACCAGTATATTTTATCAAAGTAATGGATAAAATACCTGCTCCATTATTTGTAATAGTTACAGCCTCATTAGCTCCTTTGTGATAGAACATATCAACTGATGAATTTATAATAAACTTATCACCGGAATCATTAGTATTTGTTCCTAGTTTATAAGTATATTCAAGAGACTTGCCATCAACTGATTTAAGTCCAATCTGAGCTGTAATACCATCAATAAGTGTAAATGTTACTGCTTGTTGTGGATATAAATACAATTCATTCTTAGGACCATTGTTTAGTAAATCACTCAAATTTTCATCTGTAGCATAACTAGGATTTTCACTAACAACAACCGCTCCATTTAATGAACCCGTATTATCATAGACCTGAGTCTTAATTTCTTCAGCAGTCGATTCAGATGAATTTAATGAAATCAATACTAAGTCACGGAGCTCAACATAATGTGTATCTGAATATTCATTGTCATTTGCGTAAGCATTACTCTGATGAGTATTGAACACTCTGAATCCATCAATATAAACTGTAGAGTTATTCATAATATGACGAATTACAACAGTGTAAGTTCCATGTTCAAGATCCTGAACTGACACAATTGGTATCTGATACAAAGTTGTATTTTGTCCATTTGTTGCATCACTTGTTCCAGCATTTGCAACAGTATTTATCATATACATCTTAACTGATGCACCAGATGAATTTTTAACCTGAACCAATACACTTCCACTTGTTGTAGTTCCTTTTGCATAGATTTCAATACCAGTACCAGTAAATGTCAATGAAGCCTCATTACCCATCACCTTACTTACTGCTTCAGTATTGTTAGAAACGGTCAAATCATCAGAATAAGTTGAATCATAACCATATCGATAATCTGCTCCGAGTCTATTACCATCACCTAAAGCACTTGTCGTTTGTGTTCCAGAACCCTTACTTCCAGTACTTTCCCACGAACCTTTCCATGTTTCAACAAAGCCTTCTTCATAATAAACTGTTGTTGCTGGATAGATATAAACGCGATATGCAATACCTGATTCTTCATTTTCTGTTGTTGTAGCATTATCCAATGAAGTCTGTACAAAGATTGTGAAGAAGTCAACTCCTTTAAGCACTGTGGTTGGAGTGTAGGTTACTGTTGTGCCCGTAACATTTAACGTTCCATAAACAGAACTTGCTGTGCTTCCTGCATCAGTATCATAAGTACCAATTACTTTAACACCTTTTATTTCACCATCTGCAAATGCTGCATCATCATTGTATTCTCCATCTGAATTCTTAATTAACTGATCCGGTGTAATCTCAATTGGAAGTCCAAAATCCGCAACAAATGAAACAACAGGAGTAAATGTGTAATACAGATAAACATCTTTTCCATCTGCACTTCTTACAACTTCAGCTAAAGTATAATTACAGTAGCGATAATACGCTGCAATCTGAGGCATGCTTGCCAAATCAGCAGAAACCGCCTGAGTTTGACCATAATAGTTTGTCACTGAGTTATTAATAAGGTTATTGCCATCACTTTTTGCGAACCCTGAATCAAAGATAGTACCTTCACCAACTGCAATATCATAATTATAGAACTCAAGATTATTTGCAGTTTTATCTAGATAATGTACGTGCAAAGCATCTTCAGCAGCTGCTGTACGAACATAAATACGGATTAAGATTGCATCATTCGCTAGATTATCACCATTATTAGAATTGTGCCAAACCAGATTAGAATAAACACCATCATACCTAGGGTTTCTTGCATTGTTACCGATACTGACACTGTCGGTTGGAGCGCCAGACCAAACCGTCGCTTCATTATCATCCCAAGTAAAATTATTAAGAGTGAAGCCATTATAATTGTTAACATACCCAACATTACCAGTTTCGGCAGTAACTCTATAAATCTGGAAATCTCCTTCACCGTTAAAGATAATAGTACCAATGCCTCGTTCATCCCATTCACCATAAACTAGAGTCTTGCTCAATAAAGCAGTGACAGAATCGTCTTCAGGATTTGTGGAGTTATCTTCGTATACAATCTGGAAAGAAATTGTATATGCACCGAACTCACTTGTACCATAACCCCAGTCATCACCACTTTTAAATCCCCAGTCAGCAGAGTTAACAGTAAGTTCTGTCGTTCCATTGGTATTTTCAATACTAACAATTTCCATATAATATGCTACAAGCTGGTTAGTTTCTCTGATTGAAGTTCCAGTCTCCGCTTCATTATCATATGTCTTTACAGTTACTTCTGTTCTGTTAATATCCGTCCAAGTTGTTCCTACCAGAGCCTGCCAAGAACCATTCCAATAACGCACACGGGTAAAGTTCGTATCATTTAAAGTTTCATCATCGCCTTTATACATTGTCTGTTCCTGAGTTCCACTTGTACTATCGTTAGTAACCGTTACATTAAGCAGTTTTGTTTGCCAATATTCAACAGTACGACCTTCTCTCTGTAATTTATCAGGAACTAGTTCACTAACCGCAACACCTTCTGTAGAATAAATTCCACTTTGTGTAGCACTGATTGAGAGATATGTTAAATTAGTGTCTGAGTCTGTTACAGTAGCATTGGTAATCCAGTATTCGAGTTTCAGAGGGGCAACAGTAGACAAATCTTCTTCTATTACATTTACAGTATACTTCGTATTTCCTACAGTAACCACTGTTGTACCAATAGTCTCACCTGCAGTAAATGTTACAGTGGATCCATTGACCACCGCAGTAACAATACCATCAACTGAATAAATAGGTTCTCCAGTGATTTCGATATTCTGTGTTTTTTCAACTGTTCCATTTTTTACAATATTAATAGTTTCTTCTCTATAATCAACATTAATGTTATATGTAACATTACCAACAATCGCAGTTGTTGAACCTAGACCAACACCTGTGAATGTAATTTCAGTAGAATCAGGTGTTCCTCCTGTTATTTCATAGATTTTCCATTGACTACCTGAGTCTGTACTAGCTCCAGTGCCATTCCATCCTGCAGCATACTTTCCTTCTTGTGCCCAGTCATTCAAATACGAGCCATCAGATGAAAGCGTCCAATAGCCACCATTTGCATAGTTCAAAGTTATATTTTTCGGAGTCGAACTCACAGTTGCAGATCCACTACCAATATTCAAATAAACATCATTTTCATTATGATTAATAGTATATACACCATTTGCACCTGAAATTGTCCACAAATCTGTATTTGTAGTTGACGCAGTTGTCCCAAAAGCAACTGCACTACCAGTAACATTAGTTGCAGTACTATATTGATAGTTTTCGCCTGCAAGCACCTTATTTGCTCGAACATTTACAATCAAATATGATTTTCCACTTATAATTTCTGTCACTTCATCTAATTCTAGATTTGAGTTCCCTGCAATATCTTCAACTTTCATAGTTGCGATATTTGAATCTGGATATTTATTTGACTCAGCATTTTTATACGCACCCGTTTCATCTAAAACAGTTACAGTATCCCCTACGTTCAGAGTAATTTCTTGAGTTGTTGTACTTTCTGAAGAGATAACAACATCATAGATACCACCTACTGAGAAGTGTGGCATTTTAAATGTATAGTATCCATTTTCATATTCACCAGAAATCTTAGTAATTGAACCATCCTCATTCACTACAAATGCACCCATATTCAATGTATTGAAATTAGAAGGTACTGGTACTTTTACAGTTGCAGAACCTGTGTAGTTCCCTTTTTCAGTAGCAGGAATCATATCCCAAGCAACCACATTTGTAGCACCTTCTACTGTTGGTACATTTTCAGTTACAGGTACAACTTCTAAACTTGTTAAATCACATGCTGTAACAGATACATTTTCTGTTGTTAATGTAACGTTATTAAAAGTTTCTGCAATAGTACCATCTGCATTGAATCCACCGGTCACAACTGTTTCAGTATCAATGCTAGATGCTGATTCACCATTCATTTCTGCACCCATTGCACGGATTACTAATCTTACTTTTTGTGCTATAACTGTTTCAGTTTCTGCATCTGGATAGTCGCACCAAATACAGAACATCGAACCCTGATTATTTGTAGAAACTGTACTACCCATATAAGTGTCATTATCCCAGTTACTTGCATAGCTATAGTCACTATCAAATTTATCAGTTTTTCCAAGCACATAATAATAATCACCATGTGTGTTGATCATTTTATGACCCATGTTTGCCATTGTAGATGCTGAAGCAGACTGGTATCCTGTCCATCCAGACGTCCAGAATGTAACCATGATATCAGTATCAAACGAATAACTAGTATCCATATTGAAATAAATACCATCATTAAATGCCATAGGAATCATATTGGATTCCTTAATCATATTTGCAACACTATTTACATAATCAACAAACAGCTGATACTTTTTTGCTCTAACAAGAGCACCAAATCCCATTGAACCAGTACTGTAAATATCATTTGCATATTCATCAGCACCCATATTGAACTCGTTACATCCCTTACTTGCAAAATAATCAATATATTTTTCTAGGAGCATTTTAGTAAATTCAACAGCAATGGTATTCTCCAAATCAATAGTACTTGCTGACCCATCATATCCAACACTTGTCCCCATCAGACTGTTAATTGTATAAACAACTGTATCCATATGACCCGGATTATTGAATAACGGAATCACTTCAATTCCAACACTGTTTGCATGCGCAATAATTGCATCCATTTCTGTCTGTGTTAATTCATTCTGACTGCCTGCATCATAATACGCTTTGTTTCCTGCCTGAATTGCAGATGTTACCTGATCATCTGAATATGTTGTACCATTTGCAGTCACTGACATATCATCTAATAAGAAACGCAAACCATCATTACCAAATGCTAATTCCAGATGTGTAAATCCTGCTGCATCCATTTCATTAATCAGTGCAATAATCCAATCTTTTGTAAAGAATTTGCGTCCACAGTCAAGATGAAGAATTCGATATTCATCAGCATATGTCAATGAATAGCTTTCAATTTTTTCATTCAGTAAATTAATTGCATATGATGCCTGTACATCTGTAGCAACAGGAGTATTCTGTGGAGTATCCACATCATTTGATTCAGTTGTAGTATCTGCAGGAGTATCAGCTGTTACTTCTGTATCAACGATTTCTGTAGTGTCTTGTGCTACAGAATCAGTTTCTTCTTCCTGCACATCAGAAAACTCCTGTTCTTCTACAGGTGTTTCTTCTGATTCAACAACCTCTTCATTTTCATCTTCAACAATTGTATCTTCTACAATTGCATCCTCTACTGATTCTTCTTCAATAATAAAATCAGTTTCTGAAGTAGCTTCCTCTTCTTCAATTACTTGTTCCTCACCCTGTGTTTCTTCAACTACAGGTTCTTCAGTTGCTGCCTCTTCTGCAAATACACTGATAGGAGCATTATTTAACATAATGCTCAATGAGAGAACCATTGCCAAAATTTTCTTGAACTTTTTCATATCCCCTTACCTCCTAGATTTTGTAAAAACTATTACAGGAAATATATATTCATTGCCTTTAGGCAATAACTACCTTGTTTCATCATCAAGCTTTAGCGTTTCTTTCGCTATTTTCTGCATATGTACAGCGGCTTGACATAAATATTTTGGAATCCCTGTGCTCTGTCCTGTTTCCGCATAAGCCATTGCAGCACAAGGGTTGCAGATATTTCGATTTTTGCATTTGTCACAAACTCCTGACAAACACAACTGAGCAGTTTCTTCAGTTATTTTTTTCCAAGAATCACTGAACGGAAGATTCACTAAATCCACTTTAGGTTCTGGCATCATGCCACACGGTGTCATATAGCCATCCCACGTTATCCAGAATGAGGCTTTGCCAGCTCTGCATCGCACTTTTCCATCAATCGGATCAATACAGCCTTCATCAAGACCAGGTGGCTCAACATATCCACTAAGTATCTTTTTCAAATACTCTTGATATTCTCTTTCACTAGTTTGCAGATAATATGTTTTTAAGCGATATTTCGCTGAATCTTCAGGAGTAAATCGTTCATTAACACCAATTAAAGACGAATCTCTTCGAATTGGAGGAAACATATAAGTTGCCGCAACCATCTGAAGTTCTTTTTCTTTTGAATATTGAATCATTTGATCTAAATCACATACATTCTGTGGAGTTAAACTACAATTCAAACGCAAAACAATTCCAGCTTCTTTTAACGTGCGAATTGCCCAGTTAACTTCCGAAAACACACCTTTTGCTCTACATAACTTTTCATAAGTATCATCGTTTGCTCCATACAGAGTAATATTGATTTGTCTTGGTGGTTTCCTTTTAAAATGTTCGACGGCTTTCTCATCAATAAGAGAACCATTTGTATTAATAGAGATTAAAAATCCCATATCAATAAGTTCATCATATAATGTCCAGAAATCAGACCAAAGAAGTGGTTCTCCGCCCGTCAGAAGCAAATATAACATTCCTGCTTCTCTTGCTTCTTTAGCGATTCTAAGCCAGTCAGAAAGCTTTAAAATAGGTCTTGGGCTCTCTTTAACTTCTTTCTGTGTTTTTCTCACATAGCACATTCTGCAAGAGAAATTGCAGACAGGTGATAACTCAAATGTTCCACTGAGTGGAATTAACTTTCTGCTTGCCTTACTGTAAAGATAGTCCATCAGCTTTGCATTGGTATTCATCGCTTCAAATCCTTTCGCAACGTTGTTTCAAGTAATTCTACTGCCTTAATATCTGGTGTACAGCTTAATTCATAAACTGGTATATCGTTAATTAACTGAATCGCCAATTCACTCGCAATGCTCACAAATTCACTGTCCCAACTGTATACAGTCAAACCAGACCACACAGCCCTAAATGCTTCCTTCTCATCCAAACGCCTGATTGAACAAGCAGCAGTTTGCTTCAACATAACAATTGCAGTAATTGGACAACTCTCATTCAAATAAACTCTTGATGACCCAGCATAAGGAGCACCCCATGCCAGCCATGTTCCATCATCACAAGACAAAATTGGACGATCACCGTTAATCACCCTTGTATTTCGGTATTTCATCCACAAATCTGATTGTGTTGACTTTCCAATACCTGATGGTCCAGAAAATAAGATTCCACCCATGTAAGTAGAAATCAAAGATGCATGAATCCACAATCTTCTTTTTTCAATCAAAAGCTTTTCAATTCCAATCAGACAGAAACAATTAACCAAATTTAGCAAGCGTTCTTTTACTGCATCAAGATATTCTACTACTACAGATTGGTCGTTCTGATTGAATATAGATATTGCATAAGGCAAATGACTCCATGTTTCGTCAACAATTCCTCTAAAAAAGGTTCTGTCAACATCCTTATAAATTAAATTATGATCATATTGAGCAATGCAGTTTGACAACTCTTTTGAAAAATTATTCACTGATTCAACCTGAATTCTGTAATCAACAGGTTTATTTTCAGTCACAAATGGAAGAAACGGTAATGAAATATCTAATTTGTGATCCATTTGAATATCTAAGCAAATGTTGGAGATTCTTATTTGATATGAATGATGTTCCATTAGGACTGTAAAACTCTCATCAGGTCACTCCCTGTTGTGTAGCAATAATCTTCCGGAGTGACTGTATCAGTTCCACAGACACTTGTTTCTACAAACATCCTTAAACCGCCCAATCCAAAACCTGCATCACCTTCTGCAACACAAGCGCTCTTATCGTTTAGCATCAAATCAAATGTACATGCCGCAATATTCTGAGACAATGTAAAGCTTTCAAAATATAATTCAGGTTTTATGTATTTTTTCATCATATCTCCCCCTTGTATTTTTTAATCACTGGTAATTCGTACAACTTCACTTTCACCTAGGAAACAATCCCAAGCTTCAATCACAGCACTTTCATTTGCAGGTATACTTTCAATTTGATAGGTATAACTCATACCACCAAAATAATCCTGATCTAAAATACTGTGACAGATCACCTGTACATTGGTTAGATTTTTATCTGAAGTATTTGTTAAAAGAATCTGAATTCCATCAACACTTACTTTCAAATCTTCCTGTAAACAGCTTGCTTCAGAGTTATACAATGTATGAACATCTACTTTCACACAACTTGCTCCCTGTGCAAGTTTTACACTATCAGTAGAAAATGCCACCACACTCTTATGTGCAGGCACATCACTGATCACAAACTGAAACTGTGAATCATCATCCATCACAATAGTTATTTCAGCTTTTTCAAGATATTCATCTGAATGATTCACAAACTGAATAGATGCAATATCTTTTTCTTCTTTGTTTTCATCATCTGGATTAAATCCTGTAAACTGAAACAAACTTACAATCTCTAATTTTCCATCATCTACAAGATATGGAAATTCAATCCATTGTTCTGTATTCTGTTCAGAATTGATTTCTTGTTGAACATCATTTGATAAATCATCATTTTGATTTGACTCATTGTTTAATGAAGTCATCATCATAATCAACCCTAGAATACATAACACTAAGATTCCAATCAGAATCAGTTTCACATTTCTTTTTAAACGAAGTTTTCTTTTCGTATTTGTGGGCCTCATTTATTCTTCCTCCAGCATCTTTAACTGACGCATTTGCTGAAGAAACATCTCAACATCTTGTACTGCTGTTGATTCATCCACTTCATATTCATTTTTTAATACTTGAACTAGGTCTTCTTTAGAACATTCATTCTTTAATTTCTCATACAGCAAGTGTCCACTTTCTGATAAAGAAATTAATCCCTTCACATTCATTGCTGCTTCACCAGTAGGAATGAGAAGATATTCATCCGCAATAGTACGTAAAATAAACTGATTACTAACTTTCATAGCACCCTCTGCTTTCACTTCTATTTCAAACTCACTATTGAATATCCAAAGACAGTATGGATGTGAAACTCTTTTCCTCTTTTTTTCACATCAAAATAAAACGGATTTTGCTGAGCCCATATTTCATCGGACTGAGCCTGCTGTTTCCAGCTTTGATAGGTTTCAATAAAATCAGTATGCAAAGCATCTTCTATAGAAAGCCTTGCTTCAACAGCATCGTTATAATCGGAATACAAGCCTGCATAATAACGTTTTCCCTGAAAACCGATTGTGACCATCCACTTTCCATCAGGACCTTTAGAGACACCGCGAAATCCGCTTGTGTTATCTTTCCTGTGCTTTCTTTTTTCTAATACTTCTATACAAGTGTTGTTCACCAAGGTCAGATTTTCATGCAGATTCTTTTGCTGATCCTGACGAACACAGCCACAGCTCTTATATACCCCCTGAATTAAACTGTCCTGAGAAATATACAATTCTGTGCCACAGTCACAGATACACTTCCAGACAACTGAGCCTTTACTATCTTTTTTCTCTGTCGGCTCAATTGCTTTGAGTTTACCAAACATTTGATTACGCAGATCCTTTATTTCTGATGCAGCTAACTGACGATGAAGACATCCACAGCTTTTGCGTTTCAAATAATACAAAGAATCCGCAGAAACTGTACATTGATTGCCACACTCACACTGACAAAGCCAGCTGGATTTTCCATTTTCTCGATATTTCTGTAAACGCAAAACTGTCAGCTGTCCATATCGATTGCCAGTCAAATCTTCCGGAACACTCCCCAATGATGATTTACTTTTTTTATCACAACCACAATGAGAAATCGTTCCTCTTTTCAATCTTTTCGTATTGACGAGTATTTTTTTACCGCAGTCACACTGACAAAGCCATTTCCAATAATGGTCTTCCTGTTCACCAGTATTTTCAATGACTGTAAGCTTTCCAAAACGCCTGCCGGTCAAATCAACAGTTTTTCTCATCCATCCACCTTCCCGCAAATCGTTTCACTAAACAAAACAACACGATAAAAAGAACTCGTTTTACTCAACTTATTCTACAACTTTGGAGGATTGTTCAAAAAAATGGTCATAGTATTATTTAGCTTTTTCTACGGTATCATTTATCCATTTTCATAAACTCTACTGGTTTCTTTCATATTCACTTAATGAAGTAAAGATACATTAACTAAGGCAGAAAAACACCAGAGCCTTCCATTTGACTCTGGTGTTTTACTTATTTCATTATGCATTGCTTGCAGGCTGCATTATTTTGCTGATTTGCTGTATCTCTTCTTTGCTTAAGTCAGTGATTTCTTCAATGAGTTCTAGTGGCATGAACTTTTTAAATATCTTCAAAACTACTTCCTGTTTCCCTTCTTCTCTTCCCTGTTCTAGTCTTACTTCACTCCAATTGCATATCTTCTCAATCTTTTCATTCTCTTATGAAATCATTGAT
>JAFULN010000034.1 GCA_017473335.1 Erysipelotrichaceae bacterium
ATGGAATTCGAAGATCCGTTTACAGGAAAAAAGAAGAAATAGTGGACGCCGCAGGCCACGAAGCGCTTTGAAGCGCAACTCTGCGAGCAGGGCTATGCCCGCATCTGAAAAACCACCGGCTAGGCCGGTGGATATTTATTACTGCAAGCTTTGAGGACTTTTTATCTACATTCTCCGTGTTTTTGGTCTTTGTCCGTTATGCACCTCAAACTTTACATTTTGCACTCTGTAAATGGTTCACATTTGATGTGATTCCTTTTATACTTTGGTTAAAAAGTGAGGATATACTATGACAACAGGAGATAAGATTGCAGTTCTTCGCAAAAGAAAAGATTTTTCCCAAGAAGAATTAGCCCAAGAGTTAAATGTATCAAGACAGTCAGTTTCACGATGGGAGAAGAATCAAGCTTTTCCTGAAACTGAGAAATTAATTCAAATAAGTAAACTCTTTAGTTGCAGTATCGATTATCTTCTCATTGATTCAATTCAAGATGTGAATCAAAATGTGACAGAATTGTCTGCAGAAGAATGCTGCAAATTTATACGTGAATGCGGATACTGTTTTCTTGCTACTTCAGTAAATAATGTTCCAAGCTTAAGACCGATAGGTATGGTCTGCGCAGATGAGAAATCATTGTATATCGCTACAGATAGAAGAAAAGAACTTTATGAAGAACTGATTCAAAATTCATCTGTAGAAATGGCCTCATACAAATTAAACACAAGAAAATGGCTGAGAATGAGTTGTAAAGCTACAGTTGATCATTCCCAACTAATTCAGGAAAAAATGGTCTCTTTGTATCCTATGATCAGTCAGGAATTTATACAAAAAGATGAAGTTCATCTTGTGATTTTTAAACTAGACACAGAACATGTAGAAATTAAATGAGATGTGGAGAAAGAAAATGAATAGAGAACAAGTCAAAGAAATGCTAAAATTAGTTCATGAATCACCAAATGTGTATGTTGCATCTGTAGACCATGAAGGATATCCAAATATCAAATGCATCTTTCATCGAGATCATGATGGGTTATCTACTTTTTATCTTTCAAGTAATTTGTCTTCATTAAGGGTAAAACAATTTACAGATAATCCAAAATCATGTTTGTATTTCTGCAAAGAAGAAAAAATACAGGCATTGATGCTGAAGGGAGTCATGGAAGTCTGCACAGACTTAGAAAACAGAAAGCGAATCTGGAAAGATACGGATGTAATGTATTATCCAAAAGGCGTAAATGATCCCGATTATTGCGTGCTTCGTTTTCGTGCAACTGAAGGAAAGTATTGGAATTACGGTGAAAGAATTGATTCCTTCTCAGTAGAAGAAGCTGAGAGATTATTAAGTGAATTAAATTTTTAAGCAGGAGGAGAATATGAAACTATTGATTGCAGATTTGGATGGAACTCTTTATCCAAAAAAAGATGTTAAAAATCCAAATCAGTTGGAATCGAATGTAGAGGCTGTAAAACGATGGATAGCAGAAGGAAATAAATTTGCAGTGGCAACCGCTAGAGGTCTTCATCATTATCCAGTATTAAGAAAAACATTAGGTTTTGATGTCAATTTCATTGGTGGAAATGGTGCTGCTGTTCGACTTGAAACAGGAGAAGAAGTGATAAAGATAGTTCCTTATTCAATCTTTATCGATTTGTGCAAGTTTGTACTTGAGAATAAAATTAATGCAAGCGTTGCAACAGGTGTTCATAATAAATGGGTGTGGTCATCGAAAGACTGCTTTCCAATTGGATTGAATATTTTTAGACCTGGTGTAGAAGAAACGATCGAAGTTGCAGATTTAGATGCAATTGATCCAACTGAAGGAACTGATCGTATTCAAATCTTTGTTCCAGAAGCTGATTTAAATAATTTAAGAAGTCAGATTGAAGCTAGGAACTATCCTGTATCTATTACAACAAGTGATACATACATGATTGATATTGGTCCACAGAATTCATCAAAGGGAATCACAATCATGGAATTGCGTGATAGATTTGGTGTATCGCCAGATGATATCATTGCAGTAGGAGATTCAGAAAATGATATTCCGATGTTTGAAGTAGTTCGTCGCAGTTATTGCATTGATCATGCAAGTCCAAAAGTAAAAGAACATTCAGATTTTGCTGTAGAATCTGTTGAAAAAGTTATTGAGTTAGAACTTAATAGACAGTAGATTGTGTATGGAAAGTAAATGACTAATCAGCATGCTCAGGTCATGTATAGGGCATGTCGTGGTCAAGGTTAATAATAGATTTATATTTTTTAGAATTGATTAAGTTTGTGGACATTTTGGAGTGAACCCTTAAAGTTGGTCCAACTTTAAGGGTTCACTTTTTCTTATGAAATATACAAAAGAATTCAAATTAGAATGTGTCATGAAATATAAAAATGGAGATCTTATAGAAAATCCTACAGGTGTAAAACATTCACTTTTATCGAATGAAGTTTAATAATAGTTCAAAAACGTTTGTATATAAACTGAAATGAGCAAAAAATAAACTTGACACCAATATATATGCGAAGTATCATAAGCTTGGAATTAAGGCGTGAAAAGAATGGAGGATGAGCATGAATCTATATTTTGAACTTTTGAAAAAACCAGTTTTCAATATGGAAGATGTTAATGTGTTTTACAATAACAAGGATAGCGCATGTTCTGCAGTGAAAAGAATGATGAAAGATGGTCTGGTGGCTAAGATACGAAATAATATGTATACCTGTATCAGTGGAGAAACAGGAGCGCCAGTAGCCAATCGTTTTCAGATAGCGAGTACCATCACACCAACATCCTATGTTTCACATCACACTGCATTAGAATATCATGGAATCACAGATCAGGTCGTTTATGATGTGTATGTATCCTCTGAAACACGTTTTCGCGATTTTACATTTGATGGATATACATATTGCTTTGTGGCATCTAAATGTTCTGAAGGGGTTGAAAAACCTGCATACAGTGGAGGTGTTGCTGTGACCAATTTAGAGCGCACTCTTGTGGACTGCATCAAAGACATGGATAAGATTTCTGGTGTTGAAGAGGTTATAGAGAACATAAAATCTGTACAGCGAATTAAGGAGAAAAGACTGCTTCGATATTTAGAGCTTTATCAAAATCAATTTCTTTATCAGAAAACAGGATATCTGTTGTGGCAAGTTAAAGAACAAATGGGATTATCTGATTTGTTTTTTGAAAAATGTAATGAACAAATTGGTAAAAGCAAGCGTTATCTTACAAGTGATCAAATGAGTGGACAATATGATGCTACCTGGAAACTGATTGTACCGAAAAATTTTGAAAAGTTAAAGAATGGAGAAATGATAGATGCCGAACTATAACAAGGCAGAAATTGGACGTGTTTCACAGCAGCATGGATTTGTGAGAGACACATTTGAAAAAGTATTGCGCTTAAAAGAAATATTAAGATATTTGAATGATGAAGAATATCTGAAAGAACATCTGCTTTTAAAAGGTGGAACTGCAATCAATTTGACTGTATTTTATCTGCCACGATTGTCTGTGGATATTGATATGGACTATACACCAAATGATACAAAAGAAGATATGCAGAAAGCCAGAGAGAAAATAACTGAACTCATAAAAGACTATATGGAAGATCAAGGTTATCAGCTGTCTAGTGGCTCTCGTTTTACACATAGTCTGGATGCATTCTATTACCAGTATCAGAATGCGGGTGGCAATAGAGATATGATTAAAATAGAATTGAATTATTCTTTACGTGCACATGTATTAGAACCTGTTTATAGAAGAATTCTTCCAGAAGTGTTTGATGATGGCTTACAGATTCGAATGGTAGCACCTATGGAAATCTTTGCGGCAAAAGGCAATGCTTTGATAAGTCGTGCAGCTGCCAGAGATTTGTATGATTGGGGGAATTTGATTTCTGAACGATTGTTTGAAGAGGATAGGGAGTTGTTTCGTAAATGTTTTATATTCTATGCAACGATTTCAGCGGAAACAGTCAATCGTCACTTTGATACATCAGCCATAGATTCTTTGACTTTTGACAAGATTCGAAGAGATCTATTTCCTGTTCTTAGTAAGAAAGAGTATTTTAATCTGGAAGAAAGAAAACAGCATGCAAAAGATTACATAAAGGATTTGATGCAGCTGACTGATCAAGAGAATGAATACATAGATCGCTTTATTGCAAAAGAGTATCTTCCAGAATTGTTATTTGAAGACAAAGAAATTGTAGAGAGAATAAAGAATCATCCGATGGCACTTTGGAAGTGTCAAAAATAACAACATGAATTTGTAAATTGTTGAATGATGAAATCATCGTTTGGATTTATTACTTGAAAAAATAAGAGATTGATTGCGTTTTTATGTAAGCTGTGGGCAAATGAAGTGAACCTCCTATAGTTGGTCCAACTTTAAGAGTTCACTTCGAAATGTCTACAGTTTTTTTATGCGTTGACAATTATGACTACATGTTGTAGACTATAGTTGTCTAAATGGTGTAGACAGAGGTGGCATAATGAAAAATAGTGTTGGAACAATAGAGAGAGAATTTGCGTATTTATTATGGGAAAGAGTTCCATTATCGGTAACAGAAGTCATTACTCTAGCTGAGGATCATTTTGGTTGGAAGAGAACTACGACCTATACAGTACTGAAACGACTCAATCAAAAAGGTTTGTTTCAGAATGAGAATGGAATCGTTTTTCAATTAATGAGTAAAGAACAGTTTGAAACAAAACAGACTGAGATCTTTTTGGAAGAAAGTTTTCGTGGTTCACTTCCTGCTTTTATTGCAGCATTTTCTTCTGGAAAAAAGCTAAGTGATAAAGAAATAGAAGCTTTACAACAACTTATTGATGAAAGTAGGGAAAGAAAATGAAGGCAATCTTTCTAGCGTTGATGGATCATCATGTGGCAGCAACTCTGATTCTATTAATCATCATAGGACTTCGATTTGTTTTAGAGAAATTGCCTGTTCGAATTAGAGTCTATTTATGGTTAATACCGATTTTTATACTGTTATGCCCAGTTAGAATTAAAAGTGATTTTGGCTTAATAGAATTGCCTAATAACACGGTGTCTTATCCGATTACTAGGTTAGAAAGTATAAATCAAGAAAATATTATATTAGCAGGCAGAGTTGATACACTCACTGACTGGATTGAAATCTTTGCGCATGTTTGGATCGCTGGTGTTGGCCTAATGTTTTTTCTGAGTGTTGTTCATTGGCTATATATTCATTTTCAGACTCGAGATAAAGTCGCGTTGCAGTCTGGAATATATATTTCAGATTATGCGAGTTCTGCATTTGTTACAGGAATATTTTCAGAGAAAATCATTCTTCCATCCTGCTTAGATGAAGTCGGAAAACATTATGTTACATTGCATGAAAAAAGTCATCTTCAAATGAAAGATCATCTGATTCGCCTTATAGGGTGGTTATGTGTATGTATTTACTGGTTTAATCCGGTTGTATGGTTCTTTTATCGTATGTTGATTTTAGATATGGAAATTGCTTGTGATGAGAGAGTTTTGGTAAAGCTGAATGAGGATGAACGTCTTAATTATTCACAATGCTTGTTGAACCAATCAAAGAAGATGAATAAAAGATTTTTAGTGACTGGATTTAGAAGTAGTGATTTGAAAAAACGTATTCAAAGTGCTGTTTCTTTCAAAAAAAATAAAATGATCATCAATTTGTTGGCTATTGTCATTGTTATTATGAGTGGTATTTTGTTGATATCACGTCCTAATGAAATTGAAAAGAATTCTGCATTATTAAAGGAAGAAATGCTTAATCAATCTAGTCAGGAATTATTCTCTAATGATGTTATTCCTTTTGATTGGGATGAATTTATTGTGTTTAGACCTGACTATATCTTCTCTATATCTGAAATAGAAGAGGCTTTGGGAATTTCTGATACATTTCAAAAGGGTAAGGATTATGGATATGGTCTAATGGTCTTTATGAAAAATGAGAAACCAATAGCGTGGTTAACACTTCATCCTGATTTAGATGAATTTGTATTCTCTTTTTCTTTTGGTAGTGAAGAAATATTAAGATTTACTTCAAATGAGTTGGTAAAGCTAAGTAAAACAGAAGAATATGGTACCATTGTATGGAGAATGTCAGGAATTGCCTATACGTTAGAAAGTTTAGATGAAAAAGAACATGGATTAGTCTTAATGTTTGATGAAATTCTTCAAAAAGCATTTGAAATGGATCCTGGATTAAATCACGATATAGAATATTTAGTTTTGGATTTGGAAGACTTGAATGTTCTTAGCGATAAAGGAAAGTCTGTTTTAATGGGGATGATTCAAAAAGATACAGGGATAGAAACAATCTCCAGAACAGAAGCTGATGGAAGAGAAGAGGTATTATTATCAACATATAAGTTTGAAAATGGAGTCATTCTTTATATGAGGAGCAGTGAAGAAACAGAAGATCAGTTTAGTTTCTCTTATGGGAAATGGCGTTCTGCAACAGGTGCAATATTCAATAGAGGAAGTACAGCAGTTTATCAAAATGGAACATGGACTTATGAAGAAGGTCGATGGGCAATTTCATGAACCTATTAGCGAGAGAAAAACTAAAATTATCTGATGATTATCCTGATAGATATAATAAATGCAGTTTAAAAATATATGATACTAAGGTTAATACGGAGAACTATTATGTGCTTTGTTTGTGACAGAATCAGTAAAATCAAGGAAGGAACTAATGTCAACTTTGTTAGAGAATTAGAAACATGATATGTTGTGTTGGGTGATTATCAACGATTTAAAGGCTATACTCTGTTTTTGTGCAAAGAGTGTGTTTCTGAACTCCACTTCCTAGAAAGTGATTTTCGAAATAAGTATTTACAAGAAATGTCTATAGTAGCAGAAGCGGTTTATAATGTTTTTCAACCTGAAAAATTGAATTATGAATTATTGGGAGTAGGAAATGGTGTTCATATGCACTGGCATATATTCCCTAGACGCACAGGTGATACACCTAAACCTGGGCCAGTTTGGAGACTGCCTAGTTCAGAGATGAATGATGAAAAATACAGACCATCTTTCGAGGAATTAATCGAATTAAAAGCTAGACTTAAAAGTGAGTTAGATAAATTGATTTAAAAAGTTTGGAGGAATAAGGCATGAAAATAGCATTTTTGGATAGAGATGGAACGATCAACAAAGATTACCCTGATCATGAGTGGGCTAATGTAAAAGAACCTGAATTGCTTGAAGGAAGCATTGAAGGAATTCAGAATCTGATAGGTTTAGAGTATCAAATTATCATTGTCACAAATCAGTACATCATCAATGATGGGATTATTTCATTAGATGATTACTATCGATTTACGGAAAACTTGCTTCAGATTTTTGAGGATAATGGTATTCACGTGTTAGATATTTTCTATTGTCCTCATAACGATTTAGATGGCTGTAACTGCAAGAAACCTAAACCCGGTATGATTCAAAAGGCTTTAGAAAAATATGATATAGATTTGAGTGCTTCCATTTATTGTGGCGACAGTGAATCAGATTACTTACTAGCAGAATCTTTTAATATTCCATTCTATGGAATCAATTATGAAGGGCACAAAAGTAAAAAGACTTTTAAAAGCTTATTAGAAGTAAGCGAATATATTAAGAAATCGAATTGTTAGAAGAATATGGGGTGGTTGAAATGAAAAAAGTGCTAGTGACTGGTGGAACAGTGTTCGTTAGTCGATATATTGCAGAATATTATGTTTCAAGAGGGTTTGATGTTTATGTGCTTAATAGAAATAATCGAAAGCAGTCAAAAGGTGTTAAGCTCATAGAAGCAGACAGACACAACTTAGGTGAGATTCTTCGTGAATATCATTTTGATTTGGTAGTAGATACTGCGTATACTGCTGAAGATGTCGATTTATTGCTAGATGCTTTAGGAGAATACAAAGACTATGTATTAATCAGCTCAAGTGCAGTCTATCCACAATATACAGTGCAGCCTTTTAAAGAAGATAGTATATTGGCTATAAACAAGTATTGGGGTAAATATGGGACTAACAAAATTGAAGCAGAAATGACATTGCTGAAAAGAAATCCTAACGCATATATCTTAAGACCACCTTATTTGTATGGCCCAATGAACAATGTGTACAGAGAAGCATTTGTCTTTGAATGTGCACTGTCTGATAGAAAGTTTTATTTACCAAAGGATGGTGAAATGAAACTTCAATTTTTCCATGTACATGATTTGTGCAGATTTATTGATGTTCTATTGGAGAAAAGACCTCAAGAACACATTTTCAATGTAGGAAATAAAGAAGTAGTTTCAATTCGCAAATGGGTTGAAATGTGCTATGAAGTAACTGAAAAAGAAGTGAAGTTTGAGAATGTTTATCAAGATATAGATCAAAGAAAATACTTTAGTTTCTATGATTATGAATACTATCTGGATGTTTCAAGACAGTATGAATTGATGAGTGATATTAAACCGTTGAAAGAAGGATTATTGGAAGCACTACAATGGTACATGAATCATTCATCAGAAGTGATTAGAAAAGCATTTATAGAGTATATAGATAATCACTTAATTTAAATGAGCAATATATTCTAATTGTCTCAGGTAATTAGTTTGGTGCAATATAGTGAATATCATGAAAAGAATTTTCTATGAGAATTAACGATCAATGTTTGCCTTGTTTGGTAAATCATGCAATTAAGATAGCAAAATTATGTGGATTAAAGGAACGTGATGAACTGTATCGAGAAGTATTCCATAATTTGAGTACAATTGATCTCTCTAAAACGAATCCAGAAATCATAGGGCAGAATTATCAGATTATAAAACGCTATGTTGGTTTAAATGATCTATACAAAGAATTGAAATCTCAATACAATCAAATGTTTCTTAATAAACTGCCTGAATATGATAGAAAAATTAATTCTTTTGAAGATGCAGTTAAATATGCGATTGTCGCAAATATCATTGATTTTAATCCAATTCACGAGGATGTTGAACGTCAGGTTCAGCATTACTTTTCTAGTGTGGATCAACTTGAATTGACTATCAATCATGTAGAATACCTGATATCAGATATTATGAATTCAAAAAGTATCTTATATCTTGGAGATAATTGTGGAGAGATTTGTTTTGATAAATTATTGATTCAAAGAATCAAGCAGCTAAATCCAAAGTGTAAAGTGTATTTTGGTGTTAGAGGAGAAGCTGTTGTAAATGACAATACTGTAGAAGATGCTCATCAGGTAGGTATGAAAGAAGTAGCAGATGTTATCAGCAATGGGGATTGTTCACTCGGAACAGTTTTAGAAAGAACATCAAAGGAGTTCCAGAAGGTATTTGATACTGCCGATTTTGTGATTGCTAAAGGGCAGGCGAATTACGAGTCGTTAAGTGAACGAAATAAGAAAATTTATTTTCTGTTGATGACCAAGTGCAAGGTTATTGCAGATGACATTGGTGTACTAACTCATTCTTTGATTTGCATGAAAAAATAAAATGATACCAATGGAGGTAGATTTCATGAGTGCTATTAAAAGACCGATTATGCGGTCGAATCTAAGGCTTAAGTGTGGAATGATTTATTATAGTATTTTACGTAAGCTGAAATGGATGACAATGTTTCAAAAATTCGCAAGAGTACATGACCTAAAGCCATTGAAGCATTTGTGTTTCTCACATAAGACACTTCTTAGACGTCAACTAAAAGATGTGGATATGTGGCTGCAAGATAATAAGATTGTTAATCTGAATGTTGCGGTTCCGAAAATCCACGGAATACTTATACGTCCTGGTGAAACGTTCAGTTATTGGTGGCTGATTGGGAAACCTACTCGTCGAAAAGGGTATAAAGAAGGCATGATTTTAAGAAATGGAAAGTTTTCTGCAGGAACTGGCGGTGGATTATGTCAGCTGTCTAACCTGATATTTTGGATGGCTGCTCATTCTCCACTCACTATTGTAGAACGTCATCGTCACGGATATGATGTGTTTCCTGATTCTAATCGAACACAACCATTTGGAAGTGGGGCAACCTGTTATTATCCCCATGGAGATTTGATGCTCAGAAATGACACTCAAAATACATATCAAATTCTATTATCAGTTGGAAAAGATTATTTGGAGGGGGAATTACGAGTGTCTGCTCCAGTGACAGAAAAATACTGCATAAGGGAGAAAAATCATCGTATGGAGCCAGAATACTGGGGCGGATATAGTCGACATAATGAACTATATCAGGAGATATATTCTCTTGATGGTAAGCTTGTTGAAAGCAAGCTTCTCGTAGAAAATCATGCACTGATGATGTACTCTCCGTTTTTGGATTCCGCACCAACATCGTTTTCAAACGAAGATGAACGATAATGATTTGGTTTTGTGTCTGATCATAGTTTGTTCTAGAGATATATACCAAAATAATTGCTAGTGAAGTCTGAAGACAAAATGTTCTCAGACTTTTTTTGTAGGCACGAAATTCTTGAGGAGTCTATTTCATGCAATGTAAACAGTAAATGTATCGCACGTTATAAATCAAATTTTTACTATACGCTTTTTTGATTACAGAAAATGATAAATCATAACTTTGTAGTGATTGCAAAGCCAATTTAAGTTAGTAAATACATTCATGCATTTGAAAGGTGATAAACTGCATTTTGCCTTGGAGAGATTGTTTCAATAAAAGAATAAAGTATAATGAAATTGACTAGGAGGTGAGCTCATGAAAGTCAAATTATGTTGCACAAAAGAAGCGCTTGATGAATTTATTCGTGCAGTGAAGAATGACAGTTTAGAGTTTTCTGATGATGGATTATTTGTTTTGATGGAGGATACTTCTAAAAGAGAAGTTTTGTTGGTCAAACAAGAAGGTGATTTAGTTCCATTGCAGGTTGAAAAAATCATCTATATCGAAAGTCTTCGGAATCAGACTCTAATTCATGCAGACAAAGGAACATACATCAGTAAAGAACCATTGTATCTACTAGAAGGAGAATTGAAAGATAGAGGGTTTATTCGTGTGCATCGCTCTTTCATTGTCAATCGCAGGAAAATTGAAAGAATTAAAAGTGCATTTAATATGAAGATAGTACTCGTCATGAGTAATCAAGATAAAGTTGAAGTATCAAGAAGTTATTATGCACAATTCAAGAATGAAATTGGATTTTAGGAGGGAGATATTATGTTGATTTTGTTGATGATTACAGGAATTGCAGTGTTTCTTGGATATCCTGTACTTTATGAAAAATATCAAAATTTTAAATTGAATCACAAAACAAAGCTTTGGCTACCTCCGGTGCTTTGGGTTTGTGCTGCCTGGTTATTCGCTATCTTGATGATAATAGCATTTCTGCAAGGAATGCGTATAAACACTAATCAGCTATACGATAGTAAAAAGGTTAAATTGCAGGATACTTATATTGAATTTCCTGTAATTGTAGAAGATTTTTTACCAAATAAGCAAAATGTTGTCATGAATGATCTTGAACAAAAAATCGGCTCAAAAGAAACAGTAGTTCTGGATTATGGTGGATTTAAGGTGCTTGTATATAATGATACTTCTAATGAGTCTCTTGTTAAAAAAAGCAAGATGATTGGTATATCACAAACTATAGAGGATGTGAATAACGGTGCTGAACCAATCGTGTTTCCAGAAGGTATAAAGGTAGGTATGGAAATCACAGCCAATGATCTTTCAATGAAGCTTATTAGTTCTGGTGGTATACGAGGAGACTCAGGAATTACTACCGATGGGAATATCGAGTATGTTATAGGAGGTAAACGTTGGGTTGACTTAAGTGCTGATTGGCTATCTCAAGCAAATTCAGTTACGTATCCTGTAGAAATTACATTAATAGATAATGTTGTTATTAGTGTGAAGATGATTTTCACTGATAAGTAATTATAGTCAAATCTATTCTAATTAAAACGTTTTATTGTTATACTACAAATGAAAAGATGAACTTTCATTAATATACAAAAAGGTGTTTTGTCAGCGAAGAATTGTATTAATGTTCCTGCAGATGTCATTCATGATCATAGAAGGAAGGATACTTATGAAAAAGATAAGTTTGTTGGTGTTAATTTGCTTGATGCTTTTTGGGTGTAGCTATCTTGATGGAAAGAGTCCTAAAGAGTCTAATATGAATCAAGAAAATGTTACTTCTGATGTTCAAAATGAGCAGGAAGTTACAGAAGAAAACAATCAGATAATACTTCATCAATACAAATTGTTTGTCTATAATCTTCAGGATACGTTTTATAAAAATAGTACAATTTGGATGATTCTGGATGCGGATTCAAATTTAAATTCGTATAAAGCGAAAAAATTTCACATGGATCCAATTATAGAAGTACAGATGTTGCAGGATGACAAATGGGTGAGTGTTCATCACATTGGAGTTCCAGATGTGAAAGCTGAAGATACGGAACAAGTTGAGATTATCTTTGATTTTGAACTTAGTGATTTTGATTATGTGGATGGAACCTATCGTTTGAAAGCAACAGTTTATGAAAAAGACAAATATACAGAAGTGTTTTCTGAAGAAGCAGAATGGATCAGTACAGAACTTGAAAATGAACCTCTTGAATCGAGTGAATATCTGAAACTATATCCATTCAATAAATATGCTGAAAACAAGATGTTTACACAGAATCGTAAAAATGTTGGAAAATCAGCTCTTATACGTGTTCTTCCAAAAGGCTGTGCAGTCATTGCGAAAGAGGTTGGATATCAGGAAATTCACCATGTTCCTTGTGAAGTCCTGAATTCTGACGGTTGCCAGTTTGTTGATGCGAAAGATGTCTTTGATGTACAGGAGCCGAAACTGTTTGCCAGAAGATTTATCAATGGTTATCGAGATGAAGAAGTAACTAAACTTGGTTCTGCCGTTGATTTGAGTGTTTTGCTGGATTGGCTGAATACCAGTGACAAAACAATTCTGATTCCAAACTGTTTTGATGTATCCTATGAGTTTGAAGATTCAGAAACTTACCTGTTTGATGCAGTGACGGGGAACGAAACATTAAGATTCTCTATCATCAATATTGAAGGTACAAAAGGTTCTTATGTTCAAGTAAATCGTATTGTAGATAGAGATGAAATGCCGCTTGCAGTTATGTGGGTGAGCCGACAAATGACCAAAGCTGTTTTTGTGGATATGTTAAAGTAATTCACTGTCCATTTATTTCTAAATTTGATAAGATGACATTATAAAGAAGTTCAATACCGTAAAGGAGTGAATAGGATGAAAAGAATAATCATTATGATGCTGATTTTGTTGATGAGTACAGGATGTTCAATGGCATCAAATCATCAAAAAAATGATGATGCCTATGAATATGCAAAAATGGTGGCTACAGGTCATATTGAGACGGTATTAGGGTATGATCCAGAATCAAATTATTCTTTGCATAAGGTAAAAGGTGTGAAAGATGAGTTTCCTTATATCTATCAGGTAACGAAAGATCAACAGCCTGTTTTGCACATCGAATTTGTATATGATGATAATATTCTCTACAGCGGTTTTTCCTTTGATTATGGTGAAGGATATCTGATTCCAACAGTGAAAGAACAATACTTTAAACTTTTTGAATCTGATGATTATTTGTATTCCGTCGCATTGAATCCAGAAATGGAATATAAAGGGTACCATGATGTTGTATTCCAACATCTGGATGTCAACTATGACCAGGAAGTCATGGATAAAGTAATGCCTTATTTGTCTGAGAGTGATAGTGGAATGCTTCCTGAAGGCATCCAGTGTCAAAAGGGAGATCTGATTCAGCTAGGGAAGCCAATTTTATATTATGAAATTGTTTTAAATGAAGACAAGAAAACAATTGAAGTCAATCAGCTGAGCTATTTTGATTATCCTATTTACATCAACAATCAATTAAAGTGTTTAGCGAGTGCATCTTTTTATGAAGAAGGTTCTGGCTTTGGGTTTAAAAGGCTTGAAGAATGTTTGCCAATTTACACAAATGATAAATTTATTATCGTGACCACAGGGACACTATATAGTCAAGATTTCTTTGTAACAGAAGATGGAATTACAAATCCAGAAATAAAAGTACCTTTGTATGTCAATGCTGCATTGGATTCAATTCAGAATATGGTAAAAGACATAGAACCGTCAACAGCAATCGTAGCAGCTAGAACCATTGAATCTGCAGGATTCACCATAGAGAACTCTATGAATCCTGAATCATACAAGGCTGTGGAAGATTTTGGCATAGGTGAAATAATGAGTGAAGATCCACTTTATGATCCTGATCACAACGAAATAGGATATGTTTATTCCCTTGATTGCGATGGGCTTGATGGTTATGCAATTACAGTGAAAAAGGGAGGTTCATATCTTGTGAATGAAGCGTCATCTGATACGGCCAATCCATACGATGGTCTGTCAAAAGATACGATTCGAGTATATGCTGGTTCATTTGGATATTTCTTTTATTTAGAGAATGGCCTGCTGATGAACTTGAGAACGAATGAAGAAGTGGATCCTGACAATGTAAGACGCTATCAGCCAAATGATGATTAGTGACTGTAAAAATATTTGAGGGATAAGTTTATGATGAGAAGGATGAAATCTTGTTTGGTTTGTTTGATTTTGTTGATGAGTTTTGTTTTGCCTGTTTATGCGGACATGGGACCAAAGCCATCCGTTCATGTTGATGTTGAATGTGATGAAGAAACTTACTATATGACTTTGCTGACAGAAAGAAGACAGTATGGTCCCCATAGAGAATATGAGAGTACTGCATCAAACGATTCGGAAGAGAACCCAATTAAAGAAAAATTTAAAGAATATGCTATCCAAGATGAATTCTATTTAGTTGGAGATATTGAACAGTTAAGTCATGATGATACATATTCCTGGACATACATGGCGCCTGAAACATTTAAGATTTTAGTTTATTTTCCAAGTACTGATTCATTTTTGTGTTCTGAAGCAATGTCGCGTTATGCTTATCAAAGTACATATCAGCTTGTGATTGATGTAGAATCTGGGATTTTTGATTTATCTCAAAATTATGATTATTCTGGACTACTGGTTTCTTTCTTGTTTTGTTTTTCAATGACACTTTTGATTGAAATCATGATTGGATTATCATTTAATTTTAGAGTCAAAAATGAACTTCAAATCATTGTCATGGTCAATACAGTAACACAGATTCTTCTTCATGCTTTTATCCATTTTACGCTTTATCAGCGAGATAATTTCACTGCTGCATTTTGTTATTTGATGGCAGAAGTTATTGTGTTTGTTTTAGAATCTTTCATTTATTATCAAACACTTCCTAAAAAGAAACACCCTGTGTTATATGCATTGGTTTCAAATTTCATTTCTTTTGTTACAGGTGTTTTTCTTGTCTTTCTATCTGGTATGACTGTCTAAACGTAGGTATATTACAATAGAATAATCATACCAAGCTATACATTAATTTAGAAAAGGGGTATAGTTATGAATGTTTTCTTTGCGTGGGCACTTATTATCATTTTTTTGCTTATGAGTTTATTAATGGCGGTAAAACCTTATGCTTGGTGGGCATTCGAAACCCTTTTCACATTGAAAGAAGGAGAACCTACTGATTTTTACCTTACTGTTATTCGAATTCGTGGAGTTGTAGGGATTATTATAGCGTTTGTGTGTGTTTGGTTGCTTTATCGATAATTTTAATAATCGAAAAGAATGTGTAAAAGGTAATTACTGAAGAGGTATGTAATGATGACAAAATCAAAATTATGTTTTAGTGCAGTATTAGTTTTATTTTCTTTGATCTTTCTTTATTTATTCAAAGAAAATGTGATTGATCCATATTTGTTTTACACAGAAGAAGGAGATAAAATACTCAACGTTGTTGTCTATGATCGTCATAAAGATGAAATAGTTGATAACAGTACGATGATAGTGTCAATTAAGGATGATGTAACGATTACTTACCAAGATACAGTATGTGTAATACCAATCCAGGATGATTTAGTAGGGTTTCCAAGTGTTGGACCATATCCTTGTTTTAATGATGAGAATATTGAATGGAAAGTGTATTTTGGGAAAGGTTTAGAGGAGATTGTTATTCAAAACGCAAAAGTTTCGACTATTTCTGAAAGTGGATGGGGATGGTATGAACATTCACAATATTTTCATGTTGCAACTAGGGAAAAGTTAAATAATAAAGACATATTGAAAAAAATAATGAATAAAGTATTTCAATATCAATATTTTAAATCTGTGGATATCCACAGATTTTTCTTATCTTAAAATGGTACCTATTAATTATCGATATGTAATTTGATATAATAATTCAGTCAAATAGAAAGTGAATGGAGGTTCAAGCCATGGATATCTCGTTTAAGTTAGAAAACAACAAATTCAATTATCGTGTCTGTGCAATGATCATTCATAATCATAAGATTTTAGCAATGCATGATGATCGTTCTCCTTATTATTATTTGCCTGGTGGAAGAGTGAGAATGACAGAAACTGCTGAAGATGCAGTGTTAAGAGAAGTTCAGGAAGAATTGCACATCACAGCGAAGATAGAACGCCCTGTATGGTTAAACCAGGCTTTTTTTACAGAGGATGTTGACCATTTGAAATATCATGAATTGTGTATCTATTTTTTAATCGATGTTTCTGGAACTGATTTGCTTGAAAGAGGAACTGCTTTTACAGTGATTGAAGGATATAGAACACATACATTTGAATGGCTTGATTTTGATCGAATACAGGATGAATATTTTTACCCAATATTCTTGAAAAAAGAAATTTACCATATTCCAAATGAATTCACTCTTCGAACAGAAATTGAATGAGATGAGGTGAATCATCATGGATATTATCTTTAAAACAGAAGAGTTTGTGTTTTCGTATAGAGTTGCAGGTATCTGCATACAAAATGGGAAAGTTATGCTTCAAAAGCCTTCAAATGATACAGGATTTGCATTTCCAGGTGGACATGTAACTCTTGGAGAAACGAATGAACAGACATTGATAAGAGAGTTTCAAGAAGAGATAGGAATCGATGTTGCAGTAGGTGACTTGAAATGGGTAGGAGAACTCTTCTTTCCTTGGGAAAATAAACGATGTCAACAGATTTGTTTGTATTACCTTGTTGAACTGCAATCAGAACATATTCCGCTCGATGGAATGTTTCTTGGAAAAGAACAGATTGAAGGAAGAAACTTTGATTTGGAGTTTCACTGGATTTCATTAACAGAACTGAAAAACATAGAAGTATATCCTACAAATGTGATTGAACTAGTAGATAAATTGCAACAAGGTGTACAGCACTTTGTCTATCATGAATAAACAAGGAGGACAAAATCATGTCTGATTTTAGCGTAAATGAGATGCAGAACATGCAAAAAGCTCTGCAGGAAAAGTATAAGCATAAATGGGAGCCTATCTGTGCTGAAACAGGGAAAAACAAGCTTCTGTGGATGATTGGAGAAATTGGAGAAGTCATTGATATCGTCAAGAAATATGGCGGTGAGAAAGCTTCCTGTGATCCTGAATTAAGAAAAGATTTGATTGAGGAAATGGCAGATGTACTGATGTATTACAACGATGTTCTGCTGTGCTATGGAATCAGTGCAGAAGAACTAAAACAGGCTTATTCAGATAAGTTTGAAAAGAACATGAAGCGCTGGTAAATGTTGAGGAATATGGTATGAAAATAATCTTTGATGAGATTACTTTAAGAGATGCCATACTTTCAGATGTTGAGGATGAGATTCGCTGGACAAATGAAGAAACAGATTGGTTTCATGTTGAGGCTCCATGGATGACATTAGAACCAGTAGATGCTAATGAATTACGTTCAGAGATGAATAAAATCATCAGCGATATGTCTGAAGATGGCATCAGATGGAGATTTGAGATTGAAGTAGAAGGTCGACATATAGGAAATGTTTCTTCTTACTATTTGAATCATCAGTTTGAACATGTATCGTGGGATCTTATCGATGAAAAGAAAAACGCTCCACAAAATCATTTGATAAGAGCGATAGGAATAGAAATCTGTGAAATGGAATACTGGGGCAGGGGATTAGGTACAAAAGTGCTGACTGCCTTTATGAACTATTATAAACATCTTGGTGAGACACATTTTCTGCTTGAAACATGGAGTGGTCACAAAAGGATGCTGAACTGTGCCAAAAAGCTTGGATTTCAAGAAGTAAAGCGTACAAAAGGTACACTGACTATTGATGGAAAAGGCTTTGATGAATTGATTTTAGAAAAGAGATTTTAACTCACTCAATCAATAGGATAAGGAGATTGATCACATGTCAAAAAATAAAATGAAATATATATGGCATGATTATGACCCTAATACAATGCAGTATGTTGAAAGTTGGCTGGATGAGAATGCCATTCAATTTACTGGTTTAGAGGAAGGGTTTCGGCCTTTTTATGAATATTGGGTAAATGAAGATGGATTTGTTCTTGGTCAGAATATTTGGTGCAAGGTCGTGTTTGAACATGATGAACCTTTTGCTGTGGCTGCTTTTTGTCTTTATGAAAACACAATAAAAATAATGGAAGTACTGGTTAAGCCAGAGAAAAGAGGTCAAGGAAAAGGTTCAGAACTGCTCAAAGAGCTTCTGAATTGTAAAGAAATCATTGGCTTTCAGATTTATAAAAGTGAAGCGGTTATCTATCCAAACAATCTTGCATCACAAAAAGCATTTGAAAAGGCTGGATTCAAACATCACCATAGTCATAAAGATGCAGATGGGGACAGCATGATCTATTTTTACAATCATAATGAGGTACAGTATGAAGCGAGTAGATAGAGTGATTCAGCATATCGCTGATTCTTTGAATGATAAAGATGTTTTGGAAGTTGCCTGCGGATGTGCAGAGTTTTCTTATGCTGCTTCCAATATAGCAAAAACAGTCACTTGTATTGATATAGATGATACAAGAATCAAGTTGAATATATCTGAACGAACCAATTTAAAGTTTCAAATGCTGGATGCAACCGAAATGAATTTTGTTGATGATTTGTTTGATACAGCGGTTCTATACAATGCAGTAGGACATCTTGAAGGAATCATTGAAAAAGTACTAAGTGAATGTCGAAGGGTAGTCAAGCCTAATGGCGACATCTATCTCATTAGTTCTTTTAAGATGGATAAATGGTTTCTTCGAGATACGTTATTAAGAAGACTTCAAGAAAATGTTGAAGTCCAGGAAATAGAGCCATTTTTGTTTGTGAAAATCAAGAATCATTGATGTTTTTCGTTAAAATCTCGAAAATTGAGAGTAATTCTTAGTCTATTGGGTGGTATTTTGTCTGTCTGAATCTTAGAATTGAGTCAGAAAAAATTGTGAAAAGGAGATAAACATATGGAAAAGAAAACCATAGGTAAATTTATCACTGCGCTGCGCAAGGCAAATGGGATGACTCAAAAAGATTTAGCGGAACAATTGAACGTTTCTGATAAAACAGTGAGTCGATGGGAAAGAGATGAAGGTGCTCCTGATCTTTCGATGATTCCTGTTCTCGCTGAAATCTTTGAAGTGTCTTGTGATGAATTGTTAAAAGGAGAAAGAAAAAGACCAAATGAAACTGAAGTACAAGTTTCTTCTAAAAAGGGTGAAAAGCAGAAGCAAAGACTTTTGAAAAATTCTTTAGCGAAATATAAAAATGCAACAGTCATCTCAATGGGAATCAGTGTTGCTGGTTTTCTTGTTGCCTTAATCGCAAACTTGGCATTTTTAAAAGCAGTATTAGGTTTCTTATTTGGTGCAATCTTCTATGTCGCTAGTGTTGTATGTCAGTCAATTTTTATGAATAAAGCATTTCTAAGTGTAGAAGATGCAGAGATTGAGGAAACTGAACTAGCTTCATTCAAAAAAGAAGTGATTAAATCTGCAGAATATTCTTTTGGCGTAACTATAGCATTTGCAGGCTTTACATTCCCTTTAGTTTTAATGGATGCTTATGTTGGCTTGAGTGCTGACAACATGCTTCTTTTTGGAATCATTGGTGCTGCAATATTTCTGGTTGTGTATGCAGTGGTATTGTATTTTGTAAATCACTCACTGATTCAAAATGGAAAAGTCCTGCTCAATGAAAAAGAACATAACAAATATATGCATAATCACAAGCTTCAGAGAAATTGTTCATTTGTTTTAGTGACTCTTGTTGTGTGTACTATGCTGATCCATCATGTGATGACAACAATATGGGGTCCTTATTCCATTATGAATGGGATTACTTTTACAGATTATGATAGTTTTATCGAATTCATGGAACAGAACATTACTCATCAGCCTTATGATCAGTTTTATGATGGAATCAGTGGTGTTGAAGAAGTAGTAGGTCCGCCTGATTCTACGATTTATTATGATGAAGATGGAAATGAAATCAGCGAAGAAGAATTTTACCATCGACAAATAAAAGATCTGGATGGTAATGTGGTATGTGAATATACTGCAAGAAATGAAAGTGTTACGTCCATTTCTTATTCTCCAAAAAAGGGTACAGTTCTTCCGATTACTGTTAGTACCGACCAGCACTTGAAAGAAGCAAGAGAAAAAGCACAGGTCAGACATGTCATCTTTGGTTTTGTGTATGGGCTGGAAGTTTTGTCAACTTTACTTATATATATGAAAAAAAGGGAGAAATAATTTCTTATCATTCATACTAGGATATATGAGCACAGAATTCTGTGCTCTTTTAGTTTGTCATCTATTGACACCGGTATATCACTGTATTAATATATTAATACAAGGAGGGAGTTTATGAAGGACTTCAACAATACAATCCCGATTTATATACAGGTCATGGATGATATCAAACGTAAGATTGCCTTGGGTGTCTATCTTCCAAATGACAGAGTTGAATCTGTGCGTGAGTTAGCTATCTTTTATGGGGCAAATCCTAATACAATCCAGCGAGCATTAAGTGAACTAGAAAGAGAAGGGCTTTTAAGGGCAGAACGTACGATTGGACGATTTATCTGTGACAATTCTGAACTGATTGCCTCATGCAAAAAGAAACTTGCCGAGGATGCTGTAACGAATTTTCTTCAAGAACTGACATCGATAGGGTTAAGTCTTGAAGAAGGAATTGAATTGATTAAAGAAAGGAAGGGAAATTATGAGTAATCTGATTGAATTGTCTCATTTGAGTAAATATTATGGAAAGAAAGCTGCACTCCAGAATGTCAGTCTTACTCTGGAATCAGGGAAGATTATAGGTTTATTAGGTCCAAATGGTAGTGGAAAAACAACCTTGATCAAGATTTTAAATGGACTTTTAAAAGATATTCAAGGTGAAGTGCTGATTCAAGGACAGAAGCCTGGACCATCCACCAAAGCGATTGTCTCATATCTTCCAGATGATGATTATTTTAGTGACTGGATGAAAGCGGAAGATGCCATTCATTTGTTTAAAGACTTCTATTCTGATTTTGATGAAAACAAAGCTGCATCACTTTTAGAACGCTTATCAATTGATCCTAAACAGCGTATCAAAACAATGTCCAAAGGTCAAAAAGAAAAGTTTCAGTTGTCTTTAGTGATGAGTCGAAATGCACTTGTGTATGTTTTTGATGAACCTATTGGAGGAGTAGATCCTGCAGCAAGAGAGGTTATCCTAGATATTATCTTAAACAATTATTCTGAAGAGTCACTGGTTTTGATTTCGACACATCTGATCACAGATATTGAAAAGATTTTTGATGAAGTGGTTTTCATAAAAAAAGGAGAAATTGTGCTTCATCGAAATGCAGAAGAGCTAAGAAGTGAAACAGGAAAATCAATTGATGAACTGTTCAGGGAGGTATTCAAATGTTAAAACTAATGAAATATGAGTTTAAGCAGAATGCTTTGAGTTATCTTGGATTATTTCTTGTGTTTCTATCTTTATCACTTGTTGTTCCAGTAATGCATCGTGAAATGAATGCATATTTGATTAGCATGCTTTTGCAGACAGTGTTTGTTATTTTGGCATTTGTGATTCTAGTCGGCGTATTTGTGAATTCAGGGAGAACTTATTTGAATTCTATGTTTAAACGTCCTGGCTATCTAACGATGACACTGCCTGTAACGACGCATCAGCTGGTTTTGTCTAAAGTAATACCAGGTATGTTTTGGATGATTATAAGCTTGATTGTCGTTGTGTTAGGCATATTTCTTTTTGCCTTTACTTCGCTTGAAGCTTCGGTTGAAATTGTGCTGGAAGCTTTTGGTGACATGTTTAGCTTATGGTTTCAGATGCTGTGTGAATATCCATTTGAATGTATTATGTATGTTGTTGGCCTATTAGGTGCTTTGACAAAGATTATGATGTCACTTTATATGTGTTTGACCATAACTCACACAAGCTGGATTAAAAATCATCGTACAGCCCTTGCCATTGCACTATTTGTGGTGATTCAGCTGCTTTCAGGCAATATCTTGTTCAATGGAGAGTCATTTTCAGTCATGGGATTGCTAGTACAAAAGTTTGTTATCTATGATTTTGATTCCTATTTCCAGACATATTCATTACAACTTGTTATTTCTGCAGCACTTCAGTGGATTCAGTGTATTATTCCATATGTCATCATATGGTACTGCTTAGAAAAGAAACTTGAGATTCAATAGGCAAAATGATGATAAAAAAGAGATGTATATGGATAGTAAGTGCCTGTATAATGTAGGGTTTTACTGGGTGTTGAGAATAAAGACAGCATCACTCGCTTCAAGGTTGGGGATACTGTATCGGTTTATTTTAATGGAGAAATGCAATCAATACTGTTATGATTATTATTAATCAGTCCAGCATTCATGACAATTCCCTATGAACCTAATCGAGACGGTATATTGCATATAATCACTATCTTTTTAGAGTTTGGTAAGGATGGATTGTGATGCTAGTGTGATATCTCAAAAAGATATGAAAAAAGTAGAATTGTTTGAAAAGGACAAATATAAAAATATAGAACCCCTCGCTAGAAATATGGCGAGGGGGTGATATAAATTTTTTCTTTCGCTTTTTTTCATCGCAAAACGAAAATGTAAGCGTTTTAAGTAAAAAATATGAAAAAATTTGTAAAAAAATGTAAAAAAATTGTTGACAAGGGTATTTTAGGATGTTAATATAAGCGAGCTGCTTGGGAGTACCCAAGAAAAACAGCTCGGATGAATCTTGAAAAAGAAAATTCCGATATGCCTAGTATCCTTTTCCTAAAGCGTAAGCCATGGAAAATCAGCTAAAATCCGAAAGGAAAATGTTGAGATGCTGAAGTAGCTACTGTGAAGCGAAACAGTGATCGGAGAAAGGAATCGCAGGAAGCTGAGTACCAGAATCTGAAGGAAGACATGGAAACAGGTCGGACGGAAGAGGAAGTAAG
>JAFULN010000016.1 GCA_017473335.1 Erysipelotrichaceae bacterium
ATAGCGAGATGGACACACCTGTACCCATCCCGAACACAGAAGTTAAGCATCTCAGCGGCGAAAATAGCAAGGCCTGCCCTTGTGAAGAGAGCACGCTGCCAGGTAGAAAAGGAACCTGAAAGGGTTCCTTTTTTCATTTCCTGCATATACTTTCAGCAATAAAATAGCTGGTCATTTTGATGGCCAGCTATTTGTTTAATGTGTCTAGTACAACAGGCAGGACCTGTTTTTTTCTTGATATATAGCCAGGTGCAAAGTCATTGACTAGGACTCCTTTAAAGCCCTCTTCTATAATCCAGCTCTTTTTTCCTGTATAGAGGAAATGAGATCCTTTCCCTGTAGGGTCTGTAAACAATATCAATAATAAATCATATCGATGTGTTACATTTTGTTCTTCTAGATAAGTTAAAAAATCTTTTCTGATTTTTTTGTATTCACTTGCGGAGCGAGAGACGACCTGTCCAATCGCTATCTTACTGTCCTGAATACGGAATTCTTTAAAGTCTTCGTACATCAGTTCCTGATGTGTTTTGTTTAACAGAGAATCAGATGTCTGTATCAATTCTTCTGCAAGCTCATTGATGGGTATGCCAGTCTTTTTCGATAAATAGAGGGCTTGTTCAATATCGGTTCGAGTTGTTGTTGGTGATTTTAGATTCATCGTATCAGAGACAATTCCTGCAAGAAGCAAACCTGCAATCATGGAATTCATTTCAATACGATATTGTCTATATAATGTGGTGATAATAGTACATGTAGAACCAACGATTTGATTCACAAACTGTATTGGTGTCTGTGTTTCAATCCCACCTAAACGATGATGGTCAACAATTTCTATAACTTCACCAAATTCTAAATCATTTACGCTTTGATCATATTCATTATGGTCAACAAGTATGAATTGTTTCTTTTTATAGTTGAATAAGTGATATCGTGAAATAGCACCAATTACTTCATCATTTTCATTGAGAACAGGATATGTTCTAAATCTAGTTTTTGCGATACGCATAGAAGCGCCATCTACAGTTTCTGAGCTTCTAAAATAAGTGACATTTGTAGTCATGACTTCTTCAATACTTGGGCTTTGAAAGATACTGTGAGCGATTGTGATTGCACTTAAATGAGTATGTATGATAGGTACCTGTTTTGTTTTAGCCATTTCCATAGTAATGGAATCAACCCAGTTTTCTCCACAAATAATGACTAATGCGGCATTCTGTTCAATAACAGAGCGCTGTATATCAGGATGATTACCTGCAATGACAATGGTACCGGGTTCAATTTGATTGTTATATCCTAGATTAGGAAGTAAATTAACTTTTCCATTAGGTTTAAATGGTGCATCATAAATCACAGTAGCTTTTGTTGTCTTGATGATGTTTTCAAGTGGAACTCGTCGCATGAGATCTTCTAACGCACTTTCTTCTGCAGTCCACAGATTTGTCAGATTGGAAGTGGAAACAATCCCTTCAAGATGTTTGTTCTCATCAACAACAAAAACTCCTTTGTTTTTACGTTTTAAAATTGCATCTAGTGCTTCTTTCATTGTTGTTTTACGATTGACTAGAAGCGCTTCATCCATATCAATCTCAGCAAGTGTACACTTGGCAGAATGAATCATAACTGGACGCTCAGCACCAAATTTATTAAGAATATACGTTGTTTCTTTATTGAGTGGACTTAAGCGAACTGGAATTGTATCAAAACCAAGCTGATTCTTAAAATGAGAATAACAAATAGCTGCACAGATAGAATCTGAATCTGGATTTTTATGTCCTGTTACATAAATTGGCTTTTCCATATAGCATACCTCACATTAACATCATATCGAACATTTTTAACAAATACAAGAAAGAAACACTTGTTAAATTATAAGTGAATTTAGTAAATGTTAAAATCAAGTGAATTTGTGTTAGAATACATTTAGGGTGATCATATGAAGAAAGTAATGCAGGACTTGAATGTATATGAAGCGCTTCAACAAAGATTAGATTTTGTATTTAAGGAGTTCGATAATATTTATGTTTCTTTTAGTGGAGGGAAAGACAGCGGACTTCTTTTAAATATGGTCATGGATTATAAACGAAAATATTATCCTGAACGAAAGATTGGGATTTTTCATCAGGATTTTGAAGCACAGTATCGACAGACAACAGAATATGTAGAAAGAACTTTTGAGAAATATAGAGATGAAATAGAACCTTACTGGGTATGTCTTCCAATGGCAACTAAGACAGCAGTAAGCAGCTATGAAATGTTCTGGTATCCATGGGATGATGAAAAAGAGGAGTTGTGGGTGCGTCCTATGCCTCAGCATGATTATGTCATCAACATGGAAAACAATCCGTTCTTTCTATACAAATACAAAATGCATCAGGAAGATTTAGCGAAGCAGTTTGCACGCTGGTATCGAAAGATTCATGACAATAAGAAAACGATTTGTTTATTAGGGACACGCGCTACTGAATCACTTATGAGATATAACAGTGTTGTGAATAAAAAATACCGTTATAAAGATCAATGCTGGATTACAGAATTGTTCAAGGAAGTCTGGTGTGCTTCTCCACTTTATGACTGGAGCAGTGAAGATGTTTGGATTGCGAACGCTAAATTTGATTATGACTATAATTCACTGTATGACTTGTATTACAAAGCAGGAGTGAATATCAATAAAATGCGTGTTGCTTCACCGTTCAATGAATCCGCAAAAGAAAGCTTGAATTTGTATCGAATTCTAGACCCAGAGACATGGCTTAAACTGGTTGCCAGAGTACAGGGAGCTAATTTCTGCGCTATTTATGGACGCACAAAGGCAATGGGGTATCGAAATGTAAGGCTTCCAGAAGGACATACTTGGAGAAGCTATACAGAATTTTTGTTGAGCACACTTCCAGATAATATAAGAAATAATTATATTCAGAAATTTAATACTTCCATGGAATTCTGGCATGAAACTGGAGGAGGCCTTCCTGAAGTTGTTATTCGTGAATTGATAAGAAAAGGATATCGTGTTCAAAGAAATGGGGTTTCTAATTATACAAAAGACAAGAAAGAAAGAGTCATCTTTTTAGGAGAAATTCCTGATGAAACGGATGATATCAAGTTTTCAAAAGATGTTCCGAGCTGGAAAAGAATGTGCTACTGTATTTTAAAAAATGATCATACCTGCAAGTTTATGGGGTTTGGTTTAACACGCGAAAGAAAGAAGCACATTCAATATTTAACGGAAAAATACAAGAGTATGGAGGATGAGCAGAATGAGCTATAAAAGTCCAGTTTATCAGATTCGAAGGGTGCCTATTGAAAAGATTGTTCCGAATGACTACAATCCCAATCATGTTGCTGCACCTGAAATGAAGCTTCTATATGACAGTATCTTAAATGACGGATATACAATGCCTATTGTCTGTTATTATGATGAAGAGAATGATTTGTATATCATTGTGGATGGCTTTCATCGCTGGCAGGTATGCAGAGATTATAAAGATATATATGAACGTGAAGAAGGTTGTCTTCCAGTGTCTGTAATTGATAAACCCCTAGACCAGCGTATGGCTTCAACAATTCGTCATAATCGTGCAAGAGGTTCTCATGATGTGGATTTGATGAGTAATATTATTCGTGAACTTCATGAAATAGGCAGATCAGATGAATGGATTTCTCAGCATTTAGGAATGGATAAAGATGAAATTCTGCGTTTGAAACAGATTACAGGATTGGCAGCTTTGTTTAAAAATAAAGAGTTTAGTAAATCGTGGATTGTTGGTGATGATGAGTAAAAGAAACTAAGAAAGCATTAAGTTTAAAAAAAACAAAGGTATTGGTGCAATGAGTATATGGAATGACTCATTGGAAAATGCTATAATATTTGAAAAGTATAAAAAGGAGAGATATATATGCTGTATGTATTGAATCATCCGCTGATTACACACAAATTAACTCAAATGAGAAAAGAAGAAACAGGGACGAAAGATTTCAAACAGAATCTGGATGAAATCGCAGGTCTGATGGCTTATGAAGTATGCCGTGATTTGCCTCTTCGCTCTGTTCATATCAAAACTCCAGTTTGTGAATGTGATACATATGAACTTGAAAAACAGATTGTACTGATTCCTATTTTAAGGGCTGGTCTTGGACTGGTAAATGGAATTAATGATTTGATTCCAACTGCAAAAGTTGGGTTTATTGGACTGTATCGTGATGAAGAAACATTAGAGCCACATGAATATTTTGCAAAGTTTCCGTCAACAATGCCAGATGCAGTGAATCTGGTTTTGGATCCAATGCTGGCAACAGGTGGAAGTGCTGTTGCTGCCATTGATATGATTAAAAAGCGTGGTGCAAAGGCTATTAAGCTGGTTTGTCTTGTAGGTGCTCCTGAAGGTGTAAAGGCAGTTGAAGCAGCTCATCCAGATGTAGATATTTATTTGGCAGCACTGGATGATCACCTGAATGAAAAGGGATATATCGTTCCTGGTTTAGGCGATGCTGGAGATAGAATTTTCGGAACAAAATAATGAAAGATTTGACAAAGGCACTTTCACTTGGCATCACGGTTTGTGCGTGCATGGTTGTGCCGACACTGCTGGGTGTACTTGCGGATAAGCATTTTCAAACAGCACCGCTTTGGGTTCTTGCTGGAGTAGGATTTGGCTTAGCAGGTGCATTTCAAACACTGAGGGAGCTGATAAAATGAGTCGTGGACTGATGAAACGCTGTCTGATTGTGACGATATTATTCTGTCTTCTAACAGTGTGGATTGATATTAGGATTGCGCTTGGTTTTTTGCTGGGGGCAGTCGGATCTGTGGTTCTTTATCTAAGAAGTGTTGTATTTTGTGATATCATTCTTTCAGAAAAGAGCACACGTCATCTCAAGACATTTGGAAGGTTTATGCAGAGTTATGCCATCATGGCAATTGTGTTGATTATATCTGCTGTAAAACCTGAACTTTTCAATGTCTTTGCATCAGCAGCAGGACTGCTGATGGTAAAGTTTTGTTTAATTCTTGAAACCTTGACAGAAAGGAGGGGAAAGAATGAACATAGCACTTCATCTGACAATTCAAAGTGATGCATTTGTAGTTGTCGGACTGACTGCAATTTTGTGTTTGGCTGTATTTCTCATCTCTAAGGTGATTGATAAGGCTGATCCTCTTGCAAAACCAAAAGGACTGATATTGGTAGGAATATTATGGCTATCAGAAACACTGGATCGTCAAGTAAAGGATAATGTTGGGAAGAAGTATTCTAAATTATTAACACCATATGTTTTGACGATTGCTATGTATATTTTTATCAGTAACATTCTTGGGCTTTTTGGTTTTACATCTCCAACCTCCAATTGGAGTGTAACGTTGACATTGACCATTATTACATGGGTTATGGTTCAGATTGCGCAATTAAAAGCAGGGGGCTTTGGCGCTTATATGCATGCCTTTATTGAACCTATTCCTGTTTTTCTGCCAATGAATATTTTTGGGAAGTTTTCGACAATTTTATCGATGTCGCTGCGTCTTTTCGGAAATGTTCTTTGTGGTGGAATTATCATGTCACTCATCTATAGCTTTACTGGTTTTGTCTCGGATACGATTGTAGGTTTATTTGCATCTTCCGGATCTCCATTTAATTTTGTGGCTCCGGTTCTAGCTCCTGTGCTGCACGCTTATTTTGACGTGTTTTCAGGATTTATTCAGACGTTGATTTTTATCACGTTAACTATGGTGTTTATCGGTAATGAAATGACCGATGAGATGAAAAATTCATAAGAGGAGGAGAATAATATGGATATTTCTACAGGTTTAATCGCAATTGGTGCTGGTCTTGCAGTTATGACTGGTATGATGACAGGTATTGGTGAAGGATTTGTTGCAGGGAAAGCTGTTGAAGCTATTGGTAAAAATCCTGAAGCTGAAGGCAAAATCCGTTCTACAATGATTCTTGGTATCGCTCTTTCTGAAACTTGTGCTATCTACGGTTTGCTGGTAGCTATCCTTTTGATCTTCGTATTCTAATTTAGAATTCAAGTTCAGACAGGAGGGAAGATATGATTACTATTGATGTCATTGGTCAGCTGATTCCCAATCCAATAACGATGTTGACTCAGTTGTGTTCTACACTGGTTTTGTTTCTGTTTGTGAAGAAGTTTCTGTGGACTGCAGTAACAAACTTTATAGATAGACGTTCAGAAGCAATGCAGAATGATCTGAGATTGAGTGCTGAAGCAAAGAAAGATGCTGAAGCGGATAGAGAAGCTGCACGTGCGGAAGTTCGTCAGGCAAGAGAAACTTCACGTAAAATTCTTGAAAAAGTCAAGGATGAATCAGAAGTGCTTAGAACATCTATCGTGAATCAGGCAAAGAAAGAAGCTGAATTGAAGATTGAGGCTGCAGATCGTGCGATTGAGGCACAGAAGAAACAGGCTCATGATGAAATGGTTCAGGAAATGGTAAGTGTTGCCATGGCTGCTGCTGAAAAACTTATGAGTGAAAAGGCAGACGCACAGGATGATGCAAGAATCATCGAGGAATATGTGCGTGATGTGAAAGGTCAAGCATGAGTCAGGCAGCACATAGATATGCTGAAGCTTTCTTTGAGCTGGCTCAGGAAATGAATCAGGTGGATGCCTGGAAACAGCAGATGGATCAGGTGGCTTTAGTGATGGAAAGCGTCCCTGAATTAAAATTATTTTTTGGGGCAGTTAAGATCACAAATGAAGAAAAAAAAGAACTGTTGATAAAGAGCTTTGCAGGTAAGATTGATGAAATGTGCCTGAATTTTCTCTGTTTATTGGCAGATAAAAAAAGAATTAATGAAGCGTCTTTGATTCTGAAAGAATTTCATTCATTGTGCAATGTCTATAAAGGTATTGAAGAAGGTGTTGTATATGCACCTAGAGCATTGAGTGAGAATCAAATTAAAGAACTGGAAGACAGTTTTAAAGTTCGTGGACGTAATGTAGAACTGGCGATGAAGATTGATGAAAGTCTGATTTCGGGATTTAAAATTGTACTGGATGATGAAGTCATCGATGCATCGATGAAGTCAAAAATTACACGCATGAAGAACGAACTGTTAAAAGAAAGGATGTGAGAATGTGGAACTTAGACCAGAAGAAATCAGTGCTCTGATCAAGGAACAGATTCGTCATTACAAAGATAAAATTGAATCCAACGATGTAGGGACTGTAATTCGTGTTGGGGATGGTATTGCACTGGTTCAAGGCCTTGATAAAGCAATGGCCTCTGAACTGCTGCTTTTTCCAGGCGATGTATATGGTATGGTGCTGAATCTTGAAGAAGACCATGTAGGTGCTGTACTTATGGGGTCAGATTCACAAATCAAAGAAGGCGATACAGTAAAGCGTACAGGCAGAATTGTAGAGGTACCTGTTGGCGACTGCATGCTGGGAAGAGTTGTGAATGCTTTAGGACAGGCAATTGACGGCGGTCCTGAAATCAAAGCAGATAAATATCGTCCAACAGAACGTGTTGCACCTGGAGTTATGACACGTAAGTCTGTTCATCAGCCATTGATGACAGGATTAAAAATTATTGACTCTATGATTCCTATTGGAAAAGGTCAGCGAGAACTTATCATTGGTGACCGTCAGACAGGTAAGACAGCGATTGCGATTGATACAATCCTGAATCAGAAGGGTAAAAATGTAAAATGTATTTATGTAGCAATTGGTCAGAAGGCAAGTACTGTTGCACAGATTGTAGAAAAACTGCGTCAAAGAGGGGCGATGGAATATACAACAATTGTTGCAGCAACTGCATCAGAATTGGCTCCGCTGCAGTATATGGCACCATATGCAGGATGCGCTATTGGTGAAGAATGGATGGAAAACGGAGATGATGTGCTGATTGTTTATGATGACTTATCAAAACACGCAGTTGCATATCGTACAATGTCGCTTCTGTTAAGAAGACCTCCAGGACGTGAAGCTTATCCAGGGGATGTTTTCTATCTGCATAGTCGTCTTTTGGAACGCGCAGCTAAATTGAATGATTCACTTGGCGGCGGTTCGTTGACTGCACTGCCAATCATTGAAACACAAGCTGGGGATATTTCTGCATACATTCCAACCAACGTGATTTCAATTACAGATGGTCAGATCTTCCTGCAGACTGAACTCTTTAATGCAGGTGTTCGTCCTGCAGTAGACAGCGGCTTGTCTGTATCGCGTGTAGGATCATCTGCCCAGACTAAGGCAATGAAACAAGTATCTGGTTCATTGAAACTGGATTTGGCGCAGTACCATGAACTTCTAAGCTTTACTCAGTTTGGAAGTGACTTGGACCCAGTGACAAAGGCAACAATTGACCATGGTGCACGATTAACTGAACTTTTGAAACAGGGGCAGTATTCTCCGCTTGAAATGAGTGAACAGGCTTTGAGTTTGTTTGCAGCGAAAAATGGCTTCCTGAAAAATGTAGAAGTTGAAAATGTACGCCGCTATGAGTCAGGATTGCATGCTTTCTTCCATGAAAAACATCAGGATCTTTTAGATCGTATGGAAGATGAGAAAACAATCAGTCCTGAACTGAGTGACCTGCTGAAAGGTGCAATTGAAGAATACGCTTCTGAATCAGAACTTCTGGGGTAAAGGCGTATGGCACAGAATAGACAGGCACTGAAAAGTCGTATTCGTTCCACACAGGCAACGATGAAAATCACTAGTGCCATGGAACTGATGTCAAACTCTAAACTGCAGCGTCAGCGTGCAATGATGGAGAAAAACAGAGAATATTCCACGACTCTGTTAAAAACTTTACATCACATTCTTTCAGAAAGTGATCAGGTGGAAAACAAGTACCTTGAAAAGAACAGTTCAGATGTAACACTGACTATTGTGTTTAGTTCTGATCTGGGACTTTGTGGTGGATACAATATTAATATGCTTCGCTATGCAGCAGAGCTGATTCGTAAAGAAGATCCAGTGATTGTGATCGGTTCTAAGGGAAGAAGCTGGCTGTCTAGCAGAGGATATCATGTCGTAAATGACTATATTGACAGTGATGCCTTTGATTATGTGGATGCATCCCAAATCATTGACAAGGCACTGCAGCAGGTTCTTTCTAAAGAAATTGGAAAAGTACAGGTTGTTTATACGTATTTTAAGAATACAGTTACTTTTGAACCTCGTTTGGAAACATTGTTTCCAGTGGAGAAGAAGGAAGTCAAGCTTGAAAGTAAACAGGAAATTCTGTTTGAACCAAATGCTGATGAAATCTTAAACACACTTGTTCCAATGGCATTAAAGTCTTCACTGTATTCTCTTTGGATGGAAACAAAGACAAGTGAACAGGCAAGCCGTCGTTTAGCGATGGAAAATGCAACAGACAATGCAGAAGAACTGAAAGACAAGCTTGTGCTGCAGTTCAATCAGGCTCGACAGGCTGCGATTACTCAGGAAATTACTGAAATCGTGGCTGGAGCAGATTCATTGTAGGAAAGGAGAAATATGGCAAATACAGGAAAAATCATTCAGGTCATTGGACCTGTTGTGGACATTCGATTTGAAGCAGGTCATCTTCCAGCTTTGAATCATGCCATTGTGATCCGCACATCAGAAGAGTCATCGCTGACTGTAGAAGTTGCACAGCACATCGGAGATGATGTTGTTCGTACCATTGCGATGGGAGCTACTGATGGTCTGGTAAGAGGCATGGAATGTCTCGATACAGACGCTCCAATTATGGTTCCAGTTGGAAAAGAAGTACTGGGTAGAATGTTTAACGTTCTAGGGCAGGAAATTGACGGACTGGGAAAAGTAGAAGCAAAGGAATATCATCCTATTCATCGTGCTGCACCTACATTTGATCAGCAGCAGACATCTCAGGAAATCCTTGAAACAGGAATCAAGGTTATTGACCTTCTGTGTCCTTATGCAAAAGGAGGTAAGATTGGTCTGTTCGGTGGTGCCGGTGTAGGTAAGACAGTATTAATGCAGGAATTGATTCATAACATCGCCAAGGAACATGGTGGTATGTCCGTTGTAGCAGGTGTTGGTGAAAGAACACGTGAAGGCAATGATATGTATCATGAAATGAAAGATTCAGGTGTACTGGATAAAACAGTACTGGTTTATGGTCAGATGAATGAAAGTCCAGGAGCTCGTATGCGTGTTGCACTTTCTGGTTTGACGATGGCAGAAAACTTCCGTGATAAAGATAAGAGTGACGTTCTGTTGTTTATTGACAACATCTTCCGTTTTACTCAGGCTGGTTCAGAGGTGTCTGCGCTGTTAGGACGTATGCCATCAGCTGTAGGTTATCAGCCAACACTGGCAACTGAAATGGGACAGCTTCAGGAACGAATTACATCAACAAAAGATGGTTCTATTACATCTGTACAGGCAATTTATGTACCTGCGGATGACTTGACTGACCCTGCTCCAGCAACAACATTTACTCATCTGGATGCAAAAACAGTATTGGATAGAAGCATTGCAGCATTGGGAATCTATCCAGCAGTTGACCCGCTGGATTCAAGCAGTCGTATGTTGGATCCACTAGTTGTGGGTGAAGAACATTACAATGTAGCGCGCGGAGTTCAGCAGCTTTTGCAGCGTTATAAAGAACTGCAGGATATTATTGCTATCCTAGGTATGGATGAATTGTCTGAAGAAGACAAGCTGATCGTAGGACGTGCCCGCCGTGCGAGAAACTTCCTTTCTCAGCCATTCAATGTTGCTGAACAGTTCTCAGGACTGGAAGGTAAATATGTACCGCTAAGCGATACAATCGCAAGCTTCAGAGAATTGCTGGATGGCAAGGCAGACGATCTTCCAGAACAGGCATTCATGTTTGTCGGAACAATTGCCGAAGCTAGAGAAAAGGCAAAGAAGCTGGGTGTATGAGAGTCCGAATCGTAACACCTAGCGGGCTTTATCGAGAAACAGAATGCAGTATCTTGAATGTAAGAACGATTGATGGCGAAAGAGGTCTTCTTTCAAACCATATGCCATTAGTAACGATGCTGGAAATCGGCAAGATGAACTTTGTGACTGAAAAAGGCAGAGAAGAATTTGCGGTTGCAGGAGGTATGCTGTACTTCCATGATAATCTTGCAACACTTCTAGTCGATTCCATTGAAAGTAAGGATGAAATTGATTTAGAACGTGCTCTTTCTTCTAAAAAGCGTGCAGAAGAGCGTCTTGCGAAAAATGATGTAAATATCGATATGAAACGTGCAGAACTTTCGTTGAAACGTGCAATCAATCGTATCAGTGTCAAAGGATAAAAGATAAAGAAAGCTCATTTGAGCTTTCTTTCAGACAATCGACAAAATGGGGTATTTCAACCACCTAGGTTGGAACGCCCCATTTTTTATTGTGTTTATAAATTGAATATAGAGTGTTTTTAATGAATTTATAGAGCTGACTATCGTAGAGAAACTTTCTTGCATTGG
>JAFULN010000035.1 GCA_017473335.1 Erysipelotrichaceae bacterium
CATGGTTATTTGATCAGAAAACCAGTCTTATTAACAGCGTAAATAATACGTTTTCTTCGTCTTTCAATGTTTCTAATGCCTTTGGTATTGAATAAAAGAGTAGAAACAATGGCATTCATACTTTCAGCTACACTAGAGTTGATTCTCTTGCCACGATAAACGATGAAAGAATTGATGATTTCATCTCTCCAGTTAGAAAGTGAAGTGATGAAATCACAATATTCAGGAATGTGTGCATTGATGAAATCATGGTAGATTACATCAAAATTTTGCTTAGCTTCCTCGTATGAAGAGGTTGCGTTAAAGATAGTGTATTTCTCTTTGAGTTCATAAGCACTCTTAAGGTCAGGATGAATCGCTAAGATAAGTTCAAGAAGTTGTCTGTAATTCACATAGCGACCAAGACGTTTATTGAATTTTCCTTTATTATCAAGTTCAATGGTTCTGTCAAATAATAGACATTTTCATTTTTTCAAGAGATAATATTGAATGGAATCAGTGTCATAGGATCGAAGAACACGGATTCTGACTTTCTGAAGGCTTTCATTGAGATGTTTGATTAGGTGGAATGAATCAACACAAATGAGAGCCTTTTTAAAATAATGCTTAGAAATCTGTTTATAAGGTAAATACATATCCATACAGACATATTTGACGTTTAAAAGCTCACTAGAATCTTGTAGGTGTTGGAAATAATGATGAAGATATCCTTTCTTTCTGTCAGGCAGTGACAAAAATAGAAAGATGATTGGACTCATCAGTAGAAGAGTGAATAGATTCAACAGAGTCATAACTCAAATTGAGCAGAGAGATAAGAAGCTTATCATTGTGATCCATAAAAAAATACCTCCTTCTATATAGACCAAAGTCATTATAGAAAAAGGTATTTATTCCAACAACGAGTGTGGAAAAACAAGTCCACACAATTTGATGGAGAATATCCACAAACACAGAGATTGGTGGATACTTCCAATTATTTTTATATAAGACTAATAAAAATTAGGAGGTTATCATAACGATTGTTTCCTTTTAATATTTAGTATATTTTGGGAACTTGTAGTTCTAAAATACTAGACTAAAAAGATTAGACAGCCTATATGAATGTATCTAACTAATAGTTGAAGAAATAATCATTTTTATGTAAAATATTATGAGATAGAAAGGTAAATACTGAATTATGATTAAACAGCATCAGAAAAAACTGAATATTATTAATCAATTAATTGATGTAATTATCTTTTTTTTGTCGTATTTGTTTGCTTCCTTTTTAAGATTTGGAGTAGGTAAAGGAGAATTATCACTAACTGAATCTTGGAATGGTAAGTATTTATTGTTTGCGCTGATATATTCTCTGTTAATTGTTTTTGTATTTTATTTGATGAATGTATATCGTCCAGGCAGAAAAAGACATTTATTCGAAGAAATATTTGAAATTTCGTGGATTTCACTAATGGGCATTATACTTGTTTCATCAGGAATGTATTTTATAAAGGCTAGTGTTTTTTCACGTTTGACGATTGGTTTATTTTATTTGATATCAACGTGCCTGCTATCAGTAAAAAGATGTGCTTTAAAGTATTTTTTACATACTTATCGTAAGAAAGGGTATAATCAAAAACATATTATTGTGATTGGCAATGGGCATTTAGCTAAAAAATATATTCATTCTGTTCAGATGCAAAAAGAACTGGGATATGTAATTGATGGATATGTAAGTAAAATCGAAAAACCGGAACTTGGTAAATCATTAGGTTCCTATGAAGAGATATATAGTATATTAGAAAACCCTAATATTGATGAAGTTGTTGTTGCTTTAGAACCACATGAGACATATTTTATGAAATCAATTATCGAAGCAACAGAAAAGCAGGGTGTAAAAATTTCAATTATTCCTTTTTATAATGATTATATTCCTGCTCATCCATCAGTTGAAGAAGTAGGAGATTGTAAATTGTTTAATATTAGAACTATCCCTCTTGATTATCCAATGAATGCTTTTTTGAAAAGATGTCTAGATATTTTTGCATCTTTATTTCTAATTTTGATAACGAGTCCAATTATGCTTGTTGCTGTTATTGGGATTAAGGTAACTGGCGGTAAAGGTCCTGTTATTTTCAAACAGGAAAGAGTTGGATTAAATAAAAAAATATTCACAATGTACAAATTTCGTTCAATGAGAGTTAATGATGAATCTAACACAGCTTGGAGTACAAATAATGATTCAAGAAAAACTTTTTTTGGAAGTGTTTTACGTAAATTCAGTATTGATGAGCTACCACAGTTTTTTAATGTGCTTAAAGGCGATATGAGCATAATTGGTCCTCGTCCTGAAGTTCCTTTTTATGTCAATCAATTTAAGGAAGAAATACCAAAATATATGATACGTCATCAGGTGCGTCCTGGTATTACAGGTTGGGCTCAAGTGAACGGCTATCGTGGAGATACATCTATTGAGAAACGAATTGAACATGATATTTGGTATATTGAACATTGGTCTTTGTTTTTAGATATTAAGATTGTTTTTATGACTATCTTTGGTGGTTTGGTCAATAAAGAAACCATTGGAGGAGGGAAATAATGAAAGCAGTAATTATGTCTGTGACTCATAAAGAATATTGGATGCCTGAGGACAAATTGTATTTGCCTATTCAGGTGGGATTTTCTGATGACTTAGGGATTCAAAGAGATAATGAAGGCGAAAATATTTCCTCAAAGAATAAGAATTATTGTGAATTGACTGCTTTATATTGGGGATGGAAAAATCTAGATGCGGATGTGATTGGATTAGATCATTATCGTAGGCATTTTTCATTAAAGCAATTTGGAAAAAAGAAAGAACGTATTTTAACATATAAAGAACTATTAAAATTGATGGAAACACATGATATTTTACTTCCAAAGAAACGACATTATTGGATTGAAACTAATAAATCGCAGTATCTTCATGCGCATCATGCAGAAGATTTGACTGTATTAGAGCAGGTTTTAGAAGAAAAATATCCACAGATGATGAAGTTTTATGAAAGGGAAATGAATAAGACATCAGGGCATCGTTTCAATATGATGATTATGAAAAGGGAATGTTTCAATCGTTACTGTTCATTTCTTTTTGATGTATTGTTTGAAGTTGAAAAACGTTTAGATGTTTCAGACTATTCAAATTATGATGCAAGAGTATTTGGTTTCTTGAGCGAAAGGCTTATAGATGTGTGGATTGCTTCAGAGAAAATCAAGTCATATGACATTCCCTATGTGTTTATGGAGAAACAGAATTGGATAAAAAAGGGAATAAACTTTATTCTTCGTAAATTTGGAGGTGTTCAGATTGAATAATGTTTTAGCTGTCGTTGTTACTTACAACCGAATAGATATGCTTAAACAATGTATTTCTAACTTAAGAAATCAAACTTTTGATCAATTTGATGTTTTAATTGTCAATAATGCGAGTACAGATGGTACTTATGAATATCTTTGTGAAAACACGGATTCAAATTTAACTGCATTACATCTTAATCAAAATCTAGGCGGAGCAGGGGGATTTAATGCTGGACTTCGCTATGGAGTTGAAAATGGTTATGAATATTGTTGGATAATGGATGATGATACATTACCTCAGCAGGATTCTCTTCAATGTTTGATTGAAGCTGATAATGTTTTAAACAAATCATATGGTTTTTTATCAAGTGCTGCATTGTGGACAGATGGCAGGGAATGTAAAATGAATCGTCAGAAAATCAAAAAAAATTTTTATGAAGATGTTCATTTACTGGGGGAAGGTATTATTCGTGTTGAACAAGCAACATTTGTTTCCATGTTTATTCCTGTATCTACAATCATAAAAGTTGGTCTTCCAATCACCGATTTTTTTATCTGGGGTGATGATATTGAGTACAGCAGAAGAATTACGGTTCGTTATTCATTGAACAGCTATCTTGTTGGAAAAAGCAAGGTGATTCATGCAATGAAAGATAATAATGGATCTAGCATTGCTTTAGATGAGTCTGCAAGAATTGCAAGGTATAACTATGCATTTAGAAATGAAAACTATTTGTATCGTCAAGAAGGACTAAAAGGAATTGCTTATTATTTTGCAAAGTGTTTCCTGAATATAATTCGCATTATCAAGTTTGCAAAAGATAGTAAATTTAGAAGAATAGCAATTATTTTAAAGAATATGATTTTTGGCTTATTTTTTAATCCGATAGTTGAATATGTTTCCAAAAAGTAAGTTTATCTAGAAAGGGTATGTATGTTTCAGAAAATAAAAAAATATCAGTTCCTGTTTGAAGAACTGGTGAAGCGAGATTTTAAGCAAAAATATAAACGTACAGTTCTTGGAATGGCTTGGAGTGTTTTATCCCCCCTCCTTCAGCTGTTAATCATGAGGATTGTATTTTCTCAGTTTTTTGGTAGAGAAATTGCTCATTATACAACATATCTGTTTTGTGGTAATTTAATTTTCAGTTATTTTAAAGAATCAACAATGGGTGGAATGAATTCATTACTGATGAATGCAGATATTTTTAGTAAAGTGAATATTCCTAAGTATATGTTTTTACTTAGTAAAAATGTTTCTTCCTTAATTAATTTTGGATGTACACTCCTTGTCTTTTTTCTGTTTTGCCTGATTGATGGAATTCGTTTTCATTTTGGTATGTTGACACTTATATATCCTTTGATTTGTTTAATTCTATTTAATGTAGGTATCGGATTGATTCTTTCAGCATTGTATGTTTTCTTTAGAGATATAAGCTATCTTTATGATGTTTTTACAATGCTTTTAACTTATGTTTCTGCGATTTTTTATACGGTTGATACTTATCCCATGATAATTCAGAATTTATTTCTGTTGAATCCCGTATATGTTTTTATTAAGTATTGGCGTATTGTAATTATTGATGCAGCTATCCCTTCATTCGGAATTCATTTTCTTTGTGGTTTTTATGCATTGTTGGCAGTCTGTGCAGGAGCTTATATTTATCGAAAATACAATCACAAATTTTTGTATTATGTGTAAGGAGACTTCTTATGGTAATGATTAAAGCGGAAAATGTTTCCATTCGATATATGGTAGGAGATTTTAAAGATATTGGTCTAAAAGAATATGTCGTAAGAAGATTAAAGAATAATTATCATATTCAGGAGTTTTGGGCAGATCGTAATGTTTCTTTTGAATTAGAACCTGGTGATATGCTGGGAATTATTGGGTCAAATGGAGCAGGAAAATCTACATTGTTAAAGGCAGTTTCAGGTATTATGATACCTACTGAAGGGAAAATGGAAATCAATGGAACTGTTGCAGCTTTACTAGAACTTGGAAGTGGATTTGACGGGGATTTAACAGTAAGAGAAAATACATTTCTTCGTGGTGCAATGCTAGGTTATACAAGATCATTTATGAATGATAAATATGATGAAATTATACAGTTTGCTGAACTTGAAAATTTTCAGGAAACACAATTTAAACACTTGTCGAGTGGTATGAAGAGTCGCTTGGCTTTTTCAATTGCGTGTCTTGTAAATCCAGACATTTTAATTTTAGATGAAGTGTTAAGCGTTGGAGATGGAGCATTTCAGAAAAAAAGTGGAGATAAAATGAGAACAATTCTCGAGAGTGGGGTAACTGGTATACTTGTTTCTCATTCTGTTGCACAAATTCGTGAGTTATGTACTAAAATACTCTGGCTTGATCATGGAAAACAAATAGTTTTTTCTGATGATGTTCAATTGTGCTGTGATGCTTATGAAGAATTTTTAATAACACATTCTTTTCCGGAAAACAATGATCCAGTGAATGATTTAGCTCTCAAATATAAAAAAAGAATGGCAGAAAAAAACAAGAAAGATTGTAATGCTTATTTGAATCAGTTCAATCTTTTAAAAGAGCAGTGTCCAGAAGCTGCTGTACAGTTTGCAAAAGCTGTTTTGAAAGAAACTAGTCTTTAGTTTGGGGGACTCATGATGAAAGTAAGTGTTATTATGCCTGTTTACAATGCAATTAATTATTTGAAAAAAGCTGTGGACAGCATTATATTTCAAAATTTTGATGATTTTGAATTAATCCTTATTGATGATGGTTCTAGTGATGGTTCAGAATATATATGCGACGAATATTCTAAAAAATATTCTAATGTAAATACAATTCATCAGAAGAATGGTGGAATCTGTTCTGCTCGTAATACAGGTATCTCTAATGCAAAGGGTGAATTTATTATGTTCTGTGATGATGATGATATGTATTTTCCTGGTTTTATTCAAACTGCGTATCAATTGGTAACCAAGCATCATCTTGATTTGTTGAGGTTTCAATGTGTAATTAACGAAGAAAAGAAGAAAGAATTAGATTGGGATATTTTGACTTTGGGATTTGAATATGAAAAAAGTAAAGGTATCTCATATGATGAATATCTAATGAAGTCAGGACCTTTATTCGTATGGAATGCTATTTATCGATCTTTGGTAATTCGTGAACATCATTTACAATTTGATGAAAAATATCAATATGGTCTTGAAGATTTTGACTTTAATTTGCAGTTTTATTTAAAAATGAAACGAGCTGCAGTTAGTTCAAAAGTCTTTTATCATCATTTTGAGCATATTAAGCATAGTACATCAAGTAATCGAAGTAAGGAAGTACTATGCTATAAATACCGTCAGGAGCCTGAATTACTGATGTTAGAATATCAATGTGTTCAAAAATTCTGCCGCAGGGAAAATTGGCGAAGAGTATTTAATGAAAGAAAAGCAGAAGTACTAGCAAGATTTCGACATCAAATGAAAGAATCTAATTTTAGTAATGATGAAATTCATAGAGAATTAAGTCAATTTAAAGCATCAATTTCTGAATTGCCTTCATCATTTTTTGATTTTCTTCATGTTGCAAAAGGTCCTACAAAAGCTTGGGTATTGCTTTTATTATTTGAATTGAATCAATATGCTTTGTTAATCAGAATTTAATGAAAACAGGAATAGGGGGTTGTTCCTGTTTTTTAATTTGAGTTTATTATGATATAATTTATCTATGGTTAGAGAAATTATATAGGAAATATGATGAAACTATTTTCCCATTCTTTACAAACATGCTATACTTATTCCGCTATAAAGATATTATGGAGTGATCGTGTTGATTTACTTATTCATTTTCATTTGTTCTGCATTTTTGTTTTATTTATCTGAAAAGCCAGAACTAGCAAAGTATCGTAAATGCTTTGTCTTTTTTGCTATTGTATTGCCTAGTATACTTGCAGGATTAAGATCAGAAAATGTAGGTGTTGATGTTAAGATATACGCAATTCCTATTTATTCTGCTGCGTCTGCTAGTGATAATTTAATTCAATTTATTCAGAATCAATTGGTGATAGGGAATAAAGATTTTGGATTTAATGTTTTAAATTATTTTTTGTCAAGATTAACTAATGATTACCATTTTGGATTGTTCGCATATCAAATGATTACACTCACTTTTATATATTTAGGATATAAAAATTATGAGAAGAAGTTTGGAGCACCACTTTGGTTATGTATTCTACTGTATTTGCTTTTACTATATAATCCTTCGCTAAATATTATGAGGCAGTGTATTGCAGTTAGCATTTTGTTTTATGGGATTACTTGTATGTTCAATAAACGATATGTACGTACGATTCTTTTCATATTTGTCGCCATTTTGTTTCATTCTAGTGCTATACTTGGAATACCAATTGCACTGATGTATCTGTTTTTATGTAGAGAAACCTGTCCAGATATGAAAACTCAAATCATAAAGAGTTCTGTGCTGATTTGCTGTGGATTGCTTTTCGTTTTATTGTTTCCTACTTTGCTAAAAATGGTTGTGAATCTAGGAATACTGCATTCACGTTATTTGGATTATTTACCCGGTGGAACATGGTCAACAATAGGTGTTGATAGTTCAATCAACATACTAAGTGTTATGCCTTCGTTGTTTTATTTACTGTTGATACTTATGGCATTCAGAAAGATGAATGAATATAAAAAAGAATCATTATTTCTTACTTTTTCATCACTGATTATCTTATTACTTGATTTTAGTCCTTTGTATGCGAATTATTTGACCAGAGCGGGGTATTATTTTTTGCCGTTTCAAGCTGTAATGCTTGCAGATATTGCGGATATATGTCCTGCTAAATATAAAAAGTTTTATGTATTAATGATTATTGCTGCCATGCTTGTTGTATGGATTGTAACTGTCGTTATTTTAGGTTATTATGGTACGATACCTTATGAGTTTTTCTGGAATGTTTAATGGTGATGAAAATGGATGATTTAATTAGTATTATTGTTCCTGTTTATAATGCAGAAAAATATATTGAACGATGTCTGGAATCTTTAATTCATCAGAGCTATGAGAATTTGGAAATTATAGTAATCAATGATGGGTCCAAAGATGAATCAGAGGGGGTGATTTCAAGGTATTTGAATGATTCGCGTATTGTGTATTTTTCTCAACAAAATCAAGGTATTGGGTTAACTCGTAATTATGGACTTGAATTGGTTCATGGTAAGTACTTCTGTTTTGTCGACAGTGATGACTATGTAGCGAGTGACTTTGTTGAAAAGTTACATGAGGTTATTGTTTCATCAAATGCTGATTTGGTTTGGTGTGATTATGTACATGTTTTTAATGGAAAGACACAGGTAATACATCAGCGACCAGAAGAAATATTGAAATTTGAATATCCTTGTTTATGGAATAAAATGTATAAAACAGCATTATTCAAAGAGAATAGATTAATTTTTCCTGATTCCTGGTATGAAGATCTGGCAACAGTACCTCGTGCTTTTTTGTTGGCTGAGAATACATATTATTTAAATGAGGCATTGTACTATTACTGGCAACACGATAATTCCATTACAACAACCTTTTCAATTCATGCATCTGATATGAACCTTGTTCTTGATATCTTAAATACATTTTTTAGTCAATTAAAGAGAAATGATTTAGACATTTCATGGATACAGAATTATATTATTATATTTCATGGATTGTGTGGAACTGTGTTTCGCATGATGTTAAGTAACGATCATACATCTAAAGAAATCTGTTCTTTTTACTCACAGACTGTAAATAGACTAAATGGAAAGCGATTTGACATAGAAATCTTGAAAAGGCTGCCAATTAAATATAAACTGTTTTATCTTTCACTTTGGAAGTGGTCCATACCGATTGTTCGCTATGCTATAATCGTGATGAAGAGAATATAATATGAAAGTACTAGATAGATTCGTTAATGAAACCGATGAGAAAAAGATATTAAAAAAATCTGCAATTTTAAATAGTATAGCTGGGGTCATTTCATCAACTTTTGTTTCAATTTTGTTAATGGTGATTACTCGTACCGGAAGTATAGAACTTGCAGGGATTTTTTCTATTGCATCAGTTATCGCTTATCAATGCTTGACGATTGGAAGTTTTGCTACATATAACGTGCAGGCTTCTGATTTAAAACGAGAGTTTCATTTTAATGATTATGCAGGTATAAGAGTAATTTCAATATTTTTGATGATGTGTCTGTTACTGTTTTATTCTTTTTGCTCAGGTTATGATTTAAATAAAGCTTGGATAGTATTCTCATTTGGATTATTTAAAATGAGTGATATTGTTGATGATTTGTTTCGCGCTGAATATCATCGTAATCATCGGTTAGATGTTGCTTCATTCATTTTAGTAGGAAGATATCTTATTGCCATTGCTTTGTTTTCGTTTATTTTTATTTTAAGTAAAAACCTTCTATTTACATCATTACTTTCAGGTTTTATTTTAATGTTTTTTACCTTGTGGATTCACAGAAAATATCTTGTCTATTTTGTGAAAGAACGAATAATGCCTAGATTTTCAAAGATTTTTGATTTGGGTCAGATATTATTACCTTTAACTATTTCTAATTATATTCGCATGTATGTTGTCAATATACCTAAGTATACGATTGATCTGTATTTATCGACAGAGATTCAAACTTACTATAGTATTTTGGTTATGCCTGCAATGATTATTAATTTGTTGGCTGAAATAATATTTGCACCATTTATTCCTCGTTTAGCAGAATACTGGGAATTCGATACTTTATTGTTTAATAAAATGATTGTTCGACAATTGCTAATGATATTAGGAATCACAGGATGTACAGTTGCTGGTGGATGGATTATTGGACTTGATTTGCTGAGCTTAGCTTATTCTGTAGATTTAAGTTCGTATATGGTTCCTCTATTTTTTCTACTGAGTGCAGGAGGTTTTAATGCTGCTTCTTTATTTATGTCGCTTGTATTGACAGTACAAAGAAAACAGAAGGCTACGGTGGTAATCTATTTCATCATTACAGTCATAGCTTTGATGATTTCTAAATCAGTTGTATTGAATTTTGGCATTATGGGAGCATCTTTTATATATCTATTGATTTGTGGAATGAATTTTATTGGCTTTTTGCTAATTGTGATGATTGAAATTAATAAGAAATTAAGAGGGTGATTTTGTGAGAAAATGTTATTTAGTATTTGATCAATTACCTTCGATAAAAGATGGAGGATTAATTGCTTCGTACATCAATATGATTTCTATTTTAAAGGAGCAATATGAAGTCCATGTTATCAGTATTTTTCAGCCTAATGAATCTGTATTTAATGAGTGTTCCTTTATTGATATTCCAATACATATTCTTTGTAATACTGTGATTGATAATCGTTTTTTTCACTTGTTCAACTATCTAAAAAAAGGTCATATTGATAAATTTCTATGGGGGATTTTCAGTGGAATGATTTATTTTTTATCTGCTCCTTTTTTACGAATTAAAATGAAAAGACTATTGAACCAACATGATATTGTGATTATCAGTTCTCCTGCAGCTGCAATGTTTATGACAAAAAATGTTCCGTTTATCCTTGAAATACATACAAATTATGATTATTTTTTTGGAAGTAATATCAAGGGGAAATTTCAGACATGGTTAATGAGAAAACCTGCATTGACTATATTTCGAAATCAACATGATGCTATGGCAGGAATGAAGCACTTTCATTCAGACTATTTGTATCATTATGTACCAGATAAAGATGTATTCTTAGATGTTTCTTATAAAACAGGTAAGAAGATTCTATTTGTTGGTAGACTACATGAAGATAAAAATCCTTTACGTCTTATTGAATGTGCAAGTGAACTAAAAAAAATGGGGTGTGAGTTTACACTAGATATTTATGGAGTTGGAGAACTTGAAGATACGATAAGAAAACGGATTATTGATCTTCACCTTGATAAAACAGTACTTTTAAAGGGTTTTTTAACTGATAAAAAGCAAATTGCTAAGTACGATTTATTTTGGCTGACTTCTTCGTTGGAAGGCTTTGGGCTTGTTTTGATTGAGGCTAAAGCTAATCATGTTCCATCTATTACTGTAGAATGGTCAGATGCAGTCTATGAAGTGATACATCATGGTCTAGATGGTTATATAGCAAAAAGCAATCAAGAATTTGTGAATTATTCATTTGAGCTTTTAGAAAATGAGAATCAAAGATCCTCGTTTTCTAATCATGCATTTTCAGACTATGTAGAACGTTTCTCTGAAAAAACTTATAAAATGAGATTGTTTGAATTGTTGGACAAATTCATTTATACATTTTTGAAATGAATTATTTTTGAGTTTAATTTGTTTCCTAAATTAATTGCTTTGTCAAATAAGCGGATTATCGATTCACTTGTTGATTGTTTTTTTCTAACAGATGATGAGATATACATCCAATAATCCATGCAATTATAGTAAAAAATAACATTGATCTCAACCATGAGAAATTTGGATTTAGGTTAAATAGATGGCAAATAATATACATACCAGGAAATAATGGTCCATGCCAAATATATGTGTTAAATGAGATTTTGGATAAACAATCCCAAACGAATGATGAAACAACAGTTTCATTCATTTAGACTTAAATATTATAATATAGGTAGATACATAATGAATGTCAGTATATATGCTAGATCATCTTTTACAAAATGAGGATATTTAATGAATAATCAGGTCATAGAAAGAAATAAGGAATCAAATAATGAAATATGTATTCTATAGTTTTTAGATGATAAAATCGTCCAATAAATCCAAGAATTGAGTGTATTTTTGCATGATTCCTGTTAAAATAGATAAAAAGATAGTGAGTGTTAAGATGATTTCTGTAATTATACCTGTATATAACAGTGAAAATACAATTTCAGCTTGTCTGGATTCAGTTATGAACCAGACATTTTCTGATTTTGAGATTGTATGTATCAATGACGGTTCAGTAGATAATTCGCTGAAAATCTTAAACTGTTATCAAAATAAAGATCAGCGTATTAAAGTATATTCAATCGAGAATCATGGTCAGGCTTATGCAAGAAATTATGGGATTGAAAAATCACAAGGGGATTTTATTTGTTTTATTGATGCAGATGATTCTGTTGAAAGGGGTTATTTAGAAAAATTGAATACTGCATTGACTCAAAATAACAGTGATATTTCAATTTGTGGTATGCGTAGAATCTTTAAAAAGAAAACTAACTGGCTTGAACGTAATTTTATGTACTATCTTCCAGTATCGGAAGAACAAACAGTTAGAATATCGGATAGACCAGAACTTTTGCTTTCGATTATTAATGCACCGTATTGCAAACTGATTCGCAAGTCATTTTTAGATAAACATCAAATCAAATTCCTAGAAGGTAGAATTTATGAAGATTTGTATTTTACACAATCTTTGCTGCTGAATAACCCTAAAGTCTCAATTGTTAGTAGTTCTTTATATCGCTATTTTGTTTATGAAGGATCAACAATGACCAGTAAGAAGAGCCGCCATGAAGATATGTACGTTGTGATGCGTGCACTTTTAAATGAATATATAAGCAGTGATATATACGAGACGGTGAAAGATGAAGTAGAATATTTGACTTTTCATCATGTTGCGATTGGGACAGTTTATCGTTCTTTTTCTAAACATATGTTTTCATTTGCGGGCGAAGTTAAAAAGTCACGTTCTTTTTTGAAGGAATATGGATTCACTACTAAAAATAAATATTGCTATCGTACTAGTTGGCTAGTTCAGCTGTATTTTAGAGTGTTTTTCTCATTTTTGTAAGTGGATTTTAATGTAAAATTACATTTTATGAATAAAAGAGTTCATAATTCTATGATTAAATGCTATTTATTACAATTGTATTCTGAGTTTAGATGATTATCGCTCCATGTCTAATCGGTTGGATGGAACTCTTATGAAAGTATTTTCTGGAGTATGCAATTCGTTTAATGCAGAGTACTTATATTAAAGTGGAAGACTAGTTCAATTGTGAGATATTCTTCTATTATTTTCACAAGAAAATATGTAGTGCATTGTTGCACCAGTTCTTATCGTATACATGTCATTTCTTTTGCTTTGCTTTAATGATGAGTTTCTCTGATTTGTATACAGTTTAGATCCTTTATCGATATACTGCTAGCATTACTTATTTTTACATGTTGATGCCTGTGCTGAATTTGCAATATTATTACTTGTCAAAATTGATATAGGTTTTGCGCTGTTGTTTAGGGGTAGTTTTTTAGCTAATAGTTAATATTTGGGTTAATTATAAGGTCTACGAAAAAAAGTGTTTTAATAAAAGGTGGAATGGGTATTACTGATTGTTCATTATGATTTATTTATGTTTGAAGTTAGTTTTTCCCCCCCTTGTTATGTGAATTGCATTTCGATTTGTTAAATAGTATAATAAACAAGATTTATAGTAGTGTATGAAGCAAAAATATAGATGGTGATAAAATGAAAACATGTATTATTATTCCTGCTTATAATGAAGAAGGATCTATTAAAAGAGTAGTTGATAGTATCAAAGAAGAGCTTCCACAGTGTGATTATGTAGTTATCAATGATTGTTCAAAAGATTCAACAGGACGTATTCTAGATGAATGTGGACTCAATCATGTGGATCTTCTGATGAATCTTGGATTGGCAGGTGCTGTTCAGACGGGATATAAATATGCACTTGAGAATGGATATGACTGTGCAATTCAGTTTGATGGAGATGGCCAGCATCAGGCAAGATTTATTCCTGAGATGATTAGAGAAATTGAAAAGGGTGCTGATATTGTCATTGGTTCTCGTTTTGCGACTAAAAAGAAAGATTTTAGTTTAAGAATGATTGGAAGCCGTATTTTGACACTTGTTTTATATTTGAAAACTGGTAAAAAAATAGCAGATCCAACTAGCGGTATGCGAATGTTGAACAAAAAAATGCTTTTTGACTATGCCTGCAATATGAATCGAAATCCTGAACCTGATACATTGGCTTATCAGCTGAAAAAGGGTGCTGTAATTAAAGAAATTCAGGTTGAGATGGATGAAAGAAGTACTGGCGTTAGTCTTTATAGCGGATTGATGAGCTCTGTTAAATATATGTATCGAATGGTGATTTCGATTTTATTTTTAGTATAAGAGGTGTTTGAATGAGTACCAGAACGCATTTAATTTTAATTCTGATGACAGTTTTCTTCTTTTGGGTATTATTAAGAGGGATGAAGAAATCAAGATTGTCCACTGATATTGCAGTGCTATGGGTTGGTTTCCTGTTTCTTTTGGTAGTGCTTAGTATCTTTCCACAGTTCTCTGCTTTAATGGCAGAGATAATGGGAATTAAAACAGTAATCAATGCTGTATTTTTAGTCATTATTTTTCTTTTAATATGTATGGTGTTTTTCCTTTGTTTGCAGGTTTCTGTACTGAATGAAAGAGTGAAAAATCTTGTTCAGGAGATATCTCTTGCAGAAACAAGAACTTCTCACTCTGAAGACAAGACTGCAGAATAACAAATTTATCCGGTCTTGCCGGATTCTTTTTTTCAGGAGGTTTACATGATTACAATACTATCAGTTATATTGATTGTTGCTAGTTTTTCAGTGGCTTCGATTGGGTATGGTACAAGACTTTGTAAGAAGTCTTCTTTCAGTTTACAGTTTTTATGTGGGTTTGCGACGGTTTTGGGAATAATTGAAATCATAGATTTGTTGTTGTTTTCTATCGTTTCTTCTAAACTTCCAATGTATATCGGATATACGATAGTTTTTGGGATTGGCTTTTATCTTGCAATGAAAACAAGCAAGAAAATTAATCTGAAAAAATGTTTATGGTTAGCTTTATATTTGTTTGCTATGCTTATCATCATGGCGAATCGAACGATTGGAGAACCAAATTTTGATTCAGTTTTCTATTTATCTTATGTTGGAGAATGGGCGAATTCTTTGAATTTTGAATCAATGGTTTATGAAACAGGTGCTTTGACACAAAAAGTTCAGGTTTTGTATGATTTTCAGGCATTTTATCATGTGCATGCTTTCTTTTTGTGGCTGATTCAAAGCGCAAATATGATGGTGTATGGACTTAAGACAACTGTTGTGCAGATTTATGTCTGGTCATCAATGATTCAGTTTTCTATTCTGCTCTTCTTTTTTTCGGATGCTGCAGCTTGTTGCATAGAAGAAAAAAACAAATGGATGAAAGCTGCAGTCTATATATTTGTTTTGGGGATTGTAGGTAATTTTTACTGGAACAATGCACTTGGATTTTTTGGTAATTCTTATCGACAGCTGTATTCAGCTGTATTTTCACTTCAGATTTTTAACATGTTAAAAAATAAACAGTTTGATTGCGGTCAGTTTGTTAGAGTAGCGCTATTGTCGAGTGCAATGCTGTCTATGAGTTCAACTTCTTTATTTTTAAACTTTATTGTGTGTTTTGGGCTTGTTTTTGTGCTGTTATATCAGGAAATTGACCATCTGGGAACTAAGATTGCGGTCCTTGTTTTTCCTACGGTTTTGTTTGGTGTAAATTATATTTATTACTCATATGGTATTTTTACGCTTCTTCTGATTCCAATAGGATTGTTTTATACATTTTGTTTTGTGTTTGATAAACTCTCTTACAATCTGCAGAAAAAGATTCTCTTTATATTAAAAACAGTATTAAAAGCAGTTCCTGCAATAATAGGTCTTCTGTCGATTTTTGTCTGGTTAAGAGGAAATGAAGACGTTTGGATGTTTTTTAGAAATCATTCTCAGCAGGATATGGTCTGGGATTTGTTTTCGGCAAGAGATGCTCTTCATTTGATTCTTAATGGCATCTATCTGTTTGGTATTTTCCATTTAGTAAAAAGAAAAGCATCATCTTTCTACTTAAAATATCTCCTCTATATGATGCTTTTGTTTATTAATCCATTGAATGTGATTGTTTTGAAAAAATATTTGTCTGGCATTGTATTTTATCGCGCCTATGAAGTAATTTTTAATTATTTCACTTTTGCAGTTTTAATTATTGAGTGTATGAGGTGGTTTGAAAATAGAAAGATTGTCTTGCAGATGCTGTGCTCAAGTCTATGTGTGTTGGCGCTTTTACAGTCTATTACTTTTTATCATTCGATGTTTGAAGTGAATGAACAATTTGACAAACTTTATAAAGTAGAAAAAGATGAATTAGATTTACTTTTGTATTTTAATATGTATTTGACAAATGAGTTGGAAAGAGCAACTGTTGTATCTCAAATGGATAGCTTAAAGACATTTACCCCAAACATTAAAATGGCTTTTAAACTTAGAGGTTTGGATAAGTACACATTGAATGAAAATGATGATGAATTGATGAAAATTTTCTACCCTAGAGACTATGCTGGTCAAATCATATTTGAAGAAGAACCAGATTTTACGTGTGCATGTGATCGTTTGATTGAAAAGCAGATAGATTATGTTGTGCTAGATAAAATGCAAGTGTATGACACGGAAAATGGATATGAGTCTTTGTATTATCTTGTGAGAGATTGTGCTGATTTACTGTATGAAAACGACAGATATGCCTTATTCAGATTTTATTGGTAATTATTGAAAATAAATGAACTCGTTTTTAGAGGATAGTTTTCTATGCTATAATATGTAACAGGTGATAAATTATGATGAAAAAAATTACAAATGCACTAAGAATCATTATGATGATTGTGACTTTTTTAGGGTTTTTGTGTGTAATTCCGTTTTATATTTTTTGTGTAAAGGAACAAAATACTATATCTTTGTTTGAAAATAGAAACATGACAACTAAGTATCATCTGGATGGTACACAGTATATGGATTATACATTTCAGGATACGCTTGAAAAAGTTTTAGCTGATCAGTTTCCAAAACGTCAGAGCATTGTCAAAGCGAAGAAGACATTTGATAAGACAGTGGATGAAGTCATCTATAGTGGAAGTGTCAATGATCTTGTGTTGACTATGATGGGAGACACTAACGTTTATCAGCTTGGTACTTCCAGATATATGATTAACGGATTGATGGAATATAATGAAGATATTGAAAACCGTATTTTAAATCGCATATCACAAATGAATCAGCTGGCAAAAGATTATCCTGATATTGATTTCTATCTATATCGTCCTGTTCAGGGACATGAAACGTCTTTGTTTGATGAAACAAATGAAGTGACATCTTATGGAGAATATTATAATCAGTTGTTTGCGGATAACGTTGATTTTCCTGTCAGCTTCCTTGAAATTGAAAGTGTTGATAAATATAAGGAAATGTTCTTTTCATCTGATCATCACTGGAATTATCGTGGAGCCTATCAGGGATATGTAGATATTATGAATCTTTTAGGCAAACAAGATGAAATTTTGGTGCCTGAAGCAATCAATACGTGCAATGGATATCAGTTTTATGGAACGTTCAGTAATCGTACTGCGAATGTTTTGGATCCTGATGAATATGTGATGTATGAAATTGATTATGATAATCTTAAATTATTTGTCAATGGTGAAGAAGTAGAAGACATTTATCAGCCAAAGTACTATTTAAGCCATTTGGATGACTATAGTGATCCATTTACATATCACTACAATCAGTCCTATCGCGGTTTTTCTGAATATCCTGTTCATCATTATGTGAACGAAAGTGAAGAGGGAAATATTCTGGTTATCTGCGATTCATATGCGGCAGCGATTGAAAATCTCTTGTCTTCATCTTACAAAAACAGCTATTACATCAATCAGACAGTATATCTTTCAAGAACAGGTAAGTATTTGAACTATGATGAATTCATTGCAGAACATGATATAGATACGGTTTTGTTCATGTATACGATTGAAAACTATTTTGCTACAGACCCTGAATGGGGAGATATTTATAAGAATTTTGATGTTTATCGAACTAATAAGGAGTAATTCAAGATGTTATTTAGCAGTCTTACATTTTTGTTTGTATTTCTGCCAGTATTAATTGTTTTGTATTTTGTATTACCTTTCAGATGGTATAAAAATACTTTGCTTCTGGCAGTTTCACTACTGTTTTATTCATGGGGAGAACCATTTTATATTGTTTTGATGATTGTCATGATTCTTCTGAATTATTGTTTTGGTCTTCTTATTTCTATCAATCAAAAAAAGAAGTTAATTCTTGGTTTGGCCATTTTTGTGAACTTTTTAGTTCTGTTTTACTTTAAATATTTTAACTTCTTTATGGATAATCTAAAATTCTTGTTTGGAGAAGTTCATATTGATGTGGTTATGCCAATAGGGATTTCATTCTACACATTTCAGATTGTATCTTATCTGATTGATGTGTACCGTCAAGATGTCAAGGTACAGAAAAATCCAATTTATTTTGGATGCTATGTAACTTTGTTTCCTCAATTAATTGCTGGTCCAATTGTTCGCTACATTGATGTTGAAAAAGCAATGATTGATCGAAAAGTTAATTTTTCTCAGATTGCAGATGGTATACGTAGATTTTGTATTGGACTTGGAAAAAAAGTTCTGCTTGCCAATCATGCAGCACTTGTGGCAGATAAAATCTTTCATCCTGATTTTGAACTAACATTTACTGCTGCCTGGGTTGGGGCAATTGCATTTGCGCTTCAGATTTACTATGACTTTGGCGGATACAGTGATATGGCGATTGGTCTTGGTAAAATCCTTGGTTTTGAATTTAATGAGAACTTTAATTATCCATATATTTCAAAAAGTATTACGGATTTCTGGAGAAGATGGCATATTTCACTTTCATCATGGTTTAGAGATTATGTCTACATTCCTCTTGGTGGAAACAGATGCAGCAAGCCGCGTTGGGTTTTTAATATGTTTGTAGTCTGGGCATTGACTGGTCTGTGGCATGGAGCAGCATGGAATTTTGTTCTATGGGGACTTTATTTCTTCTTTGTTCTAGTGATTGAAAAGCTTTTGATTGGAAAATGGATTGAGAAAATCTATGTTGTAAGAAGAGTTTATGCACTGCTTCTGATTTTAATTGGCTGGGTGATTTTCAACTGCAGTTCGGTAGAGCATATTATGACTTATCTGAAAACTATGTTTACTGGATATGAAGCTATTGATTTGATGATTTTCAGAGATATGAATGCCAGCTATGTTATCCCATATCTGGTAGTAGGATTGATTGCGGTTGGCCCTTGGTTCAAGAAACTGTTTGATTGGATGAATAGACATTTTATTACTGGTATCATGTATGATTTGTTCTGTTTAGGTGTTCTTGCAATCTGTGTTGTGATGCTGATAAACAATTCATACAATCCATTTATTTACTTTAGATTCTAAGTTTAGGCTTATTAATAGACAAATTTTAAAGGAATTGTTGTGAATTATGTGAATTTACAAAAATGCTTTAAAAATCAATAATGTCTGTTATAATACATAGGGTGCATTATTATGCGCTTTTTATGATGCATAGATGATGAGGTGTAAATATGAAAAAGAAATTAACAGTCGTATATACAGGTGTGGGATTAATCTGCCTGCTTTGTCTTGTACTTTCGATTGTACTGGTTCGTGGTTCATTGGATGAACTGGGGCTGAGTACAATGTTTCCAAGTGCTACTCCAAGTGCTGATCCAGAAAAGGTAATTCTGTACAAACAGCCAAAGAATCCTACAGAGATTCAAGAGGGTTTTTATGATGAACTGATTGAAGTTACACAGGGATATCCAGAAGTTGATCCTTATGTGGCTTCAGAGAAACTTGCAAAGTGTTTTATCAGTGATTTTTATACATGGACAAATAAAGATGGTAACTTTGATGTAGGAGGACTGGATTATTTATATGGTCCGCACCATTTGACATTTGGATTATATGCACGTGATACGTATTATCAGAATTTCAATCATTTTGAAAGTGAATACGGTGTAGAAAATTTAATGGAAGTTGAATCTGTTACTTTGATGAATTCAGCTTATGGAGGACAGGTTAATATAGATGAAGAAAAGATGGAATCTTATTATCTGGAACTTGAATGGACATATAAACCAGGTTCTTCAATGGATACATCTAAACTCCAGCATAAAGCAGGTATCACAGTGATTGATAATAAGATTTCAGGTAGATATGAAATCATTCGTATTATGAATATAGAATAGGAGATGGAAATGATGAATAAACAGTCATTAAATAAATTAGGTCTTTTCCGACTGATCTGTACTGTTCTTTCAGTCATTTCAGTCGCTGTTTGTATCGCTTTGTTTTTTGCGATTGGAAGATATGCTGAAATCAGTATTTCTTTGATTCTGGCAGTACTTCTTATTTTGTTGATGATTTCTTTAATTGTTGGCACACTTTGCTTTAGTTCTTTTATCTTTAAAAAGAATGTGATTTTTCCGGTTCTTACAGCTGTATTATCTGTTGCAGTTATTGCTGGGGGATGTGTAGGTACTTATTTAATTTCAACAGTGAATTCAACTATTGACAACATTATTGATACAGATGAAGTTGTGGATGAAATGATTACAAGCTATTTTGTAGCTTATGATGATAAGAATGCAAAAGATGCTGGAAGCGATTATTTAAAAGGAAAAACAGTAGGTGTTTTGAACAATGATCAGATTCTGGAAGGGAATGTTTTAGCAAGAGCTGAGATTGAGCGTCTTGGTCTTGAAGTTGAATATGTTGAATATGAAACATATCAGGAACTTTTGTTTGCTTTGTTTGAAGGTGAAGTAGAGATTGCCGCAGTGGCACCTTCTTACGCATCATCTTTTACAACAGATGATGGTCAAGATGAAAATCTTGAAAAAGTGAGTCTTGTATATTCATACAAATCAAAAGCGACAGTTCAGACATCAACTAAGAATGATGTTGATTTAACTGAGCCTTTTACAATGCTGATTATTGGGGTAGATAGTTTGAGCGCAGGGAACTCAGATGTTTTGATGCTTGCTTCATTTAACCCTAATACATTGGACATTACGTTAACAAGTATTGCGCGTGACAGCTTTGTTCCAATTGCATGTTACGGTGGCGCAAACAATAAAATCAATGCTGCACGTACCACTCGCCAGTGTTTGATTGATACAGTAGAGAATTTGTTAGATGTTGATATTAACTTCTACTTCGAGACAAACTTCCAGGGGGTCGTTGACATTGTTGATGCTTTGGGTGGGATTATTATTAACTCACCAATTTCATTTACTGGACAGACTGCAGATATTGAGCGTGGGCATAAAACAGTATGGGTACCAGCTGGCGAATATCATGCAACTGGTGAACAGGTGTTGGCTTTTGTTCGTGAGCGTCATGCGTTTGCTGACGGTGATTTTGCACGCCAGCGTCATCAGCAGCAGGTCATTCGCACTTTACTAAGAGAATTTTTAAATTTGAATGATATTACAAAGATTTTAAATGTCATGGAAGCTGCTGGAGAAAATATCTCAACAAATATGTCTTTAAGTCAGATAAGAGAACTTTTGACTTATTGCCTTCAGGTATACAATAGCAATTATGATCAAGATTCACTGATTTTTGATATTCAGTCGAATCGTATTACTGGATACTCTTCGTGGACATACAATACACGTATGGAAAAGCGTCTATGGATTTATAAACTTTTCAAAGGATCTATCCAGGATAATGTCAATATTATTAAAGACAATCTTGAACTGACTAAGAAATTAGATTATCCTCAAGAAGTCTATGTTGATTTGATTTCACTTTTCCGTGCAGGATATGAACTTCCTACTTGGTACAATGAAAAACAAGAACATGAAAAAATGCCAGCGTTTGTTGAAGTTTTTGTTGGAAAGAACATCAATGATCTGAAGGCATGGGCTTCAGAAAATGGACTTACATTGAACATTAAGACAATTGGACCAAAAGATGATGGATATGATGCAAGCCTTGCAGATGGCACTGTATTGTGGCAGTCTGTATCCAGTGGTCGTGTTGCGCTTATATCTTCACTTGAAGTTCATGTTATTAAGCATCCGCTAGACTGTTCGCTTTCTGAAAACAAAGGACTTGATGAATGCCAGAACGTTTATATCAATGCAGTTGATAAGAAGATTGATGATGTACAGAAGTGGGCTAAAGAAAAAGGTATTACACTTTCACTCAATGTGATAAAGGCAAAAGACGAAGGATATGACATTAAAAAAGCTGGCTATGTTAAGTCTCAGACTGAAAAGGCATATGGTCAGTTCAATGATTCAAAGTCTTTAGGTGTAACTTACTATGAAAAGATTAGTGTTATTTTCTATGATGAAAATGAAAAAGAAATCACAGACTATCTGATGAAAGTTTGTTATGATACTGTGATTAAGTCACCAGAGTACAAGCCTTTGACAGCTGACGCAACATTTAAGGGCTGGATGAACATGGAAACAAAGCAGATGTACAATTTTGAAACTCCAGTTACAGGCCCATTGAAATTGAAAGCTAGCTGTGCTGCTCCGTCAGTGTTTAAAGTTACATTTGTTTATGGTTTGAACGGTGAACATCAGCAGATTCTGGAAGTTGTTGAAGGCAAAGCTGCAACAGCACCAGATGCTGCAGTAGAAGGATATACATTCAAATGGGATAAAGAATATTCTAATATTACTGGTGATGTGATTATTACTGCAAAGTATGAAAAAAAGGCAACACCAACTCCAACACCTTCTTCAACACCTGAAGTAACTCCGACACCAACGCCAGAGACAACCCCAACCCCAACTCCTGAGGCAACGCCAGAACCAACACCAGTTGCGACTCCTGAGCCAACGCCAGAGGCAACTCCAGAACCAACACCGGAAGCCACTCCAGAATCAACACCGGATCAGGTTCAGGATTCAACTGTCGAGCAGGATGGTGAATGAATAATTATATTTTAAGCCTTGGATAAACTCCAAGGCTTTTGCTTTGAGATTGTATTCTAAAATAGGATTGTGGTATAATGTACGAAAGTTCTTTTAGGAGGATTTATGTCGTTTATTACACCTTTTCTTTGGCTGATATCTTCAGCATTTGTTCTTGTGATATTGACTGGAAAAAAGTTTGAGTCTGTTTTACCTCTAACTTTTATTTTTGGTGTTTTTTGTTTTTATATTGGTGGATTATTTGGAAAAGTCTCTTTTGGGATGATTGCTTGTGTTATTTTTAGTCTTCTTCTAATTCCACTTTTGTTTATTAAAAGAAAACAGATAAAATCTATTTCATGCAATCTGTTTACAATTGGGTTTGTAGTCTTTACTTTGTTTTATGTATATTTTAATCTTTATCACCGTTTTACTGCATTTGCAACTTGGGATGAGTTTCAACATTGGGGACCAATGATTAAAGAAACCATGAGATTAGATTCTTTTTATTCAGTATTTGAATCTACACTTCAGACACATAAAGATTATCCTCCGTTTATTTCCTTGTTAGAAGCCTTGTGGTGTAATCTGTGTGGTGGATATTCTGAAGCTTACTGCTACCGTGCATTATCTGTTTTCACAGTTTCGTTATTTATGCCAGCTTTTGCAAAGTTAAATTTTTCTCAGATTTCTGATTGGATTCATGCTTTGTTTTATTCTGGGGCAATTGTCTTGGTGAATCTGATTAGCTTTGTGCTTTTGGAAACCTGTTTTACTACAATATACATTGATTTTATATTAGGCCTTTTTTCAGCATATATGTTATATCTAGTTGTTAGTACAGATGGGAAACTTTCGTATTTCAATTGTATAAATTTGGGTGTGTCTTTGACTTTTTTGATAATGATTAAGCAGATGTCGATTGCTTTTTATGCTATGTCACTGTTTCTTTTAGGCGGATTGATTCTGCTAAAGAAACACAAAACCACATGGAAGCAAGGCGTTCTTGCTTTCGGTATGATGATTGTGCTTCCTTTAGTAATATCCAAGAGCTGGGAGATTTATAATCTTCCATTTGAACTTGGTTGGCAGTTTAAAATCAGTGAGTTATCTATCAGTGATTTTTTAAATCTTGTCTTTAATGCTGTAGGTGAGGCATGGCAAGTTGAAGCGTTGAATAATTATTTGGAAGCTATTGTTCATCGTCCTCTGATTACTGCCCCATTTGCCTTGACGTACTGGCAATTGAGCGCTTGTTTAACAGTAGCGATTTTCGTAGTATTTATGTGTTTTACAAAAGATAAATTGAAATCTGCTTTTGTTTCTTTGACATATGTTATTGGGACTATTGGGTATGCTGTAACAATGCTGATGCTTTATACATATTCTTTTGGTTCTTATGAAGGACCAATGCTGGCTAGCTTTGAACGATATATCAACACTTATATTTACCTAGGTTTTTGCTTTGTTTTAATGTGCTACTTTTGGCTTAGCTCATCCTGCAAAACAAAAAAAACATATATATCAGACATATGTATTCTTTTAGTTCTTTCTTTATTGTGTGGAAAAGGGTTTTGGAGAAAACTTGAAATTCAAACTTCCTATACGGGCTATATGATGAATCCTACATATACTTCTATTTTTGGTCAGATGGAATCTACCTTGGATGAAGGTGACAGTGTTTTGGTAGTTTCACAGTATGTAGATATTACTGTTCAGATTTTAAAGTATAAATATCCTGAGTATAGTTTTAGAAGTGTAACTTTAGGAATGCCGAAATATAATGGTGATGCTTACAGCACTTATTATACGCTAGATAACTGGAAAGCATTGGTTTCACAATATGACTATATTTATCTATATAATACTGATCATTCTTTCTATCAGGATTACTGGATTCCAGTAACTGATTTGGAAATGTACAATTTAAATCTATATCAAATCAAAGATTCGGGTTTCTGTCTTGTTGCGCCAGATGGTCAGTACTATGAATAACTAAATGAATTAATAGGGGAGAACATGATGAAAAAAATTGCAGTTTTAGTTCCATGCTACAATGAAGAATTAACCGTAGAAAAAGTAGTAAAAGATTTTAAAAGAGAGCTTCCTCAAGCGGATATTTATGTCTATGATAATAATTCGACAGACCGTACTGCTGAATTAGCGTTAGCTGCAGGAGCAATTGTACGCTATGAAAAAAAACAGGGTAAAGGGAATGTTGTTAAAAGCATGTTTAGAGATATTGATGCTGACTGTTACATCATGGTCGATGGGGACGATACTTATCCTGCAGATGAAGTCCATAAGTTGATTGATGCAGTTATGAATCACCATGCAGATATGGTAATTGGTGATCGTTTGTCAAATGGTACTTATTTTGAAGAAAATAAAAGAGGATTTCATGGTTTAGGGAATCGTCTTGTTCAAGGTTTAATCAACCGCTTGTTTTCAAGTCATCTTAATGATATCATGACCGGTTATCGAGCTTTCAGCAAAAAGTTTGTTAAATGTATGCCAGTAATGAGTGAGGGATTCCAGATTGAAACAGAAATGAGTATTTTTTCTTTAGTAAATGGAATGAATATCGTAGAACTCCCGATTACATACCGTGATCGTCCAGAAGGCTCAGAATCAAAATTAAATACATTCAAAGATGGTTTTAAAGTGCTTGTTACATTGTTTGATTTGTTTAAGAATTATCGTCCATTTCTCTTTTTTGGGGTGCTTTCATTTTTGTTTATTGTGTTGGGATTGATTGTAGGAATGCCTGTGCTGCTTGAGTTTTCTTTAACACATGTTATTTCAAAACTTCCAAGTGCAGTGCTTGCTGCATCACTGATGATTCTGGCTGCATTACTTCTTGCTGTTGGAGTTGTGGTCGATGCTATCAAGAATCAAACACGTACAATGTTTGAGATTTCTATCAATCAGTTTATTTATCATGAAAATCAAGTGAATGGAGTAGAAAATGAATAAGAAACTACATTTTTTTAAAGTTCTTCTTTGTTTTGGTATTATTACTTGTTTATTGTTTTTGCCGGACATACTTAGATATATTTCAGGTGTACTAAATCATCAATTTTTTGAATCTACTTTTATAGTTAAATATGACTGGAATCTTCAACATATACCATTTTATCAGGAATTTTATAGGATGATTGATGCAGGCGAGATTGCCTGGAGTTGGAATCAATTGCTAGGAATCAATTTTTATGCTTCAAAGGCTTACTATTTGTTAGGGGATCCATATGCTTGGATTGGGTATGTGTTTTATAGTTTAATAGGATTATCAGTAAGTAATTGTTTATTTTTGATTACACTTTTAAAAATTACTGTTTCTGGTATACTCATGTATTTATATCTTCAGATGTTTTGCAGAGATAGAAGGATCGCATTTGTTTTTGCGGTATTGTTTATGAGCTCAGGTTGGGTGACGACATTTATTGAACAACCTGTTTTTCTTAGTTTTTATTCTATTTGTCCATTGCTTTTATATGGGACAGAAAAGGTATTAAGAGAGGACAAATATGTTCCTGTCATTATTTCATCTGCGTTGTTGTTATTTATTAACTATTATCTGTCATGGATGTTCTGTTTATTTTTGCTTGTTTACTGGCTTGTTAGATATTGGCAGATCAAGGGAAGGATTTTCAGTAAAGAATTTCTAGTTGTATCTGTCAAAATGTTAGGAAGTTTTTTAGTTGGCGTCTTGATTTCTGCGGTTGTGTGGTATCCTTCACTCAAGCATATGATTTTAAATTCTAGACTTGTTTCGGGTGACCATGTGACTTATTTTTTGTGGGAACCTTATGATTTTTTTGCAATACTTAAAAACTTCTTTGTGCCTGTGTTTAAGTTTAATGACACAGTTTACAGAAGTATCTGGTATTACTTCTATCAGATTGGTATTTATTGTGGGTGTATTCAAATTTTACTGGTACCACAATTCCTATTTTCCAAAAATATAGACAGAAAGACAAAACTTGGCTTTGGGGCATTGCTAGCAATTTTCTTAATAACTTTAGCTACTCCTCAGTTTGGTAAGTTGTTTCACTTTACATATAGTTTGAGATACACAATGTTGCTGATGCTTCTTCTTCTTTTGATAGGAACAATATCTTTAGATCAATTAGAAGATGTAAACAGAAAGGTTTTATTTATCAGTTGGAGTTCTGCTTTGCTGATTTATGGTGTTATAGGGTTTGTTTTTCCTGCTTTAATTGGAAAATCAGATTCAATAGAAGTGCGATTGAATCTAATTGTTTTGTGTTTCTTTTTTCTTTATCTTATTCTTCTTGCTTTAAATGAAATAGCTCTCAAGAAAGGTATTATTTGTCTTGTGATGTTGTCCGAAGCTTTATGTATGGGAATTATTCCTATTCAAAGCCAACGTGAAGAAATAAGTAACGTCAAATACTTATCAGACTATCTCATTTACCAAGAGGCTTATGCTAAGTTGAAAGAGATAGATCCTGATTTTAGCAGAGTGTATATAGATGGTAAGGTATTTAATGAAGGAGCTTATTACAATATTCCTACAACGTCTTCGTATGATTCTTGCTATCAATATCCTCTTCATGATTTTTTATCATATATGAGAGAATATCCGGATGTAGATTGGGCTTTTTCAATTTCTGGTGAAGAGATATTTGAACTTTTGGATGTAAATTATATCATCACAGAAAAGGCAATGGGAGAGATGTACTATCAATATTTTTGTGAAAAACTAGATGTTGATTTGAACAGTAATCTTGAAATCTACAAAACTAATCGTGAAGGTGTATTTTTAAAATCATATCAATCCTTTGCGAAAAAAAGTGAAGTTGATAGAGTAGCCTACGAAGATCAGTATTATCTCCATGAAATGAGTGAGTTGTTATGCACTTCTATGGTTGTGTCGGATGAATTTTTTGAGGAGTATAAAGCGAAATATCAATTTTCTAATTCTATAAAGACCAATCCTATAGTAATAGAAAATAATCATTTAGAATTCTCAATCAATACTCAGAATGATGTTGTTGTTTTATTAAGTATGGCATTTGATCCAGGATGGACTGCAAGTTCAGATAATCAGCTTTATGAAATATTCTCTGCTCAAGGCGGAATGTGTGCGATTGAACTACCTGCAGGTAATTATACGCTTTCTTTGGATTATTCTGTTCCTGGGATGAACACTGGAATGATATTGTCTGGAATAGGTTTGGTGCTTGCAGTGTTTTGCTTTTTTATGAACAAGAGGTAGTATGAAGAAAATAAACAGCTATATAAATACTATTTTACCTATAACTATGCTCTGCATAGCCTTTTTTGCATATATCTTATTAGAACGTGATGGTGTTTTTCTGTTTGCAGGAGATTCCTATGAGCAGGTATATCAGTTCTATGCTGGTGGCTATACTCGTTTCTTTTCAGGAGAATTGTTTTCGTATGATTTTTCAACATGTTTTGGTCAAAACCCCATGTATCATTCTTATTATTTTCTGTTCAGCCCTTTCTTCTATCTAACTCTTTTATTCCCAAAAGAATATCTTCACTACAGTTTTTTATTTACGACATGCATAAAACTGTGTGTATTATATTTCTCTATGATTCATTGGCTGAAAAAGATAAATAGAAATGAAACGTTTATTATTTGTTTTTCATTATTGTTTACTTTTAGTGGATGGGTATTCTTTTATTCCAATTATATTTTCTTTCTGGATCATCTGTTTGTTCTGCCTCTGCTTTTGGCATCCATTGAAGATTATTTAAATAAAGATAAATCATGGCCGATTGTTTTTTTGGTGACTTATCTTGCGGTGGCTAACTACTACTTTGCATATTTATTTTTAGCAATTTGCAGCTTCTATGGTATTTGTCGAGCAATTTGTTTGAAACAAAATCTTATTAAAAAAGGTTTTGGATTTTTGATTCGTGTTGTAATGGGACTTGGGCTAGCAGCTGTTGTCTTTTTGCCTAATGTAATTATTGTTTTAAATAGTCCACGATTGGGCGCAGAAATTGATTTTTCTATAATGAACAAGTATGAAATCTTTAAGTTCATTTCTGGTTTCTTTATTCCTACAACATTCCGTTTTGACAGTGGTCTTCTTGTAGGGGAACAGTGGACACGCTATCTTGGATGGGGGAATGGATGCAATGCTTATATGGGCATGCTTTCAGTTTATGGTGTGTGCTTGTCTTTATTTTCGAAGAAAACAAGAAGTCTTTTGATTATACTTGTTTTTCTTGGACTTGGCTTTGTATTTTATTTGTTTCCTGTTTTTTCTATTATGTTTCAAGGGACACTGGATACTCGCTGGTTTTTGTATTTTCATGTATTTTTATGTCTTTTGTTTAGTGAAGTATTTGAAAATGACTTTTCTAAAAAACAGGCTTTGATTTCTGCTTTTTTATCTATGGGTGCATTTGCATCTGTTCTTATAATCAGTAAATTTTATGGATTAACTGATTCAGCATCATGGATGCAGTGCTGCATTATCTTTGTTGTATATACTGTGATTACACTATGCTATATGGGTGTTTTAATGTTGAAGAGAAAGCAGCTTTTGCTAGCTATTGTGTGCATTGAAATTGTTTTTTCAGGTATTTTTTTCTTCACATCAAATGAAACACTTGATCCGACATGGTTTTTAAATGAATATACTGATTCTTCCTTGTTTGATTTATATGATGATGGAAGTTTCTATCGAATTCTTCAGGATGGGTATGACTATTGGCCTAGCAACAATTCTTATGCAAAAGATATTCGAGGAGTATCTTTCTACAGCTCTGTCTATAATGCAGAGATGGATGAATATCTTTCTCGTTTTAAAACAACCTGGTCAATGCCTGCTGCACCAGGTCAAGACTTGGCATATTCTTTAGCTAGTGTGAAGTATTGGGTAACAAAGGCTTATAATTATTCAGAGCCTTATGGCTATACTTTCTTAGAAACGAATGATAAATATACAATTTATCAGAATGACCATTATGTAGAACTTGGATATGGATTAAAGGATACGATTCATCCTAAAGTCCTAGAAAACTGTTCCTATTTTGAACAGGACTTGATTATGCAAAAGTATTTAGTGAGTGATGAATCTGATAATACGGACTATGAAATTTCTGGAGTTACTGAAGGATATCATGTTACTGTTGATCAGGAAGCGTGGCTATATGCTTCTGCTGAAGGTAAAGATAAAGCCATAAGTGATACAATTTTGGTGATTGAAAATCTGAAATCAAATGACGTGACTATTGAATTGTATTTTTATGGTCAGCTGATGGAAAGTTATACGTATTATGAACGTCCATACTTCACAATTCCTCTTTCTGAAACTGATTATGTGACAGATATTCGCATATTGAATATGAATGAATATGATGCAGAAATTTCGACTTCTTTCATAGATATTTCAGCAATGAATCAGTGGATTGAAAACCGCCAAAAAAACAGCTTTAAGAATACCTTGGTTTCAAACAATACAATTACTGGAGAAATATCTATAGATGAAGAGATGCTTGTGTATGTGTCTATTCCTTATGATGAAGGATGGAAGGTTCTGGTTGATGGGCATCAAGTAGAAATTCAGAAAGTAAACCTTGGATTTATTGGCTTTACTTTAAATGAGGGGAATCATATCGTTGAAATGAAATATGAAATTCCACACATAAAACTTGGGGCATTGATTTCTTTAAGTATGTTGACTATTTGTATTTTTCTTGGGTGGAAAAAAAGGAAAATACGATGATATAATAAAAAGGTTAAATGAGGATGAGGATATGAAAAAGATGATGAAAAAATCAGCTCCATATTTTCTTGTCTTTTGTGCTATTTGTGTATTTTTATACTTTTTTATGATTACACGATTAACACCTTTGGCTGGGGATGACTGGGGCTATGCGATTAATGGGTTAAAAGGAAATCCTTTTCTAACTTTGATTGACTTCTATAAAAATTGGTCAGGAAGAATTGTTTCTGAATTCTGGGGATTAGTGGTTGCACCTAGAAAATGGCTTTGGAATTTACTGAATCCGCTTCTTTTTGCCACAATTTTTGTAATGATTAACTTGCTGGCCAATAAAAAGAAAAGCTGGACAGGATGTTCATTAATTCTTGTGCTGATGTTTACTGTATCTGAGTATTTGAGGATGGAAACTTATACATGGATTATGGGCACTACTTATGTGATTCCTTTATGCTTAATGCTGTTTTATTTCTGGATTGCTGAAAAAACAGTGTTCAGTGATTCAAAGATGAGCAGAAAATGTATGATTTCAACAAGTGTTCTGACACTGTTTGCAGCCATGTCTATGGAAAATGCTTCTGCTATGCTGATTGTTGGAATTGTTTTGATGATAGGTTATGTATACTTTGAAAGAAAACAGATTCGTTATGATTATTTGATGAATTTAGCTGGAGCTATTCTAGGTTTTTTGGTGATGAGAATGTCTCCTGGATCTACGTTTAGAACGGAACGAGATCATGGTGCATGGATGGATTTATCTTTGTTTGAAAAGATTGAAAATCAGCTTTCTAATTTTTTCCGTTATACTTTTGCAGAAAATAAGTATCTGATTTTTATTCTGGCATTTGTATTGCTGGCTGCGCTTGTACTTAAGGGAATCAAATGGATTAAAGAGCATAAAGTGATTGCTTTTGTTATTGTTATTTCACAGTGTGGAGCTGTATTATTCAGCAGTGCGAATATGCTAGCATCTATAATCAACCTTCCTGTTTTGACTGAACTGGTCAATGTGGATTCACTTGTTGTTAGAGGCTGGTGGCTTGTATATGTCCTGTTTGTGTTTTTTGCACTTATTGTATTGGTTGAAGATAAAAAGCTTCGTCTTATGTCCATTTTCTTTTTGATGATGGCTGGTGGAAGTAATATGGTGATGCTGTATTCTCCAATTTTTGGATCCAGATCATCTTTGTATTTTGTTTACTTTATGTTTGTTGTGATTCTTCTGATTTTCTCGGATGTGAATCTCCCTCATGAAAGCTTGGATATTCTTTTATGTACTGTATTTATGATATTTACTGCACTTCGTGCAAAGTCCTGGTATATCAAATATCAGCAGGTACATCATGTTCAAATGATTCGTGAAGCAGAAATTCAGTATTACAGAGAGCATCCTGATGAAGATGCGTGGATTTGCAGAGTTCCACCATATTCTGTGCATGGCGCTGATATTGAAGAAGGGGATACATATCATTTTGATACATTCAAAGAATATTATGGTCTTGATCCAGAGCAGAATATCATATTTTATTGGAAAGATTCATATAGCGAATAAAGTAGGTTAACATCATGAATAAGAAATGTTTAAATTTTGGTTTGGAACTCCTGCTTTTTGCAGTGGGAATTGGTTTTATGCATTGGACTATTCAGTCCTATGAACTGTTTTCGGATTATCAGAATACAATGCATGTTGCTTTTCTTTTGATTTATAGTTTTTTGTTTTTCATAGTTCCGAACAAATGGAATGGTCTTGTCTTTCTTTTGTACAATTCAGTGTTTTATCTTTATTATGTAGCCCAGTATATTTATTTCGGTGCCTTTGGCCAGTATTTTCGTTTAACGTTGGCACTTTCTCTCAGCAGTGAAGTTGCTGGTGCTGCGACAAGTGTTCAGGAATTTATTCGACCGGAATATTTTTTCCCTTTTGGATTTTTGATTGGAATTTTTCTTGTTTATGAATTGATTTCTGTTTTCTGGCTGAAAGAACATTTTAAATATCGTTATCGTTTGATTGTTTCCTGTGGTTCAATTATTGCTGGAATCTTTCTTATAAATTCTTTGTTTCATCGTATTGAGCTTTCTAAAGATTCACAGGATGCCTTTTTGATTTACAAGACGGACTATTATATTTATAATAGCATACCTTCTACGGTTCAATTTGTTGAAACGTTTGGTTTATCAAATCTGTTTGTAAAAGATGTTCAAACTTTGATGATTAAATCAAGCGATGCTTCTGAATTTGAACAAGAAGTTAAGGATTATCTTTCAAGTCAGAAAAAACATCAGTTGAATGAAATGACAGGAATCTTTAAAGGAAAAAACCTTGTATTCATTCAAGCGGAGTCATTGACAAACTGTGGTATTGATGAAACGTTGACACCAACACTTTATAAAATGATGAGTGAAGGAATTACTGTAAAAGGTTATAACAGTCCTTTGATGGATGGGTCGACGAGCTCGACTGAATTCATGGCTAATGTTGGCATTTATCCAATTACAGATGATGGCTACAATATCACTTTTAAATGCATTAATCATACATTTGATACAACCATTGCGAAGCTGTTTTCAAATGATGGGTATGTTTCTTATGGCTTTCATAATGGGTTTGGTGAATATTACAGCCGCGACATCATGTTCCCGAATTATGGCTATGATTTTTTTGATAGCTTCCGTTTAGGTGTAGAAGATGGTGCAGCAGATTCTAAGGTGCTCAATATTGCGAAGTGGATTTTTATGGAAACTGATCCATTTCTAGCATTTTGGGTAACTTATAATGGGCATCAGCCATACAATCTGGATTTAAAGCCTGAGATTTCTGTTTTTGTAGAAGAGATTCAAAATACATATCCAACTCTTTCTGAAGAATATGTTTCATTCATGGCGAAGAATATGGACTTAGATCGTTCATTGAAGGATTTGCTGGACAATCTTTCCTACAGTCAAAAACTTGATGATACTGTGTTTGTGATTTTTGGAGATCATTTTGCCAAAGGAATTTCTGATGACAAACAGGTTGAGGCAGCATTGAATGCTATGGGGAATGATGCTGATGAAGAGGCGGTTACCATAGGGAAAAAAACCCCTTTGATTATTTATTCAACATCTCTTGATACACCTCTTGTGCATGAAAAGGTTTCAAATACTTGTGATTTGCTACCTACGATTTGTAATTTATTTGGAATTAAAGTTGATGAATCAACCGTATTAGGAAATGATATTTTTGATCCGGAGTACGAGGGTTTCTGCTTTAACTCAACCGACACTTATGAAACTGATTGGTTTGTATATAATTATGTAAAAGATGTATTTAACCAAATTGATGAAGATAGAAATGAAGAAGAAGCGAGATTTGTGATTCAGGATTTGATGAAAAGATTTGAAATTTCAAAATGGATATTAAAAATGGATTATTTTTCGACAGATTAATTACTGAACTGAAAAGTATAAGACATCAATGATTTTTCGTTTGATGTCTTTCTTTTTTTTATCAGTTTTTGTACAATATATTTTGGAATAGATTGTGAGGAGTAATGATGAAAGTTAGTATTATTGTTCCTATTTACAATGTTGAACAGTATTTAGCAAAATGTATTGAATCTTTGATTCATCAGACATATAGAAATATTGAAATTCTTTTGGTGAATGATGGTTCAAAGGATAAATCTGAAGACATTATGAAAGAATTTGCGCAAAAAGATGAGCGTATTGTATGTTTGAATAAAGTTAATGGTGGACTGAGTGATGCTAGAAACTATGGCATGAGATTTGCTACAGGACAGTATTGTCTGTTTATTGATAGTGATGACTGGCTGGCTTTGGATGCAGTTGAATGCTGTGTTCAAAGAGCAAAAGAAACAAATGCTGAAGTTATCTGCTTTGACATGATTTATGTTTATTCTGATCGAGAAGTATTTGCTAGCGGAGGAGACTTTGATGTACTGTCTTATAGACAGAATCCTGAGGTTGTATTGATCAACAACAGTGCATGCAATAAGATGTTTAAAACTGAACTGTTTCAGGATATTGAATTTCCAAAAGGTATGTGGTATGAGGATTTGGCAACCATTCCAATTGTACTTTCTAGAGCTGAATCTGTAGCGAAAGTAAACAAGGGACTCTACTATTATCTTCAAAGAGAAAGCAGTATTGCTCATACTATCAACATGAAAGTGTTTGACATCTACAAGGCGATTTCGATGGTGGAAAATGCTTTTAAAGGTACTCAGCTTGAAAGTCAAATTGAAAAGCTGTATATTGAGCATGGTCTTCATCTAACAACAATTCGTATTAAAAATGATGCGGATGATGTTGTGAAATACTTGAAGCTGAACAATCAGCATTTGGATCAGTATTTTCCTGCATGGAGAAAAATCAGACGGTTTGAGGGATACTCATTCAAAACAAAACTGATTTTTACACTTTTGCAGCGTGATTTATTTACAATTGTAAAAATGTTATATAGAAGGTAAGTGTATGTTGAAATTAATTAAAGAAAAGTTTTTAAATAAACAGTTTCTGACATTTGGGCTGATTGGTGCATTCAATACTATAGGTTCTGTTTTGATTTATATGGTTTGTGTTGCTTTGGGTATGCAGGTTGGGCTTGCAAGTCTTGTGGGTGACTGTACAACTATGATTTTTTCTTATTTTTTGAATATGAGATTTACATACCATGAAAAGCCAAATTTAAAGTCTTTTGTTACATTCCCAGTAAGTTATGTTCCGGGGACGCTTTTGAATATGATCTTTACTGTTGTGTTTGTTGACTTCCTGCATGCACCTAAGATGATTGCCAAAGCACTTGCTTTGCCTGTAACAATTCCACTCAATTATTTGACCATGTCTGTGATTGTAAAGTGGTCGACGAAGAAGAAATGAGAGGTATCTATGAAAAAGATTTTAAATCGAAATAATTTTCAGATTTTTCTTGTTTTATTGGTAGCTCTTCAGCCTATCGTTGATATGGATTATCTGATTTATGGACAGTTGGATGCACTAGGGCTTCCGCGTCTTTCTACTGTATTGCGCTTTGTGGTGATTCCGTTGGCTATCGTTGCAGCTTTCTTTCTGTTTGACAACAAGAAAAAAAGTACTTTGATTGGTGTGTTCAGCTATCTTGGAGTACTGGGTGCTTACTTTGTGGTACATTGCATGAATGCGATGAATATTTGGCCAGAGCTTTATCTGCCTTACAATTTCGTGTTTGACTGCGTTGATGAATTTATATATGTATTCACAATGGTCATTCCATATTTCCTTGTATATTTGTTTGTTAAAACTGATTTTACTGAACGTCAGATTAAGACAACAGTTGTACTGTCTTCTGCATTGATGAGTATTCCTATCTTTTTAAGTAATCTGTTTGTGTTTGGAAAATCAACATATGTAGGAGATACACAGGCGAGTATTTTGACTTGGTTTACTGGGATTTATGAAATTCATGATCCACGCACAATGGCCAGCAAATTTTTCTTTGAAGAAGGAAATACAATTGGTATTGTTCTTTTTATGATTTTGCCATTGATGTACTATTATTTTGATCAGGCAAGAGTAAGAAAAGAAAAGATTTCTATTGGGACATTGATTGTGATTCAGTCCTTATCTATGATTATCTTATCTACTAAAGTTGCTACTTATGGTTCGATTATCTGTGCGGTGGTTTATCTTGTGATCAAATTCTTCTGTGTGTTTATCATGAGAAATGCTAAACTTTATAAGAGTACACTTATTTTTTCTGCTGCGGTTATGCTTATGTGTGGTGCAATTCTTCCGTATTGTCCTGCGGTTGTCAATATGCAGATTGATCGTGCGAATGATCAGGTTGTATTAGATGATAATTACATGATTGAACAGGGGAAAGATGGAGTAGGTAAGGAGATGCAGGAAGCAAAAACGAAATGGGATCCTGCATTGGTGTTTCAGTTTGAAGTTTATGGCATCAAGTCTAATCTGATGTCCTGCATTCCAAAGTATTATTATCTAGACTGGTATCCTTATAAACATGATGCATATTTCTGGCTGGATATGTTATTTAATGTACCATTTTATGAGCGTGTGAATGGAAGACAGGTTCAAACCTTATTCATTAAATACAAATGGTCAGAAACGCCAAATCCTGCTGTAGATTATGCGTTAGGTCTTGGGTATTCTAATATGATGAATGGATCTTTGATTTTGGAACAAGATTTTGTTCAGCAGTTCTATTCGTTTGGATATTTAGGTTGGCCACTTATTGTAGGTCCATGGTTTGTATTCCTTTTATACGGAGTTTATAAGGTGCTGCGTTACTTTAAAGATAACTTTAGAGAGGATATTTTAGTGTTTGCTTGTTCTTTGTGTTTTGGACTTGTTGGTGCATGGATGAGTGGTCATACATTGGATGAATATACATCGAGTGTCTTTATGGCTTTTTTGATTGGTGTTCTTTTGCTGAAGCTGAAGAAAGCAGGTGAATCGCATGAAAGTTAGCGTAATTGTACCTGTATGGGGTGTTGAGAAATATCTGGCTAAATGTCTGGATTCGCTTGTAAATCAGACAATTCCAGTTAAAGTTTTGGTGATTAATGATTCATCTCCAGATAATTCACAGATGATTATTGATGAGTATCAAGAAAAATATCCTGATATCATTGAATCTTATATTAAGTCAAATGGCGGGATTGCGGATGTAAGAAATTATGGTCTTTCTAAAGTGAAAACTGAATATTTTGGCTTTCTGGATTCAGACGATTATGCAGAGCCTGATATGTACGAAAAGCTTTTGAATGTCATTGAGGAAAAACAAGCAGATCTTGCTGTATCACAGTTTTACTGGGAATATTCAGAAAATGAAAAAAGACTTGGACTGGATGGCCCATATGGCGCTGGAAAAGAAATGCTGGTATCACAGATGGCGACACTTTGGAACAAGCTTTATCGTACTGAGTGGGTAAAAAGCATTCCATTAAAGTTTCCTACTGGTTATCGTTATGAAGATGCATATTTTCTGTATTGTTTAGCTCCATTTGTGAGAAAAATTACTTTTGTAGAAGAACCTTTTGTGCATTATGTGCAGCGTGAAGGTTCAATTACACATAATCATAATGAGAAGGTGAAGGATATGATTCATGTTTTTGAATCAATACTTGATTTTTATCATATGAATGATTTGTATGATCAGTATAAAGTAGAACTGGAATATCTGTTTGCTAAATTCTTTTTAGGGAATTCTTTCTTAAGAACTGTACAGATTAAAGATAAGAAGATTCGAAAAGAAACGTTGAATTTGAGTTATGAAATTCTTTCTAAGAATTTTCCTGATTACATGTACAATCCTTATTTAAAATCTTTGCCTGGATTAAAAAATCGTTATTTTTCCCTGGTTCGCAAATGGAATTATCCAATCTTTGCAGTTTTGTTTGGAATCATTCAGAAATTCAAGTCATTCTAAGAACAGTGAATGCTGTTCTTTTTCTTTATTTACTGAAAACAGATTTTGAATGTGATATAATTGTACAGAATAGGAGTTAGAAAATGGATAAAAAATTAGTTCAAAACTATCTATACAATGTTCTTTATCAGATGCTGGTGCTGATTTCTCCATTTATTACAACACCTTATCTGACACGTGTGATGGGGGCAGAAGCTTTGTCTATTAATACATGGACAGCTAATATTGTACAGTGGTTTGTGTTGTTTGGAATTATGGGTGTTAATACCTATGGAAATAAAGAAATCGCAAAAGTGAGAGATGACAAAGAAGTTGTATCCAGAACGTTTTTTGAAATTTTTACGATGCAGCTATGCAGTATGATTCTATCTGCATGTGTTTTCTTCTTATATGCATCTTTTATGGGGAATGAATATCACAAGTATCTAATGATTCAAAGCATTTCTTTATTGAGTGTTGCAATGGATATTACTTGGTTCTTTTATGGTGTAGAAGATTTTAAAAAGGCTAGTATTCGCAATATGATTGTTAAAGTTACAGGTATTGCGATGATCTTTCTTTTCATTAAATCGCCTTCTGATCTGATGAAGTTTATTTTGATTAATGCATGTGTTGGTGTATGTGGTCAGTTGATAATGTGGGCTCAGCTGAAAGAATATATTCATTTCACAAAAGTGAGTGTAAAAGGAATTGTGCGTCATGTAAGACCGAATATTGCTTTGTTTGTTCCTCAAATTGCGATAAGCGTTTATTCTGTTTTGGATATTACAATGCTGGGGGCTTTATATGAAGATATTCGTCATGTAAACTTCTATGAACAGGCGCAGAAGTTTGTTAAAATGTTTCTGTTTTTTGTGACTTCGATTGGAAGTGTAATGCTTCCTAGAGTTTCTCATGTCTATCATTTAAAGAAGTATGATCAGGTGGAACGCTATCTGAACAAAACATTACGTTTTGCGGTGTATATGTCAGTTCCAATGATTTTTGGAATCACAGGCATGATTCAGAATTTTGTGGATTGGTTTCTGCCTGTGGAATATTCTGTTGTTGGAAATATGATTGTATACACTTCTCCAATTATTCTGTTTATTTCTTTAAGTAATGTGTTTGGGACACAATTTCTTGTTCCGACAGGGAATATCAAGCCTTATACGCTTTCTGTAATTTCAGGAGCTTGTCTGAACTTTGTGCTAAATTCACTGTTTATCCCCAAGTTTGGTGCTTATGGCGCAATTTTAGGGTCAGTAAGTGCTGAATTGGCAGTGACAGTGATTCAATGGTTTGCAATTCGAGATAAAATCAAACTTTATATAGGCTTAAGTGAGCTGGTGAAAGTGCTTGTTGCATCATGTGTGATGTTTATTCCTGTCCGCTATTTGTCTGTTTTAGGGACGAATATTCTTGTCAATCTTATTCAGATTGGAGCAGGTGTAATTGTATATGTTATTGTTTTGTTCATGCTGAAGGCAGATTTTTTATCTGAAATGATTCAGTCATTGAAAGACAGGGGGAAGATGCGTGCCTGAATTTAGTGTGATTGTACCTATTTACAATGTGGAAGCTTATTTGGAAAGATGCTTGAATTCTTTGAAGAATCAAACATTTACAGATTTTGAAGTGCTGTGTGTTAATGATGGATCGCCTGCAAATGAGCAATTTATTATTGATCGCTTTGTGAAAGAAGACGAACGTTTTAAGGGGTTGACAAAGCCTAACGGGGGATTAAGTGATGCACGCAATTATGGCATTGAAAGAGCTTGTGGTACTTATTTTGTTTTTGTTGACAGCGATGACTATGTCAATGAACGTCTTTTGGAAAAGTATCATGAAATGCATGTGAAATGCGGTTCAGACTATGTTGTTTGTGACTATCTTCAAGTTTATGCATCAGGCGCTGAGTCTGAAGTGATTCGTATGAAAAAAGTAACGGGTTCATCGATCATTGAAAACCCAGAATTGATAGATGCGGTTGGCAATTGTGCGTGGAACAAGTGCTATCATCGTGATTTGTTTATGAAAACAGGAATTCGTTATCCAAAAGGGTATTTGTACGAAGATCTTGGGACGTCTTATGTGCTTTTAGCTTATGCAAAAAAAGTATCTTTTATTGACGAAGCCTTGATTTACTATGGAGTTGATCGTCCGGGTAATATTTCTACGAAAGTGGATCGCCGTCTGTTTCATGTGATTGACATGTGTCAAAAGGTCTGGGATGATTATCAGACAATGAAATTAAGTGATTTGTGTGCTGCACAGTTAGTGCTGTTATTTCGAAAAAATCTTGTTTCTGCGTTACGAAAAGCAGTTGTTTGTCCTGATAAGAAGTTTAAAGAAGAGTTTATACACAGTTGTTTTGATTTTATGAAACAGTTCAACAAGATTGATAAAATTCCATTTTTATCAAAAAAAGATGAATTAATTTATGAAAATCGTTTGGCATGTCTGTGCTATTCTAAGTTAAAGAGGTAAGATGATGAAAAAGATTACAGTTGTTGTTCCTATTTATAATGTTGAAAAATATGTTCGTATCTGTTTTGATTCACTTTTGAAACAGACTTTTGAAGATTTTGTGGTAATGGCTGTCAATGATGGTTCTCCTGCAAATGAGCAGGTGATTATTGACGAGTATGTCAACAAGTATCCTGAAAAATTTATTGGTATCAAAAAGCCAAATGGCGGATATGGTTCGGTTCTTCAGTATGCAATTGAACATATGGAAACTGAGTATTTTCTTGTGTGTGATCCAGATGATTATTTGAGTGGTGATGCACTTGAACATTTATACAATCTGGCTATATCTAAAGAAGCAGATCTTGTCATTGGGGCTAAATCATTCATCTATGAAGGCTCTGATGATCAAGATTATGATGTTGCGTACAATAAACGATTTGTGACTTTGAAGAATGAACATGTTTATTTAAAGAGTGAAAAGGAAGTTCGTGATTTGTTGTTTGTGGATCCTTCTCCTCACTCAAAGCTGTACAAACGCAATCTGGCAAAGAAGATTGTGTTCCCTACAAAAGTAGGGTATACTGATAATCTATTGTTCTACATCAGTTATTTGAATGCTCAGCGTCTTGTCTATACAGACAAGTGCTGTGCGTATTATCTGGTCAATCGTGTTGGTAATACAATGACTGATGTGAAACCTCAGGTGATTGATGCGCATGTGAAAGTGTTCAAGGCAATTCTTGAACAGTCTAAGCAATGTGCTGATATTCCAGAATTGTTCTATTATCGCATGTTTGTTGGCTACAAGTTTGTCTGGGAACAGCTTAGAAGAATTACAGGTGGTATCGATACACTGAAGGAAAAAGCTGGTATTCTTTATGAACTGGTCGATGCGATGAAACCATATCGCAATCAGATTCAAGAGGGTATTCAAGAATTTTCAGATGCTGGACGTAATGAAAAAATCAAGGATCAATTGCTGTTTACTGGTTTAGGAAAAATGATTTACAACAGAAACTTGAATAAGCTGATTCAGGAAAAAGAGGGAAAATAACATGCCAGAACTGAGCATTATTGTCCCTGTATATAATGTTGAAAAATATCTTACAGAGTGTTTAGATTCACTCATGAACCAGACGTATCGTGATTTTGAGGTGTTGATCGTTAATGATGGGACAAAAGATTCTTCCGCACTTATAGCCTCAGAATATGTTCAAAAAGATCCTAAACATTTTATCCTTTTAAATAAGGAAAATGGCGGATTAAGTGATGCGCGCAATTATGCGCTTCCTTATACCAAAGGAAACTATATTACTTTCCTGGATAGTGATGATTATGTGGAGCCTTTCTGTTATGAAAAGCTGATGAATAAAATTACATCTGAAAATCTGGATATTGTAGTGGGAAATCTTCAGTATTTCTATGAGGATTCTGACGTTTTAATGGATATGAGAGGGCTGAACTGTTTAGTGAATACAGATGTTCAGAAAGCAGCTTTGCTTTCACCGCTGTTTGCCTGGAACAAGGTGTACCGTAAAGCTTACTTTGAGTCTGTCGGTCTTCTGTACCCAAAAGGACTTTGGTATGAGGATATACCTGTTACTTTGCCTTTGTTTGCGAAAACTGATAAAATTGGTCATGTTGATGAGATGCTGTATCATTATCGTCAAAGAAGTGGTTCCATTATGAAATCAGGTGGAGCCAAACAGAAAGATATTTTTACAGTTTTTGAGCGAGTACTGGCTTACTTTAAAAAATATGGTCTTAAGGATCAATTTGATGAAGAACTTGAATATTTGTGTGTAGAGCATATCATGCTTTATCGCCAATTCAGTTTCCTTGTTTCTGATGACTATGAAGATTTGTACAAACAGTCTGTAAGCTTCATGAAGAAGTATTATCCAAACTATAAGAAAAACCGATATATCAAAACGCTTGGTAAAAAGAATCAGGTGTTTATTCAGACATTGAATCCTTTCACTTTGAAGATATATCGTACCTATTTAATGAAATAACAGGAGAGTCAAATGAGAACGAAGTACACTCTTTACAATTTAATCGTGAACGTAATCAGCAGTGTACTGGTACCTGTTTTAGGTTTTATTAAAGTACGTCTGTTTATTGATTTATATGGTTCAGAAATTAATGGTCTGCAGCTGTTTTTTGCACAGGTTATTATGTATCTTAATATTTTTGAACTGTCTTATTCGCTGGCATTTAGACAACTTTTGTTCAAGCCATTAGCTGAGAATAACTTTGATGAAGTGAGATCAATCTATCATAATGCCAGAAAGGTTTTCCGTTTTACTGGTACAATCTTTTTAGCTGCTGGTTTTCTGATTAGCTTTATTCTTCCTTGGTTTTCAGATACTGCAGTTAATTATGAAACAACCGTTCTGTATTTTATGATTCTATGTCTGCCATATGGCTTGTCTTATTATCTGATGGGGCCGAATTTTGTGATTATGGCAGATCAGAAAGAATATAAAATAAGTATATGGATCCAGAGTTTTGTCTTCCTTCGTGCTGTGCTGATGATTTTAGCCATCATGTTAAAGATGCCTGTTGTTGTGGTGTTTATTATTGAAAGTGCTCAGGTTTTCTTTTCCAATTTTGTGGCTAGAAAGATTGCGCTGAAGAACTATCCTTGGCTTGAGGATGTTTCTGGTATTAAAGAAGACAAGCGTTTTATTGAAAATGCTAAGTATACAACTGTTCATCGTCTGGCAACGATTGCCAATAACAACACGGATAACATCGTTATTACTGCTTTTTTGAATCTGACATCAGTGAGTATATATGGTGCTTATAGTTATTTGACTGAGGCAGTTTTAAAAATCATTAACAGTGTTGTTACTGCACCGATGAATAGCTTTGGTAATCTGTATACTGAGCGAAAAGAAAAGTCTTATGATATTTTTCTGGAATTCTTTAATCTTTCCAATTATTTGGCAACGATAATTGGTGTTTGTGTGTTTACAATAATGAATGATTTCGTTCTGCTGTGGACAGGGAAACAGGAATATCTTTTGCCTACGATTGCAGCATTTCTGTTTGCGTTAAATACTTATTATTTGACGCAGAGGGAGTGCATTGTCACTACACGTGATGCCAATGGTTTATTTAAGGAATCTAAAAACAATGCTTATTGTATGGCAGCTTCTAAGATTGTTTTGTCTATTATCCTGATTCAGAAATATGGAATTGTTGGAATTCTTTTGGCGACAAGCTTAACATACTGGATTGTTGATTTCTTCTATAACCCAGTACTTGTATATCGAAGAGTGTTTAAACAGAATTCAATGAGCTATTATCAGATGATGGCTCTTAGAGTTGTCATTGCAATGGCTGTAGGATGTGTTGCCTATGCAGGATGGCAATACATTCATGCCTGGGTTTCAGTGTCATTTGTACACTTTTTGCTTGGAGGAATGATGCTGGGATGTAGTGTTCTGATAGTTGTTACAGTGATTTACTATGTATCATTCAGTTCTTTCCGTAAAATTATCAGAAGATTCTTGAATGTTCTGATTAAACAATAAATAATAGAAATAGATAGAGGTGTATGCTTATGAAACTTTCAATTATTGTGCCTTGCTACAATGAAGAGGGTGTAGTGGGACTGTTTTACGAAGAAGCAATCCATCATATTCAAAAATGTAATTGTGAATATGAACTGATTTTTGTCAATGATGGTTCTAAAGATAGAACTGTTGAAGACTGTCTTAAAATCAAAGAAAAAGATGAACATGTTGTCATTGTGGATTTTAGCCGTAATTTTGGTAAAGAAGCTGCTATGCTTGCAGGGCTACAGACATCAACAGGAGATTTAGTTGTATTGATGGATGCTGATTTGCAGGATCCGCCTAAGCTTTTACCTGAAATGATTCGATATATTACAGAGGAAGGCTATGATTCAGTAGCTACATATCGAGTTGACCGCAAAGGAGAGCCTCCTATTCGTTCTTGGTTTGCTCGTCAGTTTTATAAATTAATCAATAAAATGACCGAAGTTGAAATTGTTGATGGTGCTCGTGATTATCGTATGATGACACGTGATATGGTCAATTCAATCATTTCAATGCCTGAAGTACATCGTTTTTCAAAAGGTATTTTTACTTGGGTAGGATTCAATACCAAGTATCTTGAATATGAAAATGTTGAACGTGTTGCTGGAGAAACAAAGTGGAGCTTTTGGAAGTTATTTAAATATGCGATTGAAGGTATTGTAGCCTTTACAACATTTCCACTGCGTCTAGCTACAATTCTGGGCTTTTTGATGTCGTTTGTAGGCTTTATGTTTATGCTGTATATTACGGTTAAGGCGATACTATTTGGAGATCCTGTTGCTGGATATCCATCTTTGATTGTTGTGATTACCTTAATTGGTGGTATTCAATTGCTTGTTTTAGGTGTAATGGGTGAATATCTTGCTAAGACTTATATGGAAGTCAAGTCAAGGCCAAAATATATTGTAAAAAGAAAACTGTAAAAATAGGAGATGATAAATCTCCTTTTTTTTGATAGAATAGCTTTATGATGTACAGTTCATTAAAATTTATTATATTTTCAATAGCGGTTGTTCTTGGATATTATCTGATTCCTAAAAGAGGTCGACCGTTTTTTATCATTTCAATAAATGCTTATTTCTGTGCTCTTTTAGGGATAAAGCATTTAGCTGTTCTATTTGGAAGCACACTTCTTTCGTATGTATGTGCGTTTTTGATTCAAAAATATCATTCAAGACGTTTAATGTATGTATCTATCGGGATGATTGTTTTTGCTTTGTTCATGACTAAATTTGGTACTGTTTTTGGATTTGATTCAATACTAATTCCTGCGGGGTATTCTTTTTATGCTTTACAGATGATTTCTTTTTTGTATGATGTGCATTATGCTAAAATCAAATCTTTTTCTTTCATTGAATATGTACAATACATGACTTTTTTTCCGATTTTATTGCAAGGTCCAATCTGCAGGTTTGAATACATGCAGAAAGAATTTAAGAAGAATTCTTCTTTTCAATTTGAACGAGTTAAAGCGGGAGCTTTACTAGTACTTTTTGGGCTTTTTAAAAAACTAGTCATTGCAGATCGATTGAATCTTTTCGTTACGGATGTATTTAACCACTATGAAGACAAAAGTGGAGGAATTCTGTTGTGTGCAGTGCTATTCTATGCTTTTCAGCTATACTCCGATTTTTCAGGATGTACAGATATTTCTCGTGGGGTTAGTGAATGTCTTGATATAAAGCTTCCTTTAAATTTCAGAAATCCATACTTTTCACTGAGTATTAAAGAATTCTGGAATCGCTGGCATTTGTCATTGAGTTCTTGGTTAAAAGATTATGTATATATTCCTTTAGGTGGGAATCGAAAAGGGGTTCTTCGAAAATATTTGAATTTGTTGATCACCTTTTTTGTGAGTGGTTTGTGGCATGGAACAGGACTTCAATATCTAGTATGGGGATGTCTTCAGGCACTTGGACAGATTGCTGAGTCTATTGCAGAGCAGCATTTTTTATGGTTGAAAAATACAAGACATATAGGTGTGCGCCTAATTAAAAGAATATATGTTTCGGCGTTTGTATTAGGCTCATGGCTTGTTTTCAGAGCTCATGGTGTGAAGGCTGCTGTATTGATTGCGTTTAGAATCTGTACTAATTTCTTCAGCTTTTCAGGTTTGTATTCCTGTGGATTGGATCAAAAAGATTTTGTTTTATCTTTGATTTTGATTATCGGGCTAGTATGCTGTGACTTGATTCGTGAGAAAAAAAGTGAAGTACGTCAATGTATCAATCAATCGTCTTATTTTATTCAGTGCTGTGTATTTATGATTCTTATCTTTGGTATTCTTGTGTTTGGTATGTATGGCAGCGGATACAATGCTGCAGATTTTATCTATATGCAGTTTTAAGGAGTTGTCATGAAAAAAAATATAAAAACAATAGGAGTATTTCTTTTATCTTTCTTTTTGTTTCTTGGGGCATATTCGTTTGTTAATCATGCATTGCTTCGAAAAACAAAATATGGGGATTGGAATTATTTAGTGAAAATAGGGAATTTTGATTTACTTGAAAAGGACTCACTAGATGTTGTTATACTGGGATCCTCACATGCATACTGTTCAATTGATAATCTTTTGTTAGAACAAAAATATGACATACAAGCTTATACACTTGCTACACAGCAGCAATCGGTTAAATTAAATTATTATTTTTTTAAGGAAATGTTGAAAACACAGTCACCTAAAAAGGTTATCGTTGAGTTGTTTATGATTGGAAGAGTTCATGGCTATCAGAGTGATGATATTCTTCACGATGCGATTGATGTATTACCGTGGTCTTTTAATAAAATTCAGATGATCGAAGATGCAGTTCCAGATGATAAGAAAATGGAGCACTATTTTCCAATCATTAAATATCATACACGCTGGAAAGAACTGACACTGGATGATTTTAGTTATGATTATAAAAAATGGGAAGATAAGGAACGTGGCTTTGTACGCTTGAAACAGGTGTATCCAACTGAACTAGATTTATCTCTTCCATTTGGAAGTGTTAGAGAAATCAGTGAGGAAGATCTTGAGTATCTTGGTAAAATTGAAAAACTTGCTGAGGAACATAACATTGAGCTGATTTATCTGTATGCACCGTATCCAATGGATGGAAACGCAGTTGACTATGCTTATACAATTGAACTTTATGCAAAAGAAAAGGGAATTACATATATCAATGGATATAAACTTTTATCTGAGTTAAAGTATGATGGTAATACTGATTTTTGTGATGAATATGGTCATTTGAATGAAAGTGGAGCGATTAAACTGACGCATTATTTATCAGATTATCTTAAATAAATAAAGATTGAATCTGTTTATATGCAGGTTTATAATAAATACGAAGGTATAAAGGAGATTATAGAAATGAAAGAAAAAATTTTAGTTGAAGTATCTGCTCGTCATATCCATTTGAGTGCTGCTGATTTGGCTGCTTTGTTTGGTGAAGGACATCAGCTGACTGTTAAAAAGGAACTGAGCCAGCCTGGACAGTATGCATGTGAAGAAAAGGTGACTTTAAGAGGCCCTAAGGGTGAAATGAAATTGTCTGTTTTAGGACCAACTCGTAAGGAAACTCAGGTTGAACTTTCTTTAACCGATGCTCGTACACTGGGTGTAAAAGCTGCAGTTCGTGAATCAGGGGATATCGATGGTACTGCTGGAATTACATTAGTTGGACCATGTGGTGAAGTTGTACTTGAAAAGGGTGTTATCGCTGCTAAGCGTCACATTCATATGACAAAGAAAGATGCTGAATATTATGGTGTTGAAAATGGGCAGATTGTTGGTGTGAAGGTTGAAACTGATGGACGCTCACTTGTATTTGGAGATACAGTTGTACGTGTTTCTGACAGCTATGCACTGGCTATGCACATTGATACAGATGAATCCAATGCTGCAGGCATTGCAGGGTCAGCACAGGGAGAACTGGTACTGTAAGATTTTAAAAACAGATTCGAATGAATCTGTTTTTTTTTATTTTCTTTTGATACAATAAAGATATGAAAAAGAAAATATTGTTTGTAAATGATGAGATGGTTGTTGGTGGTGTTAGTAAGGTTCTTAATAATCTTTTGCGCCATATGGACCGTGAAAAATATGAAATGCATCTTTTAGTGCTGCATAAGCATGGAGAAATGCTGAAGGATATTCCTGAAGATATCAAAGTGATAGAAGGAACATCTTTTTTTGACGTTTGTGATATACCAGTTAAAGATTGTATAAAGAGTGGGAAGTTTTTAAAGAAATTGTTTTTCTTTCTTTCTTTGAAAACAGGGCTGATTGAACATCGTATTCGTCATGAAAGAAAGAAGATGCAGCTGATTGATTATGATGCAGAGATTGCGTTTAAAGAGGGAATATGCAGTGTTTTTACTGCATGTGGCAATACACCAAGAAAAGTCAATTGGATTCATGCTGATTACAAAGTAAAGAACTATGCAGAGAACTATGTCTGGGCTATGAAAAAGTTTCTGAAGCGCTTTGACGCACATGTGGCTGTATCTAATGTGGCGGCAAATAGTTTTAAAGAAATCTTTGAATTGCCTGAGGTGAAAACGATTCATAATTTGATGCAAGTTAATCAGATTATTGAACGATCAAATGAGCAGTTTGAACGCAGACATAAAGAATTTACTTTTGTTTGTGTGGGACGTCTTCATCCTCAAAAAAGTTACGATCGTCTTTTGAATGCAGTGGCTTCATTGAATGCGGAAGGTTTCAAATTTCATGTGGATGTTCTGGGAGATGGCCCTGATAAAGAATTGCTTTTCAAACAGAAAGAGGATTTGAATATACATAATGTTCATTTTCTTGGAAATCAGGCTAATCCTTATCCTTTTATTAAGCATTCAGATGCACTTTTACTGACGTCGATTTATGAAGGCCTTCCTACTGTGGTGTTTGAAGCTTTGATTCTACATACACCTGTTTTAACTACAAAAGTTGCTGGTGTTGATGAACAACTTGACTTTGGTGGAGGTATGATTGTTGAAAATACTCCGGAGGGTATTGTTGAGGGTATGAAAATATTTTTAGAAGATAATTCTATACTAACTAAATACCAGGAAGATTTGAAGTGTTATACCTATGATAACAGGAAAATTTTAGATAGAATTAATGATTTACTGAACTAATGCCCATCAATAAGATGGGCATTTGGTTGTTCAGAAAAATTTCACATCTAAATAAAGAAAATATGATATAATCACGTTCTACAATAAAGGAGAAATCTATGTTTCAAAGGATATGTATAATACTTTGTCTTATTCTTGCAGGATGTACCATTCAAAATGAAGAAAACAAGGGTGCTGCTTTAATTCCTTACCAGATTAAATATGAAAAACCTTTTCCTGTCATGTTGGAAAACATCAGTTATTCTCAGAAAAATTCATCTTTCAATTCCGTGTTGAATACAAGCTTCGATTCAATTGAAATGGCTATCTCAGACGAATTAAAAAAACAAGTCATGGATATTTGGGATTGGAATGATGTATCTAGACAGATTGTTTTTACAACTTATGGCATGCCTTTTTATGAAGGTCAGTCTTATCGTATGTCGATGGATGTTTCAAGTACGATTGCAGATACTGTAACTGTTATTTTTGATGATTATACCGACGTTTTTTATGAGAAGTCATTTAGTATTTCTGAAGAAACTAGAAAGATTCAGATTGACTATACTCATTCAGGATTGAATCTGGACGATTGTGAAATTAAGATTCTTTTTTCAAAGCAAAATCAGTTATTAAGCGGTCAGATTATACTGGAAGACTTGTCAATGGTGCGTACTAATGGAATTGATTATGGTGTGAAAATCAATCAGGTAGGATATTTGCCGCAATCACAGAAACTTGCTGTTTTCAGATATAATTCAGGAGACTGGTTTGATGTGATTAATACTCAAACGAATGAGGTAGTATATACTGGTCGTATTGTTGGCAGAACAGATAATACAGATACAGGTGAAATAAACTATTATGGTGATTTTTCAAGTGTAAATCAAGAAGGTAGTTATCGTATTGAAAGTCAGTTTGGTGGTCAATCCTATGAGTTTGTCATTAAAGAAAATCTGTATGAAGAATTACTGAAAGACAGCTTGAAGATGATTACAATTCAGCGCTGTGGAACTTCTCTTTCTAAAGAAATAGCAGGAGATTTTTCTCATGACTTTTGCCATAATACAATGGCAAAAGCTTACAGTTTATGGGAAGATTTTGATGTTTCAGGAGGCTGGCATGATGCTGGCGATTATGGAAGATACACATTGACTGCAGTAAAAACCATGAACGATTTGATGCTTGCATACTATGTATATCCTGAAAGTTTTACGGATTGTATGAATTTACCAGAAAGCGGAAATGGAATTCCTGATATTTTGGATGAAGCAAAAGTAGGACTTGACTGGCTAAAGAAAATGCAAGCTCCATGGGGATCAGTTTATACTGCAGCTGTAACTACACAGTTTGCTGATTTTGTCACTCCAGATCAAGATGAACAGCAAATGTGGATTTTAGATGAGGAAAATACGTCGACTGCTGCAGCGGCGGGTGCATTTGCGATGGGGGCAATTGTTTTTGAAAGCTGGGATAACCAGGCAGCTCAGCAATATTTGGACTGTGCTATTAGAGCGTATGATAATGCTTTAAACTCTCGCATGACAAAAGATAAGCGTAATCCAGAGGAAATCAGTGCAGGAGACTATGCCAATAGTTCTGATGATGATGAGATTTATTTTGCATCTGCTATGTTGTATGCAGCAACGCATGATGAGAAGTATTTGGATCAAATCAAAGAATCAGTTAATTCAAAACAAGGATTAACAGGACTTTCTTATAGCGACTTTGGAGGCTATGGGAGTTATTATCTTTTAAAAGACGAACAATTTCAAAAGACAAGAATCTATCCGGATTTATATAATTACATGATGGAGTATTCTATGAATTTGGTATGGGACAATGTGAATGATGGATATCACCTAACGATAGAAAGCTATCATTGGGGCGCCAATATGGATGTTTCAAACAATGCGATGATGATGCTTTTGTTAAATGATGTACAGCCTTCAGCAGATTTGATAGATGCTGCTTTTGAACAGTTATGTTATCTTCTTGGGAAAAACAGTTTGAATATGTCGTTTGTGACTGGGTATGGGACAGTTTATCCAAAAGCAATTCACCATAGACCTGCTATAGTTCATCAGGTTCAGATGAGTGGGGCTTTGGTTGGCGGACCTGATGGAAGTCTTGATTCAAATCTTCCACCAGCAAAAAAGTATTGGGATGATTCGCAGTCTTTTACGACTAATGAGGTTGCGATTTATTACAATTCTCCACTGGTCTTTGTGTTATCGGCATTTAAAAAGTGAAATAGGACAACTCTTTAGAGAGTTGTCCTTTGTTGTAGAATTGTGTCTTTGGATAAGGTATAATTAATTCAGGTGATTGATATGAACTTGACATCATTTTCATTTATCAGCTTTTTGTTGGTGGCTGTAATAATTTATTATCTGCTGCCTTTTTCATATTGGAAAAGAATTATCCTGTTGTCTGCAGGACTTGTTTTTTATACGAGCTTTTGTCCTTTGGATTTAGTATATTTGTTTGCAGTTACTTTTTATTCATATACTATGTGTTTTTTACTTGAAGAGAAAAAAAGCAGCTTTCTGTTGGCTGCATCTATTATTCCAATGATCTTAGGTCTTTGTTTTTATAAATATGCTGGATTATTTCAGGTGTTTGAGCATATGAGCTTGGCTGCTCCATTAGGGATTTCATTTTTCACCTTTAAAGTTATTAGCTATTTAGTGGATGTGTATCAAGGCAGATGTGAAATTGAACGCAGTTTTTTAAGTTATTTTTTGTATGTTTCTTTTTTTCCACAGATTAGCTCAGGACCGATTCAGCGACCAGATTCTTTTTTCAAGCAGTTGAATACGAATAAAAAGATGAATCATCAAATGATGCGTCATGGTTTTCATTTAGTTCTATTTGGTTTCTTTGAAAAAGTAGTGATTGCGGATAGGTTATACTTAGTCGTTGATCATTGTTTCTCTGATATGTCTTTATGGAACCCATCCATTGTTATGATAGGGTGTATAGCTTATTCGTTTCAGATTTATGCAGATTTTGATGCTTATTCTAATCTTGCGATTGGGATAGGGGAGTTATTTGGAATATCGTGTGAAAGAAATTTTCATGCACCATATATGGCGAGAAATATTAAAGAATTTTGGAGCAGATGGCATATTTCACTGAGTTCTTGGCTTAAAGATTATATTTATTTGCCTTTAGGTGGAAGCAAAAAAGGGTTTAGCAGAAAAATTCTAAATATTCTAGCTGTTTTTCTTGTTTCTGGTCTTTGGCATGGATCAACATGGAACTTTCTTTTATGGGGATTGTTGAATGGCTTGTTTCGTATTCTCTATGATGTGTTTGAACGTTTTATCTTTTCGAAAATTCGCATTACATTTAAACCATTTAAATGGATGATTTCTTTGCTGGGGATTGCTTTGAATTTTGTTCTTGTAACATGTTTATGGATTTTCTTTAGATGCAATTCATTGATTGAGATTCAAATGATTTATTCTTATTTACAGCAAATTGATTTCAGTGCATTTCAGTTCGCTGTTCCAGAGCTGGAAAACTCTGAACTCATGATAACTGCTCTGATGACACTTCTTCTTGTCATATGCGATGTTTTGAGGAATATAGGATTTACGATGCATCATTTTGGTAAACTGTTTTTTCCTATTCGATGGCTGACGTATGCTGCAATTCTTGTTTTGGGGATTATCTTTGCGGTATATGGGTCTGGATATGATCCGTCAAAGTTTATATATATTCAGTTTTAAGGAGGAAATACGATGAAAAAAATATTGTCATTGATTAAATTTCTTCTTTTAATGGGAATGATGTTATGTTTTGTGATTTATTTGTCTGCTGTATTTAGACCTCGAAAAACGGACTTTCCAAATGATACAACACGTAAAGTTTCTGGATTTTATGCTCTTGAAGAGTATAGTATGGACATTTTGTTTATGGGGACAAGTCACACCTATTATGGGTTTAATCCATCTGTAATTTACGAAAAAACGGGATTGAACAGTTATGTGTTTGCAGGGGAATGTCAGCCAATTAGTGTCACATATCATTATCTTGTTGAAGCTTTAAAGACTCAAAAGCCAAAGTTAATTGTTCTTGATGTTTTTGCGCTTCTTCCTTCTGCCAACAAATGCCAGACAGATGGCATTATCAAAGTGAATGTTGAAAATTTGAAATTTAGCCGTAATAAAATAGATGCATTAAAACTGATTAAAAATGAGAATCTCTGGGAAAATTTATTGGATGTTTCTATTTATAAAGAACGATGGAATGAAATAACTGAGGAAGATTTCAAATATCCGGTTGAAAATCATTTTAATGAAGATTTTGGCTATACAACAGGATATCCTGTTGATTCACCTCTTTATGTACGAGAGAAAATTGTTTCAGATGAAATAGCTATGCCAGAAAGAGAAGACTTGAAATATTTGTTTCAGATTTTTAATATGGCAAAAGAACATGAAATTGAACTTTTGCTGGTAAAAACACCTTATTATGAAACGCTAGAAGAACATCACATTACGAACTATTTATTTCAAGAAGCAGAAGAATATGGGTTTCATACACTCGATTTTAATCAATACTATGATGAATTGAATTATGTTTTTGATCGTGATGGTGATGTATGGCACTGTAATGTTCGTGGGGCATGGAAAGTTTCCAATATGTTAGCTGATTATGTGTTTGAGCATTTTCAAATATCTATTCAAAAGAGTATCTATGAAGATGCATATCATGCTCAGTATATTAAAACAATTCAAAATCTATTTTGGAGTGAGATAGAAGCTGAACATTATTTGGAATATCTGCAGCAGATGAACATGACTTTTCTTGTTAATTATAAAGGTAAAAATGAATGTAACTTGACTAATAAGCAATGGGAACTTCTTAAAAAGATTGGGATTCATCCGTTTGATCCGCAGCAAGATTATTTGGCGATTGTGAATAATGGTGAGATTATTTATGAGTTGAATCAGAAAAAGGATTTTACAGAATGGGTTACTGTTGATGATGTACCATTAACAGTTTCAAGCTATGACAGTTTTGTGAGTTATGATACTGGAGAAGAAATATTTGAATTTAATCATTATGGGTTGAATATCTTGGTTGTTGATTTAAAAACGAAACAACTACTTGATAAAATTTCCTTAGATACAGTTTGGGGTTTTGAAATATTAAGGTAATTACTGAAAATTAGATAAAAAAAAGATATAATATAAATATCTAGGAGAAAATGTATATGAAAAAAATAATTCTTTGCCTGTTTGTGCTTTTGATGATTCTTTCAGGATGCAGTTCACCTGCTGAACCAATTGATCCAACACCAGAACCTACCCCTGAACCAATAGGCTATTCTGATCCGATTTATCTTGTTACAAAAAAAGATAGTGGAATCACTTCTCTGGAAGAATTGGAAGGAAAGAAAATTGGAACTCAGCTGTATTATGGAAAAGAAAGTACTGATTATGTTGTTTTAGCTTTGTCTGAAGCTGGAATGACTTTCGAGATTGTGGAAATCGGAGGATATGTTGCGATTCCTAACCATCTGGCAGATGATTCTATTGATGCATGGATTATTGAATCAGGAGCACATGAAATAATATGGGATTATCGTCATGACTATAATCCTAAGGAACATGTGATTCTTGCGGAATATCAGATTCCATATTATGAGGAAGAAAAAGTTGATTCAAGTATTCTAAATAATGTCTTAACAAGAGAACCGTTTGCAGTGATGATTACAGGGATTGATGAGAGAGTTAATCCTTCAGAATATAAGAAAGCGCGCAATGATGTGAATATTCTGATGGTGGTAAATCCTGAAATGAAACATGTGCTGACTGTAAGTTTTCCGCGTGACAGCTATATTAAGAATGCTTGTACAGGATACAATGATAAACTGACACATTTTGGCATGAAAGGGACAGAATGTGTTAAAGAATCGATTGGCGATTTATTGGATGTTGATATCGAGTATTTTGTTCAAGTGAGCTTTTCGACCTTTGTAGATATGATTGATTCCCTAGGTGGAGTTGTAGTGGATGTTCCACTGGACTTCTGTATGGATCAGGACAGTCATCGCAATGTAGCACAGCCTTATTGCTTGGTGAAGGGAGAAACACTTTTGTATGGTGAATGGGCATTGGCATTGGCTAGAAACCGCAAATATGATGGAATCTACAATGGTGACTATGGACGTATCCGAAATCAGGCGTTGATTGTCAATGGACTGATGAAGCGCATTTCAGAATATCCATTCTTATTGCTGATGGCGGAATATAGCTGGCGTGCAGATACACTGGCATATCATAACTTTAATGCTGAACTTGATGATTTGCAGGCTCTGTTCTATTTGGCAAATTCTTTTGCGGAAGGATATACTGTAGATAACTATTTTATTGAAAATGTTGGTGATATGACAGAGTCTGGAATGTCAATTGGACGACTTACAGAACGTACAAAAGAAATTGCAAAACTTAAAATTCAGTATGCGATGACAGGCGAAATGGATAAAGAATCAAAGTATTATGAAGAAGCAATGCTTGGATATATTACAGGTGGCTCAGGTAATTATAGTGATAAATACATTGGTGAAGAATACTATCTGGAAGGTTATGAACCTGTGATTGAAGAAACACCAGCTGCTGAAGATGCAGAAACAGAATAAAAAGAATGCAGATGTTTTAGGGTAATGTGAACTAGCGTGTGGGTGAAACCGAGCTCAGGTTGAACTACTGTGTGGGCGACAGGTTGAACTATCATGTGGGTCACACCCCAAAAGAAGTTAAATGGCGGGAGAATCGCATCGATTCTTCCGCTTTATTCTCGTTTGAAAGAATGTGTTGAATATCTGTTCAAACAGTAGATAACCCTGTTCCTAAAACGTTTAAAATTGGAGTATCCATTTGCCAATCTGAGGATTTTTTTGATCAATGAATTTCTTCCTTCGATTGGTCCATTGGAGACTCTTCTATCCTTATAGATTGAAAAAGAATTTACGATTTCAGTCTTCCAATTAAAGAGCGTAGAAGCCAGTGCTTGAAATTCTGAAATGCCTGAAATAGTAAATCGATTGATGATCTCAAGCAGCTGATTTTCTGCATCTTTCAAGTCCAGAAATTCTGTTTGATTGAATCGATGATACATGTGATAAAGGATGTAGGCATCATAAAGTTCTTTGTCCAATGAGACCATCATGGAAAGTAACTGGTCCTGTGAGAGGTATCTTCTGAAATGCTTATTCATCTTAGGAGTATAATCAACATCAGTGGCATACAGCAGTTCATTACGATACTTGAGAAGGTAGTATTCATCACTCTTCTTATTCTCATTGAATCTTCTGAGTGTGCGTAGTCTAACGTCATCTAAAGCATCTACAAGATGTTTCATCACATGGAAAGAATCAGCGATGATCGTGGCTTGAGGAAGGAAAGTATGGAGTATATCGCGGTAATTATCGGTCATATCGATAGAAACATAGTCAACTTTGTCTCTTTCTTTCCTTGGAACGCGATAAAAGTACGAAGAAAGAGTATGTTTATCTCTATCTTTGAGAATGTCGATGATCACACGATTATGAAAGTTGAGAAGTACGAGAACGTACTTTTTTCTTCTTTTTCTGGAAAAGTAGATTTCATCGATGCAAAGGACCTTAGGTAAAGGGAGTCTTTCCATTTGACAATATCGATCAAACAGTTTCATGATTCCTCTAGTAGTAAGGTGATATCTTTCAGCTACTTTGGTGAATGTCTCATTATATTTTTTTAGGTCATCCAGAACGTTACAGATGGTTTGATCAGAGACTTTCTCTTCGTGAGAAATGAAGGGATTTATGTCCATGTGTGTGGCTTTACAATTAGGACAGATGAATCTTCGGTGATGGTAGATGAGAACACATTTTTTATGTGCGTAGATGGAGTGAAGAATCTTCTTTTTCTTGTATTCTTTGACATTGGTGTGGAAAGTACCACACTCACATCTGCAGCCACGATTCTTGATTCTGACCTCCTTATAGATGGTGCCTTTGAGTTCAAATTCACGGACGAATTCAAATTCTTCTTCACTAATATTAGAAAACAACATACAATAAAACTACCTCTCTTTCTATGCGTTTTGGTGGTACAAATATCATAGAAAAAGAGGCCTTTTTTTATCAAGACCTCTACACCCACACGCTAGTTCATCCTGTGACTTTCAAAACCCACACGATAGTTCAACCTGGGGGTATAAATCCACGCTAGTTCATATAACCTGTTTTAGTGACATCTGCATTTTCTGTTCATTACGATCAATATTAGAGTTATCAATGTAATTCCTATTGAAAATTGATGAATTGGTGTTTTTTTATAAAAAACAGTAAATTCAGTATCATTTTCTGTCTTTATACTAATTCTTCCCAGATGAGTTTTCCATGGTATTTCTTCATCATCTGCATAGACATGATATCCTTTGTAAGCAGTCAGTGGTATAACGATTTCTGTGTTCTTTGGTGCTGTGAAAGTGAAGGAATCGTCTTTCTGTATATCACAGCTGACTTCGCTTTCAGAAAGGTCTGTAATGCAGTGAGAGGCGTTTTTATAGTCTAAAAAACCCATAGGCAGATAATCAGCACCAGCTACTTCAATACGATTATAGCTTGTACCTGCAAAATATGGATCAATGATATCCCCGCTTAATAATTCCTGATAGGTTGTATCATTGTGAATCACTAAGGGGCGATCAAAACATGGTTTTAGTAAAAATAAAGAATTTAAAAGTACCAAAGTCATAACTATATAGAAAACAAAATGTTTTTTTCTGAATAGTTCAAACAAAACTGTAGATGCATTGACACATAGAAGTGGACAAGCAAGAGTCATCAATCGCCAAGGAAACTGCATAATTCTTAATAAAGTAAATAGATTCCACGGAAGTACTGCACAACACAAAAAGGCAAAGAAATATCCTAGATTTCGACAATGATGTATAAAAGATGACACATTATCTTTCGATTTATCAAGAATAAACAATGACAAAACAGGTAAAATCAAAAGGGCAATACCTGGCGTTACCACCATTGCTTCATCAGGCTGATAAGTATTTCCAGAAAGTCCAAAGACAATCTGATTGGATAAATACTGCCATGGCATTAATGCATGAGATGCTAAATCTGAATTGGATGCATAATAATGCAGGTAGTACTTTTGAAAGAACGTCTGTTCCAGCATAGGAAACAAGAAGAATGCACTCAGTCCAATAGTGATAAATACCGCTTTTACAAGCTGTATAAGACGAGTTTTATTCAGCTGTCTGTAACATACAACAAGCATACATCCAAAGCCCAGGCAGCCTAGAAACAGCGTTAAATTATGAGAAAGTGCCAAACCAGTAAATCCAGTGATTAGCCAGTGTATCTTAGCCTCTTTTTCATACAGCAGTTCATAGGCACCTAATAGAATCAAAGGAAGAAATACAAAGGCAATCACTTCACCTAAGGCTCCTCGAACATAAACGTCTGTAATGCGGTAATTACAGAATAGATACAGCATTCCTGAAAGTAAAGATGGATAAGTGGAATGTGTTAAAGTCCAAATCAGAAGCATCATGGAAGCACAGCTGAAAAATGAAGCTAGAAAGACTGTGATTTTATAACATACTGCAACGCCCAATCCAGCATTGTACAAAAGTGCTGCAGGTACTAGAAATAAATCACAGTAAAACAGGGCACTGGCATAACCAAATCCATCATTTTTAAAAGGATAAATATCTGGAATGATTTTTCCGCTTTGAAAGGACTGCGCTAATCCTTCAATACGAGATAAATGAAACATTGTATCATGTTCCAAAGAAAGTGAATCACCTAGATAAGGAAGCATACTCAAGATAGTGAGTATACAGCATCCCGCAAACAAAAAACAAAATTGTTTCTTTTTCATCCGAAATACCAGCTTCCCATCCAGCGCACTACTGTTCTAATGTATTCTTGAGTCGTTGTAAATCCGCCAATCACTGGCAGAAACATGACAAACAAAATTATTGATGTGATTAGTAAAATCGTGATTGGTTTTATGTAGCGTTTATCTTTTTTTAGTAATGATTCACATGCATGAACTATTCCAAGTATTAAAAATGGAACAGAAGGATAATAATGATAAATAAAGACACATCTTTCTACCATCAGCCAAGGAACCAGCTGAGATAAATACGCAATACAGATGTATAATGCGCGTTTTGAACGATTTTTTACTGCATCTACAAAACACCAGATGATTGATAATGCACCACACCAGAAAACCAATGGATTCCCCATGCAAGAGATTGTATTCATGGTGGTTTCATTATAGCGAACATAATACCAGATGGGACGAATATCTAAAATCCATTGCCACCATACAGATTGGTAAGGGTGAGTCGCATCCAGGTTTTTATGATAGTCATACATGCTTAATGTCTGATCAATGACAGCCTGAATCGAAAAGTTCTGATTTTTATGAATGAGTATTGGAAGATAAGAGAAAACATAAATGGCTGCTGGTATCATCACAAAAAACAGAATGCACCAGAACCCTGTTTTCACTAAGGTTGGCCAATATATCTTTAAGATGTTCTGGCTTATGATATCATCTGGATTATCTTTTAATTGTTTTCGTGCCTTCAAGTAGTGATTTGTAACATCAAATAAATGAATAAAAAACAAAATCGCAAGACCAATCCCTCCATAAACACCCGTGAATTTTGTAGCACAGGCAAGTCCCATAGAGATACCAGAGAGAGCTAGATAAAGAAATTGTTTTTTTAATGAAGTCTGATAGAAATCAGTTTGTATATACAAAAACATAAAATAGGTCATCAATAAAATAAAGAAGACACTGAATGGTTCTAAGGTTCCAATACGTGAAGTTGTATAATGCATGAACTCTACGCCCAGTAAAATAGAGGCAAGAACTGCACTTCTTCGTTTATGAAACAGATGAAGTGCACATATATACAAAAGAGGCATCATCAAAATACCAAAGACAGCTCCCATAATGCGCCATCCAAAAGGTGAAAGACCAAACATTGAAATTCCAAGAGCAATAATCTGTGTACCAAACAGAGGGTGTACAAAGGCGTACATGTGCTGGTGATTCGCAATTTCCTGTGCATTTCGCGTATGATATATTTCATCAAAATATGTTTCATCCATATAGGATGGATTCATGACTAGAAAGGATTGTTCATCCAAAAGAGCTTCAGGTGAATATTTTGAATCGGGATTAGAGAATGAATAGATAGAAGCTTTAATTAAATCATTAGTCCCTGTTTTACGAAATCCAATTTCATTGAGTACATTATTTATGTTTCTTGAAATGATTTTGATGTAACGATAATCCCATTGCCCTTCCGTCATTTGAACCTTTAGATAATCAATAGTATTCAGTTCACCTACATCAAACCAGCTCATCAAATCGTTTGAACCTTGAATTTGAAAGTCAACCTGATTTTGATATCCGTTAAGACAATCGTTATTGTTTCCTTCACCAGATACCCATAAAATACCGTCAAAGTGTGATTCGTTGAGTTCAATTAGTATTTCTTCATGTTCAGATACTGGCTGCCAGAAAGAATCGATAGTGGTCATAGAACCAAGATTCCATAATGATACAATGGCATACAAGAAACTTAACAGACATATCCAGAAAATATCTTTTGTCTGTAGCTTACGAAATAAATCAGATGAATGCTTTTTTGCCGAAATATCCTGCTTAGGTAATTTTTTGTACATAAAAAACGCACTAAAAACAGCAATTAAAAGAATGCTTAATATTGTAATTAGTTCTGAATTTCCTAAAAAGTGTGTGCTGAAATTTTTGAACATTCTATCACCTGTACTTTATACTTCAATATTATACGAGAAAAGCAGGATTGAAAAAAGGGAAGTCTGTCGAAAATGCATAAATAATCGAAAAAGTTCTTGTATTTTGTGTCCTTGTGTGTTTTAATAATCACGGTCTTTTATCAAGAATGAGGGAGAGAGTTAGCTCGTAGAACTCATACCAACCTACATACGCAAGGTGGTAAAGCTAACAGCGATAAGGAAAGAGAAAATAAAAGAAGCTCTTTTCTTTGAAAAGGGCTTTTATATTGATAAAGGAAATGGAGGAAGAACAATGAAGAAAGTATTTTTTACAAGTGAAAGCGTCACAAGCGGTCATCCAGATAAAATCTGTGATTTGATTGCCGATTCCATTTTAGATGCTGCAATTGCTGGTGACAAAGAAAGTCATATGGCAGTTGAAGCTACAATTAAAGATGATTTTATCTTAGTTTATGGTGAAGCCAATACAAAAGCTGATATTGATTATGAAGGCATCGCAAAGCGTGTACTGAAAGAAATTGGCTATGAAGAAGAATATCAGGTACTGGTAAAAGTGAATAAGCAGTCTGCTGAAATTGATTCAGCAGTAGCTCATGATTCCATCAGTGCGGGTGACCAGGGGATTATGTTTGGCTATGCATGTGATGAAACTGAAAACTACATGCCTTTGGCAATTGATACAGCTCATGCATTAGCTCGCAAGCTGGAAGAAGTTCGCAGAGCTTCTAATGGACTTTTGAAGCCAGATGGAAAGACTCAGGTGACTGTTGAATATGTAGATGGTGAACCTAAGCGTATTGATGCAATTGTTATTTCTACTCAGCATGCAGCTGAACTGAGTCAGGAAGCATTAAAAGAAATGATGATGAATGAAGTAGTGCTGACAACAGTTGATCCTAAGTGGCTGGATGAAAATACTCGTTATCTGATCAATCCATCAGGAAGCTTTGTTGTAGGTGGAAGCTTTGGTGACTCTGGTACAACAGGTCGTAAGATTGTTGTAGATACATATGGCGGAACTGCTCCAATTGGCGGTGGATGCTTCTCATCAAAGGACCCAACAAAGGTAGATAGAAGTGCTGCTTACTATGCACGTTATGTATGCCGTTCACTGGTTGAAGCAAAATTGTGCAGAAAGTGCCAGATTCAGCTGTCTTATGCGATTGGTGTAGCACAGCCAATTTCTGTACTTGTTGAACCATTTGGTACAGCAACAGTATCTGAAGAAGAACTTAACGCAATTGTTGCAAGAAACTTCGACTTCAGCGTAGAAAATATTATCAAGGAACTGGATTTAAGACGTCCAATCTATGCTTCTACAGTAAACTATGGACATTTTGGAAAGTCTTATCTGCCTTGGGAACAGGCAAAAACATTGAAATAAGAGCGAAAGCTCTTTTTCTTTTTTGGATCCAACTTGAATTGTTTTCATGTCATAGTATAATAAAGAAAACAGGAGTCATGTATGGAAAAAATAAGTTTGTTTGAAGGACAAGTCGAAGCGCCTTTGGCAAGTCGTCTAAGACCAAGAAATCTAGAGGAATATGTAGGTCAGAGTCATCTGATTTCAGAAGGGAAAATACTTCGTCATATGATTGAATATGACAAAATAGGTTCAATGATTTTCTGGGGGCCTCCTGGAGTTGGGAAGACGACGCTGGCTCGTATTATTGCAGAAAAGACAAATTCACACTTTATTGATTTTAGTGCTGTGACCAGTGGAATCAAGGAAATTAAAGAAGTGATGAAAAAAGCAGATGAAGCACGAAAAATGGGGATTAGAACCATTTTGTTTGTGGATGAAATTCATCGTTTTAATAAAGCTCAGCAGGATGCTTTTTTGCCTTATGTTGAAAAAGGAAGCATCATTTTGATTGGTGCAACAACTGAAAATCCTTCGTTTGAAATCAATTCAGCTCTTTTGAGCAGATGTCGAGTGTTTGTGCTTCAGGCACTAAGTACTGAAGATATCATTCAGCTGATTCAAAATGCCTTACAAGATCCAAGAGGTTTTGGACATCAGTCTGTATTCATTTCAAATGAAATGATCAGACAGATTGCAGTGTTTGCCTCAGGAGATGCAAGAACTGCTTTAAATACACTAGAAATGGCTGTGCTCAATGGAAAGGTACAAGATCAGCAAATCGTTGTGGATGAAGAGCTGATTAAACAATGTATCTCACGCCGTACATTGATGTATGACAAGGATGGAGAAGAACATTATAATTTGATATCTGCACTGCACAAGTCGATGCGTAATTCTGATGTGGATGCAGCAATTTACTGGACATCAAGAATGCTGGAAGGCGGAGAAGACCCTTTATATATCGCAAGACGTCTGGTACGTTTTGCTTCAGAAGATATAGGCATGGCCGACAGCCGTGCTCTTGAAATTACGATAGCTGCTTATCAGGCGTGTCATTTTATTGGAATGCCTGAGTGTTCAGTACATTTGACACATGCAGTAACTTATTTGTCTTTGGCCCCTAAGTCCAATGCGCTTTATATGGCGTATGAAAAAGCTAAAAAGGATGCACTTACTCAACTGGAAGAGCCAGTTCCGCTGCATCTAAGAAATGCAGTAACCAAACTGATGAAAGATTTGGATTATGGCAAAGGATATCAGTATGCACATGATACAGAAGATAAACTGACGATGATGACATGTCTTCCAGATAATCTTTTAGGAACTAAGTATTATGTTCCAACTCGTCAAGGTTCAGAAGCGAAGGTAAGTGATCGTCTTGAAGCTATTGAAAAATGGAAACAGTCACGTAGGAACAAATAGAAAAGTATGGTATAATACAAAATAAAGGAAGAGGTTTTTTACTATGGCTTTTTTACCTGTTACAAAAGAAGAAATGCTGGAAAGAGGATGGGAACAGCCAGATTTTGTCTATGTGTGCGGTGATGCATATGTGGATCATCCGTCTTTTGGGCATGCGATTATATCAAGAACTCTAGAAGCACATGGCTATAAAGTTTGTATGCTTCCTCAGCCAAACTGGAAAAAGAAAGAGGACTTTATGCGTTTTGGACGTCCTCGACTTGGTTTTCTGGTTTCCAGCGGCAATATTGATTCCATGGTGAATCATTATTCAGTGAACAAAAGAAGACGTGATAAAGACAATTACACCGATAAAGGTGAAATGGGAAAGCGTCCAGACCGTGCAACCATTGTCTATTCTCAGAAGATTCGAGAATGTTACAAGGATGTTCCGATTATTTTAGGAGGCATTGAAGCTTCACTCAGACGTCTGGCACACTATGATTACTGGGATGATAAGGTGCGTCAAAGTGTACTGGTTGACAGCGGCGCAGATATCATTTCTTATGGCATGGGTGAAAACTCAATTGTTGAGATTGCGGATGCACTGGACAGTGGAATGGACGTTTCTGATATTGTTTATATTAAAGGGACCGTCTATAAATCTAAGCGTATTGATCATTTATTTGATTATGATCTTTTGCCAAGTTATACAGAAATCTGCGAGTCGAAAGATAAATACTGTGATTCATTTAAAGTACAGTTTGAAAATACGGATGCCATTACAGGTCATATTCTAGTAGAACCCTACAAAGGTCTGTATGTGATTCAAAATCCGCCTTCACTTCCATTAAGTACACAGCAGATGGATGATACGTATTCACTTCCTTATGAGCGTACATTTCATCCAATGTATACTTCGATTCCTGTAATTGAAGAAGTACAGTTTTCGATTATTTCCAATCGCGGATGTTTTGGAGCCTGCAGCTTTTGTGCATTAACATTTCATCAGGGACGTACCATTCAGTCGCGTTCTAAAGACAACATTGTTGATGAAGCGAAAATCATTACTCAGCATCCTCAGTTTAAAGGATATATTCATGATGTGGGAGGACCAACAGCACAGTTCTATCATCCAAGCTGTCATAAACAGAAAGAACATGGTGTCTGCAAGACACGTCAGTGTCTGGATCCTAAACCATGCCGTAATCTAAATGTTACACATAAAGATTATCTGAATATTCTTCGCGAATTAAGAACACTTCCAAAAGTAAAGAAGGTCTTTGTCAGATCAGGTGTTCGCTATGACTATTTGATGCATGATCCTGATGATACATTCTTTAGAGAGCTTGTACAGCATCATATTTCAGGACAGCTGAAAGTCGCACCTGAACATGTTTCCAATAAAGTGCTTCGCATTATGGGAAAGTGCAATCATGAACTGTATGAATCATTCCGAGAAAAGTATATTCGACTGAATGATGAATATGATAAGAAGCAGTATTTAGTGCCGTATCTGATGAGTTCGCATCCTGGATGTGATTTGGATGCTGCCATTGAACTGGCATGTTATCTCAAAAAGATTGGTCATACCCCACAGCAGGTACAGGACTTCTATCCGACACCTGCTACACTGTCAACAACGATGTACTATACAGGTATGCATCCAATCACAAGGGAAAAGGTATATGTAGCAAAAAGCTTTGAAGAAAAGCTGGCACAGCGCGCGCTGATGCAGTTCAACTATCCAAAAAATTATGACATTGTTTATCGTGCACTCATGAAAGCGGGACGTGAAGATTTGATTGGATATGGAAAAAATTGCCTGATTCCACCGCATAAAAATGCAAAAAAACCTGTTGCTTATGGAAAACCATCTTCTCACTCTGCTGCTAGAAAAAGTGTGAATCATCAGAAAAAAACTGAATCACCATCAAAAGGACGTTCATCACATCCTGCAAGGAGGAATAGCAAATGATCAAAGCAGCGTTTTTTGATATCGATGGCACACTTTACAGCAATTCACAATCTCGTGTTTTGCCATCGACGATGGATGCGCTTCATCAGCTCAGAGAAAAAGGCGTCATGCTGTTTGTGTGTACCAATCGTTCACTTGATGAAATTGAAGCACTGCCTGAAGAGCTGAAAAACTTGCTGACAGGAGTTGTATCACTAGCAGGATCAAAACTGAGTGTGAATGGAAAAAGTGTTCTTGTTCCTGTGATGAAACAGGATGAAGTAGATCGTGTCATTGAACTGATGGACAAACATCAAATCATGTATCGCTGGGTCACTGAAGGACAAGGTGGTCATTTGAATTGTGATGATGAAAATACCATTCAGCTATTTGAAAAAGCATATGGCATGCATCCTACACCACAGACATATATGGGAGAACCATTGAGTCATCTATTGTATTATTCACAAGATGAAGCTTTCTTTGAAGAACTTCACAAACTAGCTCCAAGCATGGAACATCTGCATCTTGGGTTTGCGAATGAAATGCTTGTTAAAGGAGCTTCCAAAGGAAACGGCATGAAACAAATGATGGAATACTTTGGACTCACTGTTGAAGATTGTGCGGCATTTGGCGATGGCTACAATGATGCAGATATGTTAGAAATGGCCAAGTTTGGGATTGCTATGGGCAATGCCAAAGACAACTGCAAACAAGCTGCAGACTACGTAACTGATCACATCGATCAAGATGGGCTATATAAAGCTTGTCTCCACTTTGGGTGGATAGAAAGGAAATGTTATGAGAATTGAAAATGCAAAGGTTGTTCTGGAGGCAACAGAAAGAGCAGCTGAAATCACCAGCTTCATTCTGAAGGAAAATGGATGGGAAGCCATGTGGCAGGGAAATCCGGAATTCTGGGCAGGAAGAAATCCAATCTTGTTTCCTATTGTAGGAAGTACATTCGATAAAATTATTCATCTGGATGGAAAAGAATACAAGATGGGCAATCATGGTCTGCTTCGTCAGGCAATGTTTACATTAGAAAAACATACGGATACTTCCATGACTTTTAGCTACAGTTCTACAGAAGAAACTAAACTTCAGTATCCATTTGATTTTAAGGTCAGTGTAACTTATACACTGGAAGAAGAAAGTGTTATCGTTCACTATGATATTGAAAATACTGGTAAAGGATTAATGCCATTTAGTTTTGGACTGCATCCTGCATTTAACTGTCCATACAATCCTGAAAAAACATATGAAGATTATAAGATTGTATTCCCATGTGAAGAAAATCAGGATTATACAGTTCCTGTTCACAATGAAAAAGAAATTCCTCTTTCAAGAGAAATTTTCCAGAAGTATCCTACATTGATTTTTGAACATTTGAACAGTCCATATGCTGAGTTGACAGATGGTGAACATGGTGTTCGTGTCAGCTGTGCAGGATATCGCTGGTGTGCTTTCTGGACACCAAAACAGGCACCATTTTTGTGTATTGAACCATGGCATGGACATGGAGACTTTGGTGTAGTAGATACAGACTTCAGAAAACGTGAAGGAACAATGGAACTTCCTGAAGGAAAGATCTATTCTACAGAATATAAGATTACGTTATTCTAAAAATGATAGTGTTTTCACAAAAGTGTGGTACAATAAGTACGTTAGACAAAGGAGAACTTAACATGAAAGTAATTATTTGCGAAAACTACGATGAATTAAGCCAGAAAGCATTTGAAGTGATGAAGGAAGTAGTAACTTCAAAAGAAAATCCAGTATTAGGTTTGGCAACAGGATCAAGCCCAATTGGTCTGTACAAGTGCATGATTGCTGACCATAAGGAAAATGGTACAGATTACTCTAAAGTAACTACATTCAATCTGGATGAATATGTAGGTCTGGAAAGAGATCACAGCCAGACATATTACACATTCATGCATGAAAATTTGTTTGAAGGCATCGAAATTCCAGAAGAAAACGTACATCTTCCATTAGGAAATGGTGATTTGGAACAGAATTGCAGAGATTATGAAAAGGCAATGGAAGACTATGTAGTAGATATTCAGCTGCTGGGTATCGG
>JAFULN010000036.1 GCA_017473335.1 Erysipelotrichaceae bacterium
AAAAGAGAGAATCGCCATAAAAGAAATAGATCCTGCCTATACAAGCAGGATCGCAAAAGATAAGTGGTTGAAGTCTATGGGATGCAGTATCCATATGGCAGCATCGTATGTGATCACACGAAGAGGATGCGGATACACAGATACGATCTAAAGTAAACAAACAGGAATCATTTCAACCTGTGCTGGATTTATATCACTAGAAGATGATGTACTTAAAGACAGGATGAACTTGGGATGGTCCCTTATACAACGATTCTTTCAACAAATCGACTTCGCCAAAGGCTTACGAGCAGGAAGAGAAGATAGTTGAAAGATACTGATCTGGCAAGATACAGGTCAGGTCATAGCTTAACGCTATGAAAAATGACGAATTTTTCAAAAAAATCGTCACTATCTTGTTGTGGTCAAAATGGAATTGCTATGGACAAATCCATCAGATCTTTGAATCTCGTTGATAATTCCTGTGAGCTGTTTGAACACATCTATGTCATTCCTCACAATCTTGCAGGGATAGATTCGCTGACATATATTGCGCAGCATACTTTTGAAGAATGGGCGGATGATGCTCGTGAACTGTTTGAAGATTTGCTAGGGTTTGAGCTGATTCCTGATGAGTTTATTGTAACTGACTGGTTGCTTGCACGTGACATCGAGAAGGACACGCGAGCAATCTTCGTTCCATATTACGATATCAAGATGTTGGATTTCCTTCACACCTTCCATGAGGATATCAGCATCATCACTTATCCAGACATCGCAGATACGATCTCGCACTCTATCCGTAGAGGCAATGCAATCTATGATGCCGATGGAGACCTGCTTGATGTGCAGCATTATCAGAAGTCTGGCAAACCAGTAGGGGACACTTCCATAAAAAAAGAGAAGGCTCGCAAGAAGTCTCTCAAGGTGGTTGGCGTGAACATTTCGCTAGAAGAAAAGAAGAAGATCGAGAAGATGACCAGAGCAAATGGTACATCTGTTTCTTCCTATATCCGTAAGTTGATTCGTCTGCATTTGGAAGAAGACTATGAACTGTTCGAACAGCAGAATAAAACTGAGCGAATTGAAAGAAGAAAGTGATAGTAACTCTAACCTTGTGTTTGTTAATCATAATAAATTTTTCACAATGTAAGTGCATACTTTTAAGAAAATCACAAATTTGAGAAAAAAAGAACAAGCAATTCGTGAAAAAATTAACTATTGCATTTAGAGTTTCTCTCGGGTTTATACTTTCTGTAATTTAGAAAGGGGGTAGTAAAATGCAAAACTTTAACTACAATATTGCAACTAGAATTCACTTTGGAAAGGGGACTGTTAGTCAGTATCTAAAGGACGAAGTACTGAGATATGGAACGAAAGTACTGTTTGTTTATGATGACATTCCTGTAAAAGCTTCAGGTCTTTATGATGAGGTCGTCAAATCTTTAAATGATGGTGGTATTGAGTTTGTAGAATTCTCAGGAATCGAACCAAATCCAAAGCATACTACAATCAATAAAGGTATTTCTCTTTTAAGAGAAACTGGTGGTCAGGTCATCATCGCTGCGGGTGGTGGATCAACAATCGATACAGGTAAGGCCATCGGTTTTGGCTACTATGGTGATGAAGATGTATGGGATTTCTATTCAGGCAAGAAACAGGTGACAAAGACATTGCCAGTTATCTGCATTCCTACATTGGCAGCAGCTGGTGCAGAAGTGTCATGGTCAGCAGTTGTGTCTAACCTTGATGTAAAGAGAAAGATCGGATTGAGAAATCCTATCAATCGCCCTGCAGTTGCGATTGCAGATCCAACTTACACATTCTCAGTTCCTGCATTCCACACTTCTTGTGGTGTGATTGATATTATGTCTCATACGCTTGAAACCTATTTCTCTAGCACAATGGCGATGCAGGATTCAATTTCAGAAGGAATCCAGCTGGCGTCTATTCATGCAGGCAGAAAAGTAAAGGACAATCCAAATGATTATGATGCGCGTGCGGATTTGATGTGGGCTGCAATGCTTTCCATTATGCAAATTTCCTCATTTGGACGCTATAACAGTGCGACTATCATCCATACGCTTGAACACATGTTGTCAGCTCATATTGATGCTGTGATCCATGGCGCAGGCATTGGAATTATGTCACTCGCATTCTATAAGTATGCACTGAATGATGCAACAGCTCCAAAATTTGCAACTTGGGGAAGAAAAGTTTGGGGTGTACCTGCAGATTTGAATGAATACGAAGCTGCAAGAGAAGCAATTGCACGCTATGAAGCATTCATTGAAGAAATGGGACTTCCAACTCGTTTGTCTCAAATGAAAGTTGATCGCAATTCTGACAAGTATATCACTCTTGAAGATGTCATGCCTGTTGTCGAAGACTTAGCTTTGACATCAGATGGATCTAAGTGGTATGCACCAGTAAAAACAAAAGAAGATTATTTAGCTATCTTTAAATTAGCTCTATAAAAGAAGGGGAAAATATGAAAAACAATAAAAAGTTAATCCAATGGATTTCAATTATTGTTGCGTTCATCGTAATTAAACTGATTCCAACGAATGAACTGTGGACACCTGTACTTGGTACATATTTGGCAATTACAGTTTCAGGAATTTTGTTGTTGGCTTTTAATTTACTAAATAACGTAACTTCATCTATTATCTTAATGTTTGCCTATCCATTAGCTAAAGTTTGTACATTGTCTCAGGCTTTGTCTAACTGGACATCACAGGCTATCTGGATGACACTGTGCAGCTTTATCCTTGTTGTACTGATTCAAAAGACAACAATTCTGGAACGTATTGCCTATGGAATGGCTGCTAAATGTAAAGGGAACTATATTTATCTGGCGTTTGCAGTTGCTTTGATTTCATTGCTGTCAAGAATCATGATGCAGGGTATCCTTGCTCTGGTTTCTGTTATCGCTATCGTATACGGTATGTGTAAAGCGCTGAATCTGAAAGGGAAAGCTGCTGCCGGTTTGTTGCTGATTTGTACATTTGTCTATCATGATGCAAACCATTTCCTGTATTCTGCTGGATATTTCTCAATTGTCATGAGCAATGCGTCTGCCGTTACTCCTTTGGCATCTGATTATCCAACATTCTTTGCTGATAACTGGGTATTCATTATTCCTCTGATTCTATCTACTGTTGCAGTAGCATTCATGTGCAAGCCTAAAGAATCTTTGGGTGCTACAGATTTCTTTGATAAGAAGATTGAAGAGTTGGGACCTTGGACTGCTAAAGATAAGAAAATGCTGGCAATTCTGATTGCATTCATCGTATTGCTGTTTACTGACTCAATTCATCATCTGGGTATGATGTATGCATTCGTGTTTGTTATTACTGTTCCATTCTTGCCTGGAATTGATATTGGTGAAGCAAAAGACTTCTCTAAAGTATCTTGGGGTGGAGTATTCTTTGTTGCTGCATGTATGACAATCGGTACAGCAGGTGCAGCTGCAGGATTTGGTAAGTTTATCTCTACAGTTACATTCCCAATTCTGCAGAATGTAAGTGGTACAACATTCTTGTCATTGACATATTTCTTGTCTGTACTGTTGAACTTCATCATGACACCAGCTGCAGTTATGTCTGTATTAGGTGAACCTCTGGCTCAGATTTGTGTAACATTAGGTTTCAGCCCAATGGCAATGTGCTATGTTGTATTCCAAGGTATTTCTCAGCTGCTGTTCAGCTATGAAGTAACTGTATACATGGTTGCTTTCTCATTCGGTCTGTTCAACACAAAAGAATTCGCAAAACCTATGTTTGTCAAATTCCTCATCCAAACTGCATTCCTTTTGACAGTAGGATTCATGTTCTGGGGAATGAGAGGACTTTGCTAGTCTAACAACTTGCAAATATTAAAAAAGGTTATAGAGCAGACAGGCTTTATAACCTTTTATTCTGGTTTAGATTCTTTGGTTTGTGATTGCGGTTGCTCAGGAAGCATATTTTTTTGTCTTAAGATAAACTCGTGGAGGTTGCGTAATGTGCCACGATTCTTATTTTCGTAGTTGCCACTTTCTTTTTCAAAATAAACGATATCATTCAGATACGAATAATAGCGAATTTTGAACTGCAGATCACTAAGAGCTGTATTCAATTCTGCAATCTCCTTCTTAAGCTGATTTTGAAGGACAAGAAGCATGTTGAGTCTTTCTGTTACAGTACCGTCACCTTCCATTGTGTGAAGAATAAACATATGACAGTCACGAATGGATAAGCCAAGTCCTCTAAGACAAATAATCATCTTTCCATATGCTAAATCAGCTCTAGAAAACATTCGTTCGTTTCCTTCAGTTCTTTGTACATAAGGGAACAAGTGTTCTTTGTCATAATATCGGACAGTATGTACAGATACCTGAAGCTCTTTAGCAAATTCTTTGACTGTAAAGATAGGAGTGGCGTCATAACCTGAACTACTTCCATCTGCATCGTATCCATTTACTATCTCCCTGATTCTTTTTGTAATTTCTTCGCTACTAAGTTCTGGTTCGGATTTGACAAAGATTTCGTGTTTTGCCATAGTGCTTCCTCCAATTTTCTTTTATTTATTATATAATATTTATTTCACAAATGATGATATAAAATTACCTTATTCAAAACTATTTTTAGTAATGCTATATTAATTGTTATTAAATAAGATTACCATGATGTCGTCGACAAAGACGGAAATGTGGATGTACTTGATCTTCCAGTTATCATAGGAACAGTTGCACTGATTGCACTTATCGGTGGGATTGCGATTGCAGTCTTGAGATTTGTGCTTAGAATCATCTATCTCGTTGTGCCTGTGATTGTAGGCTTTAGGATTGTGTTCTCGCTTGCAGTTGGACTAAAGAGTGTATACACCCTTAAAAAAATCCTCCTAATTCTGAAAATGTCCTAATAAATTTATTGTATGGGTAGTATAATTGAGGTATAATATGACTACGGAGAAAGGGTGGTATGATGTCTCAGAGTTTTTCGATTAGACCTTCTAAAGATATTAGAACGAATTATGCGCAAATATCCGCTTTAACTAGAGAGAATCCTGTGGCGATTACAGTGAATGGCAAAGAAGATACTGTTCTACTTAGTCATGAAGACTTCATCAATCAGATGCATTACATTCATGAATTGGAGGCAAAACTTGAAGTTTATTCTCATCTTGCTTTGGCGATGGATGATATTAAGCTTGGAAGAGTTCAGTCTGCTGATGATGTGTTTGCAGAGCTGATTGAAAAGATCAATCAGGTTGAATTATGATGTGCAATGTTGTATTTACTGATACGGCCAAGTCTGATTTGCGTGAGTTAGCCTTTTATCTTGCAGATGTTTCAAAAGATAAGGAACTTGCCGTTCGCTTTTTGAAAAAGCTTCAAGAGAAAACGAACATCCTTAAAGACTTTCCAGAAAGCGGTGCAATTCCAAAAGAAAGAATTCTCAAGAGCAATGGATATCGATATCTTGTACATGATGATTATTTGATTTTTTATCATTATGACAAGTCAAGCAATACAGTTTATGTACTGGCGATTTTCAATAGTAAGCGCGACTATATGCGTGTAATGAAAAAGTACATTTAAATAATTTGAGCAAGGTGGGCATTTTTGCCCACTTTTTTTGTGCTTCAGAGAGTGGATTTTTGGTGTGGTATACCAACACTGCTGAAAGGAGATAAGCAGATGTTGTGTAAAAATGATGAATTGATCAATGAAAAAAAACTAAGATGTATTGAACTGAAGGGGGAAGGTCTATGGCAAGAAGTGCAGTGCTTGTATGTGAAAGTCATTTTAAAAATGAAGAATCTTTATTGGCGGAAGCCTTTCTTGCCAAGTGGATAGAGGTTATAGAGTGGCATGAAAAATATTCAACTTATTAAAGGAAGAAACAGCATTTTGTGTGATAGAATGAATGTATCATGCGAGTGTTTGTTTCACTTTGAATGAATGGAGAGTGAAACATAATGAAAAAGAAGGTTGCGATTTACTGCAGACTTTCCGATGAAGATAGAGACAAACAATTCGAAACGGATGATTCAATGAGTATTCAGAATCAGAAATCCATGCTGTTGACTTATGCTTTGAAACAAGACTGGGAAGTGTATGGAATCTACTGTGATGAACTGCCAGGAACATCTAGAACCAGACCTGAATTTCTTAAACTGATCAAAGATGCAGAAGAAAAAAAGTTTGATATTGTACTGTGCAAAACACAGTCCAGATTTACTCGCGAGCTCGAACTGGTTGAAAAGTACATCCATGGTTTGTTTCCTTTGTGGGGGATTCGCTTTGTGAGTGTTGTCGATAATGCAGACACCGAAATCAAAGGGAATAAGAAATCACGTCAGATCAATGGCCTTGTGAATGAGTGGTATCTTGAAGATCTAAGTGATAACATTCGTTCTGTTTTGACGGATAGACGTAAAAAAGGAGCTCATATCGGGGCATTTGCGTTGTATGGGTATCAGAAGGATCCAAATCAAAAAGGTCATTTAATCATTGATCCTGAAGCTGCAGAGGTGGTTAGAGAAGTGTTCAGACTCTATGTACAGGGAATGGGGAAGACTGCTATTGCCAGATTATTAAATGATCGTGGGATTCCTAATCCTACGGAATACAAAAGGCGAAAAGGATTAAGGTACTATCAGCCTAAGCGTAAGAATTCAACGCTGTGGAAGTATTTTAATATCAGTGACATGCTGGTCAATGATATGTACATTGGCAACATGACGCAGGGGAAATACGGTTCTGTTTCGTACAAATCAAAGAAAAACAAGCCTAGACCAAAAGATCAGTGGATTACAGTTGAAGGGACCCATGAGCCGATTATTGATCGTGAATTGTGGGATAAAACTCAGGAAATGATTGCAAAAAGGACAAAGCCTTGTTATTCTGGCGAGATCAGCTTGTTTTCTAGAAAGGTACGCTGCATGGACTGCGGTTATTCAATGAGCGCACAGATAGCGCATGGCAGACGTTATTTAAGGTGCTCTACAGCCTATGTTTCCAAGGGTTCTTGTGCTGGTGCCTTCATCTCAGCAAGTGCCTTAGAAAAAGCTGTATTGGCTGAGTTGAGAAGTCTGTGTAAACTCTATCTGAATATGGATGAACTTGAAGCGAAGGTACAGTTAAACTCGGATTTACATACAAAACTGGAGAAACTGAACCGTCAAAATTATCTCTATGAAAAGAAAGCTGCTGAGTATGTCAAAGGGTTAAGAGAACTGTATTTAGATAAAGTAAGAGGTATCATTTCAGAAAGTGACTACCTGGTGATGTCAAAAGATTTTTCTCTGGAAAAAAACAGAGTGGAGGAACTGGTATCTCAAACTACTTTAGAAATTGAAAAAATCAAAGAAAAAATGAAAAAAAGTGAAGACCGCAGACAGATGCTTGAAAAGTATGTGAATTTAGAACATCTTGACAGAACAACGGTCGAAATCCTGATTGATACCATTCTAGTAGGTAAAAAAGACCCTGTTACCAAGGCTCAAAAGATAGAAATTTACTGGAATTTTTAAAAAAGTTGTGTTTACGCAGTCGTACCATCTGCGGCCATATCTTCTACTAAATCTGTGATAGGATCTCCTTTGGACTGGAATGCTGCTGCACTAAATGGGACTCCTGCAGCTGAAACTGGATAGACTCCTGTGGTATGGTCTACATAATAATCCGCAACACCTGCATCTTTGAGTTCCTGTGCAGTTGCACCGTCTGTCAGTTGATGAATCATTGCACTGATGATTTCCGCGTGTGCCATTTCTTCAGTACCAATGTCTGTCAGTAAAGCTTTTACTTCATCATAAGGCATAGCATATCTTTGGTGCAGATATCTGTTAGATGCACCTAGTTCACCATCCGGTCCACCTAACTGTGAGATAATCATTTGAGCCATTTTTGGATCACGTTTTTTAATGTTGACTGGGAACTGAAGTTTTTTCTCATAAATCCACATGCTCATTCACCTCCTTTTCCCATGGCCAAGGACCTTTGACCCAGCGCCAGTCTCTAGTGTCATGATCATAATTGGTAAGTGGTCCTGATTCATTTTGTACTGCTTCTTTCAGCTCTTCTCTGATATCTAAATGCTTTCTTAAAAGACGAAGAGCTGTCTTATCTTCTGGATGTGTATCAAGATAGAGTGTGAGTTCCTGAATGCAGAAATCATTCTGCTGGTGTTTTAACAGGTGATTAGTACGTGTCATGAGTTTTACCTCCTGCAGTGAATGGTTTGTCTAATTCATCAAACATCGTACCTGCCTCTAAGGCATCATCACAGTTTTTTACAGTACGAAGATTGATTTGCTGAGACTTTACATAAGCCATGGCGAGTTCCATATCGTAGTTTTCTTCGCATTCATCTGTGTCATAGGGTGGAATGTTTGTGCATGGCGCATCTGTGCAGCATCTGTCATTGTGTGTACAGCCACAGTTTCTCCAGGTATCCATCTTATCTTGAAAGACTTTCTCACTTCTTTCGAAGCAGCTGCATTCATTGCAGCTTTTGTTTTTCTGAAGCATGTTATCCCTCCTTATCTATGCTTCACTTTAAGATATGTGGATGAATAAGAGTGGCTTGGACAAATGAAATAGTCAAATAAAAAAAGACGCGTTAGCGTCTAGAATGAACACTCACAGAGTCTTTGATAAATATCATTTAAACTAAGTGAATCGAGTTCTTCAATTAATTGATAGGCATGTCTACGTTTTGATTCATCTTTTTCATTTAAATAGACTTCACTAGTTCTTCCACAAGGATGTTCACATACTGCACAGTCTGGGACTACAAGAGCTTTGTCTTGACGAAGTGTATCAATCCAGATTTGTACATCTTGGCTATTTTTAATGGCATATAGTGCATTGATAACATCATCATTGACTTTTTTGAAGCTTAAATCAAGATTCAATGCATTGGCAATCGCAATCAGTGCTGCAAAACAAGTTTCTATATCTTTATCCATCATGATAGAAGCTCTCCTTTGGTAGAGATGATATGAATGTTCATTGGAATTGATTTGTGTGAGTTGTTTAGAGCTGTTATGACTGCATTCTTTAATCCTGAGCAGCATGGAACTTCCATGATGACAACATCAATGGATTCAATAGGATTCAGTGTAAAAATAGCCTGAAGCTTTTCAGCATAGCGCACAGGATCTAGTTTAGGGCATCCAATGAGTACTGTATGATCTTTAATGAATTTCTGATGAAAATCACCATAGGTAAAAGCACTGCAGTCTGCTGCGATTAACAATTTCTTGTGTGCATAAATGACAGATTGAACAGGAGCAAGCTGAAGCTGTACAGGCCAGTTGTACAGATGACTTGGTACAGGTGTATGTTCAGTTTTTTCTTTGGCAGCTTCTATACGCTGCATGACGGCATTGTGGTCATATTCTGCAGCTTCTCGTTCAATGATTTGAATCGCATCTGCAGGGCAAGCAGGAAGACAATCTCCTAAACCATCACAATAGTCATCTTTGATTAGCATGGCTTTTCCACCGATCATTTCAATGGCCATCTCATGACATGCATGGACACACTTTTCACAGCCAATGCATTTTTCACGGCTGATTTGAACAATTTTGCGTTTCATAGAATTCCTCCATGATGATTGTATAAGAAAAGAAAACAGAATGATAATGAAGTGCTCAGCTTTGAGACTGATGGCGAGTTAGTCTGTGATGTGTGTTTCTGATGACATCAAACACTTCTGAAGCAGCTATGATTTCTTCTGGTGTTATGACAGATGAAGTATCTCTCATTAAGTAATCTGATGCTGTGTGAAACATGTCTTTACAGATTGTCTTAAAATCACCATCAGACAGGTTTAAATAATGAAATACAAATTCTTCACAGAAGGCTGCAATGTTAATTTCTGACTGAAGACATTGATTCAATAACTGAAGAATCATTTTTTGGGATGTAGAGTTCATAGAGTTCTCCTTTGAGTCATATTTTATCATAGAACGATATAAATTTGAAATCTGAAAGTTTTGTCTGATTGTGGAGCGCCTTGAAGCATGTTAGAATAAGATAAGAATGAGGGTGATGCAGATGAAGAAACGAGTTGTTCTAGTAAGTGGTATGTCAGGTGCAGGGAAGTCAAATGCAACCAGCGTACTTGAAGATATGGGTTATCACTGCATAGAAAATTTCCCAGTACAGCTGTTAAGTGCACTTGTTGATGTGATTGAACATAGTACAGATACTCGCTACAATTTTACTGCGCTTTCAACATCCGCAAAAGATTTTCCGGAGTTTTTGCATGCGTTTTCTGGATGTGATATGGATGTGCGCGTTTTGTTTCTGGATGCATCGAATGAAGAACTGCTGCATCGCTATAAGCTGACTCGCAGAAATCATCCATTATTGAATGGAAATGTCTGCAATACACTGGACGAAGCGATTGAAGAAGAACGAAAGATGTTCCAAAGTGTAAAAGATAAGGCAACTTGTATGATTGATACAACTTTTTTAAAGCCAGCTGAACTGAAAAGCAAAGTGCAGGACTATTTTTCGCTTTCCAGCAAGCCGGTTTTTACTATTAGTTTTATTTCTTTTGGATATAAACATGGTGTACCGATGGATGCAGACTGTATGCTGGATGTGCGTTTTCTTCCAAATCCATTCTGGAATCCAGCATTAAGACCTTACTCTGGAGATGATGCATGTATTTATAATTATGTGATGGATAAGCCTGAGACAAAAGAATTCTGTGAGAAGATGATTGCGTTTTTGGATTATGCATTTGAAAAGTATGTCCATGAGGGAAAGAATCATTTTACTGTAGCGATTGGATGTACAGGTGGTCAGCATCGTTCTGTCAGCATTACGAATTATTTGTATAACTATTATAAGGATAAGTACCGCTGTTTCAAGGAACACCGAGATAAACAGGAGGTTTATCATGACTAGGAAAAAAGTCGTTGTGATTGGTGGAGGACATGGACAGTCTGCGATATTAAGGGGTATCAAGAAGATTGAAAATATAGATATAGCGGCAATTGTTACTGTAGCGGATGATGGCGGAAGTACAGGTAGATTGCGAAGACATTTTCATATTCCTGCGATGGGAGATATTCGCAATGTGCTGATTTCTTTAGGTGAATCTGAAACACTGCTTTCAACATTGATGGATTATCGCTTTGAATCCTTTGGAGATCAGGATGAAGATGTCATGGGACATAATCTTGGCAATTTGATTTTGACGGCGATGACCCAGTCTTGTGGGAGTTTTCTGGAAAGTATTTCTACCTTGTGCAAGGTCCTAAATGTGCGTGGGGAAATTATCCCTGCGACTTCTCAGGTGATTACTTTATTTGCGCGCATGCATGATGGTACGATTGTGCGCGGTGAATCCAACATTCCGGATATTTCAAACCGCATTAATGAAGTGTTTTATGAGGAACAGGTTAAGGCAACACCTGCTGCAATTCAGGCGATTATGGATGCAGATGTTATTATTTTAGGGATTGGATCAGTATATACAAGTATTTTACCGAATTTAATTATTCCAGAAATAAAAGATGCACTGGAAAAAACTAAGGCAAAAGTGGTATACTATTGCAACGCGATGACTCAGCCAGGGGAGACGGATGGCTATACAATGGAAGATCATGTTGAAGCTTTCCGTCATCATGGAAGTACTTTGGATATGGTGGTCATGGCTGAAGAGAAAATACCTGATAGGATCTTAAAGAGATATCATGAAGAAGGCAGTATTGAAGTTGTGATGAAAGAGAATCATCATGATTATGAAGTGCTGAAATGTCCGTTACTAGACTTTTCCAAAGAATTGGTTCGTCATGATTCAACGAAGATTAAACAGAGTTTAGAATTGATTTTAGAGAGGATGAAATAGGATGTCCTTTACAACGGAGGTCAAAAGCGAGATTGCAGCGAACGAGCTGAAGGAATGCTGCCAGAAAGCTCAGTTAAGTGCGTTAATTAAGATGTGCTCGACACTGACCTTTTCGTCATTGAAAATGGTATTGGTGATTAAAACAGAAAATGCAACTATTGCCAAAAGAACATTGAAGATGCTGAAAGATCAGTTTGATGTAGAAACTGAACTCAGTGTTTTAAGAAAGATGAATTTAAAAAAGAATTATATTTATCAAATTCGTGTTCTATCTCATGTAAAAGAAATCTTGGATGAACTGGGCATATTAACCGATAAGGGGCTTCAGGATCATCCAGCGTATCTTTTGGTGAAGAAAGACTGCTGTGCCAGAGCGTATCTTGCAGGTGCGTTTATGGCAGGAGGAAGTGTGAATGCGCCGACAAAAGCGAATTATCATATGGAGATAGCGTGTCTTGAAGAATCGCATGCAGTGTTCATTCAGAAATTGATGCAGCGTTTTGATTTGCCTTCTAAAATCATTGAACGCAGAAAACATCAGGTGGTTTACTGCAAGCAGGCAGATAAGATTGCGGATTTTCTGCGCTGTATTGCTGCTTCAGAGGCATTGATGAAATTTGAAGATATTCGTATTACGCGTGACTTTAGAAACAATCTGACACGTTTGGATAACTGTGAGCTGGCCAATGAAGTAAAAACGATTGCGGCTGCGACCAAGCAGGTTGAAGATATCTTAATGCTTCAGGAATTGGGAATGCTGGATCACATAAATGAAAAGTTCAAAGAAGTAGCTTATCTGCGTTTGAATTGTCCAGAGGCAAGCTTAAATGAACTTACAGAAGCTTACGAGGAAGAGACAGGTGTAACAATCTCTAAATCAGGAATGAAACATCGTTTAAAGAAGCTGACAGATCTTGCGGAAGATATCCGTAAGCGACAGGCAGAGCGTGCTTCTATGAATGATTCTGAAAAAGGGGTATAATAAACCTGAGGTGGACTCGTGGAACAATTAATGAAAATTGCATATGTCATATTGTTGATGATTGCATTGATGACCTTTTGGCCATTGGTGGTCTTTCTGATTGCAGCACTGTTTCTGTTTATAGTGTATTCTTCATGGAAAACAAAAAAGATGATGAAAGAAATGCAATATGATTCAAGTGTGCAGTCAAAGAAACAAAGTGACATTATTGAAGCAGAATATACTGAAAAGGAAATTAAACATGAATAAGCTTGATCTTGAAGCTGATTTCAAACTAGTGACTCTATCAGATCTTCCTGTGATTCAGAAATATCTTGAAAAAAGCCATTATGAAGAATCAAACCATAACCTAATTAATATGATTCAATGGGCTGACTTGTATCCATTGTTTATCTATCGTACAGAGAATTATTTGCTTCTATTAGGGATCTATCAAAGACAGATGTTTTTGTATATGCCTCTTTGTGAAGAAGAATATTTTGAACAGGCACTTCGTAAAGGAAAGAGTATTTTTGACAGATACAAGTGTCCTTTTGTGTTAAGCTGCTTTACAAAAGAAATGATGAAAAAAGTCATTGAAATCTATCCGGAATATTGCGGATGTCATGAATGTGCTGCTGATGATTATGTGTATGAAGTGGCTTCACTGAAGTCTTTTGCGGGAAAGAAACTGCAGAAGAAACGTAATCATTTGAATGCTTTTTATAAGGAATATGATGGAAGATGGAGTTATGAATCCATTACAAGTGAGAATGCACAGGAGTGCATAGAGTTTTTGAAGACATGGACAGTTGTCGATGATGAGCGTCTGGCCTATGATGTTTCTGGGGCTAAAAGAGTCCTAGAACACTTTGAAGTACTTCCTGCAAGGGGAGGACTAATTCGTATTGATGGTCAGGTGAAAGCTTTTGCGATTGGTTCTGTGCTGACCGAAAGAATGTGTCAGGAAAATATTGAAAAAGCGGATGAATCGATACGTGGATTGTATCAGGCAATCTGCAGAGAGTTTCTGATTCATGAATTTCCTGATTTTCAATATGTCAATCGTGAAGATGACATGGGAATGGAAAATCTGCGACAGGCGAAAAAGGCCTATCATCCAAGTTTTATGATTGAGAAATATCGTTTGTGCAGGGCAGGTGAGCAACATGGTAACTAAAGCACTACCACAGGATAAAGCGCAGGTATTAGCGCTATGGAAAGAAGCTTTCTCTTTTGATGATGGCGGATATACCAAATTCTTTTTTGACCGCTATTACAGAAATCATCAGACTTTTGTCTTGAAAGAGGATAACACTGTGATTTCCAGTGCCATCAAGACACCACATAGTTTGATGCTTCATGGAAAGATGATTCAGTCATCTATGATTGTAGGGGTAGCAACAAAGGAAGATCATCGTCATCAGGGTCATTTTCATCGTTTAATGAATGCAGTACTGGATGAGTGTGAACATCAGGAACTGGTGACACTGATTCAGGCATATGATCCTGAACTGTACAAAGAGTTTGGATTTGAAGTAGTCTATAAGAGAAAACAGATTCTGATTAAACGTGCAGATGTGCCTCAGCTGGCAGATACAGGAATTACTTATCGTTTGGATTTTAAGAATCTGATGAAAGTCTATTCTCAGTTTACTGCAAAGTTTGATGGAGTGATGATGCGTGATGAGAACTATTTTAGAGATTTAGCACATGAAGTTGAAGCTCAGGGCGGAAAAATCATTGCGTGCTATGATTCTAAAGGTGAAATCAGCGGATATGCAGTGCTCTATCTAGTCAATGGAACACTTACAATTCAGGAAATTGTGTACTTGGACAGCCGTTCTTTGATGAAGATGCTGAATCATTGTCTGCAGCTTAGATTTGAACTGGTTGTAGAAGTGAGTGAAGCAGAACAGCTTGAAAAACTCTTCCCAAAATCTGAAGTTCGTCATAAAGGAAACTTGATGGCTCGTATCAACAACAAAGCACTGTTCCAAAGATTATATGGATTTAAATATAAAACTGTTGCACAAGCAATGGAAACTGATAAACCACTTTGGTTCAATGAAACACATTAACTGTCTTCGGACAGTTTTATTTTATCGATGAAAACATCGATAAATTTATTGATGTTTTTGTTAATGCTTCATATAATAATATTGAGGTGATACCATGTCTATTCGTAAAATATTAAACGGTACAGTACCTATTTCGTGGTTTAATCAAGGAAAAGCCGGAAAAATTTTTGGGGCTGTACGAAAAGAAGGACCAAAAGTTGTGATTAAAAACAATGTGCCTGAATGTGTGCTGATGTCTCCAGAAGAATATCTTCGATTTGCGGATGAGATTGAAGAAGCTCGACTGTTGAAAATGGCTGTACAAAGAATGGCCAAGTTTGATCCAAATGAAACTATTCCTGCTTCAGAGGTTTATGCACGATTTAATATCAGCCAAGATGAAATCAACGCGATGGATGAGGTTGAATTTGAGTAATGGTATGGAGAATTGAGTTCATACCAGAAGCTTAAAAGGATTTTGAGTCTCTTGATGGAAGTCAGAGGAAACTTGTTGTTAAAGCTTTAAATAGGGTCTCTATCAATCCTTTGCCAGAACAACAAGGAGGATACGAAAAAACTCTTGGCAATCATTCTGATACAAAACTTCATGGATTTTTAAAAATCAAACTGCGTACAAGTGGAATCAGAATTGTCTATCAACTGATAGAAGTAAACGGTATTATGTTGATTATTGTGATTGGTATGAGAGTAGATAACGAAGTATATGACTTGGTAGATAAAAGAATAAAAAAGAATTCATTGAAATAAAAGATGAACAATATTGATGAAAGGAACACAAAACTGTCTTTTGACAGTTTTATTTTTCTTACATTTCTTATTGTGTGTGTTATAATCAGTGTAGAAAGAGGGAATACTTATGAAAAAGATGTTTTATCGCTATGTGTTCAATGAGATGATTTTTCATTTGATGCTAAGTCTCTTTCTTGTAACTGTGAGTGCATTCTATGGTCAGAAAGTGACCTTGTTGATGGTTCTTTTTCCTGTGTTTGCAGGATATGTGGTGTATACGATTTTTGTGGTAGTCACATGGCTTCTTCATATTCGCAGTTATTTTAATAAAACTGGGGAACATGATGTTAGAATGGTCATGATTCGTAATGCACTGTTTACTGAAAAAGAAGTAATTGCGTGCTGTCATCGTAAAATGGTTCGTATGAAATACACTGAAATCAAATCAGCTGTACATGATGGTGTCTTTAAAGGGGCTGTAAAACGTTATTCAGAGAATGTATCTGATCGTATTCGTTTAAAAGGAAAAGAGAAACGTATTATGATAGGTGTTTCTAAGAATGAATGTTCAGAAGATATTCTGAATTGGATTTTGATTAAGAATCCATATTGTGATGTAAAATTTGAAAATATTCAAAAGAAACATGTGACATTAGAAGATTTAAGAAAATATGCATAACTTAATAAACTGTCTTTTTGACAGTTTTTTCTTTACATATTGACAACCAGGTCTATTAACGATAGACTGTAATTGATCTATAGATAATAGACCCTGGAGGTGGATTATGGAAGAAATGAAGCTAGGAGTTGTGGAATCGCAGTTTGCACAGATTGTATGGGACAATGAACCTCTGACATCTGGTGAACTGGTTAAGCTTTGTGAGGCACAGTTGAAATGGAAGAAATCAACAACGTATACAGTATTAAAGAAACTGTGTGAACGTGGTTTTTTCATCAACAACAATGGATTAGTGACTTCATTGATTTCTAGAGATGAATATGATTCACTTCGTTCTGAGAAGTTTATAGAAGATGCATTTGAAGGTTCACTTCCTGCCTTTATTGCAGCGTTTACAAAGCGTAAACCATTGTCTAAAAAAGAAGTCCAGGAAATCTTGGATATGATAGAGGGAGCTGATCAGAGATGAAGGAACTGTTCTTACAGATTGCGAATATGAGTATCACTGCATCATGGATTGTTTTAGTGATTGCATTGATACGCTTTGTGTTTAAGAATGCACCAAAATCCATGATTTGTTTCTTATGGGTGTTTGTAGCGATTCGTTTGATCGTGCCTTTCTCGTTTGAGAGTGCATTAAGTTTGATACCATCGACCTCAATGATTCCAAATGAAATCATTGAGACAGTTCCAGATTCAACTATAAATGTTCAAACACCATCAAATAATGAGGGGCAGGTCATTATTCCTAATCAGGAGAATATAGAACTTAATGCTCCTGTAGGTGATTCAAATATTCAGCCAGACACAAGACTCACATGGATGGATGTTCTGCCTTGGGTATGGATGTCTGGAATGTTTGTGATGGCAGGTTATGCAATCTACAGCTATCTAAAAATTGTGCATCAGGTACAGGCATCTTTGAATACAGAAGGGAATATCTGGATTTGTGATGATTTGTCGTCACCGTTTATTCTTGGAATGTTGAATCCGAAAATCTATGTACCTTCGTATTTGAATGAAACAGAATTAAAATATGTACTAGCTCATGAAAGAGCTCATCTTAAGCGTTTAGATCACTGGTGGAAACCCCTAGGCTATATTTTGTTGACAATCTACTGGTTTAATCCAGTGATTTGGGTTGCGTATTTCTTGTTGTGCAGTGATATTGAGATGGCATGTGATGAAAAAGTCATTAAGACACTAGGCGATCAAAACAAGATTGAATATTCAAAGACATTGTTGTCATGCAGTGTGCCAAGAAACATGATTCTGGCTTGTCCTTTAGCATTTGGAGAAGTCAGTGTGAAACAGCGAGTGAAGTCAGTATTAAACTACAAGAAGCCAGCATTTTGGGTGCTTGTCTGTGCACTTGTTGTATGTGTGGCAGTGCCTGTATTTTTCTTAAGCGATCCAAAATACAAAGTGCCTGAAAAGGTACGTGTGATATGTTTAGAAGATGGAATGACATTTGATTTAACGCAGGATCATGAAAGAGAACTGCTGGCAAATCTGATGGAGCTTTCGTATACAGAAAGTCAGCTGCCATGGGATTATGAATATCAGTTTGAATTGGATGGATCAGTCTATGAAGTGATAACAGAAAGTGAACTGATTCGTATTCGAAAAGATGGCAAGTATTTCAGCAGGATGGAAGATAATGCGTTATTGAATGATTATTTGATGATGTTTGGTGAATATCCTGAAACAGTAAGTGATGAAAAAGTAACGCTAAAATCATCAGATCAGATGAGAAAAGTTACAATGACTGATTTAAGTTCGAAAAAGACATATTCCATTGATCAGTGGACAGAAACGATTGTATCATGGTTTGAAAATGATACGGTCAAGGTGATGGATGCAGACTTACAAACTTATTTGAACAAACAAAGTACACTTGTAGATGGCAATGCACTTTTCCTGTCTTTATCATTGTGTGATGCTTCTGGTAATGAATTATCTTCATTTGAGTTGTTTGAAGAGGGTAATCTCATCGCGATGGATGGAAAACTGGCAGTGATTGAAAAAGATACAGAATTCTTGAAAGAGTATCTGGAACCTTGGTGTGAAGACTGCACAATCAGTGCAGGAAATACAGATGCTTTTGTATCGGATCCAGAAGTCATTGAATTGCTGGGGTTTGATCCGATGCAGGCAGATAATATGAAGGCTCTAGGTAAAGTAGGAGGCATGGGTGTTGAGTCTGACAATGCGACTTATCAAAGTGTCTATGTTTATGGGTATTACATGGAACTTCAGAATGGAAGACTGCGCATCATTAAGACACAGACAGGTGAATCTCATGTGTTCAGTCAGCCGAGTGATTTCATTGCGTTAGCTTCATATTCTACCTGTGATGGATATGCGGGATATGTTTATGGATTAACTTCAAGTGGAGAAGTTTATAGGATTTATACAGATCATTATCATAATTACTGGGATGGTCAATTTGAATACACTTTTGAAGAAGGCTTAAGTGAAGTTTTAAGACCTTTTGGTTTAAAGGAAAAGGTTGTAGCTTTAGCACTGAAAGATGATACAGATCCTTATACAACGTGTTGTGGATTTACAGTGTATGGAGTAGATAGTGAAGGAAGAATGAGAACACTTTCTAGTTTTAAAGCAGGCAACAGCTATGAAGGAAATGAACGTAAGGATATTCATCCATACACAGATTTCCTGCGAGTAGAAACTGAACGTGGCAGAACACCTCATCCAATGGGAACAGAAGAAGCTCCAGTAACTTATCTGTTGTTTATGGAAGATGGAAGCGCAATGCTCGGGTATGATTATGGTACATTTGATTTGCGTTGGGACAATGAATTCTTAACCTACAACAATGAAATTCTGAAGTTTACTCGTATCGTGACTGAAATCAATATAGAATACAATGAGGGGAATGTCTTCCTGATTGATGATGAGCAGCGTATTTTCTATCTGATGATTGATGAAAGTGATGGCGAAGAAATCGAACTGACGTATATGGGTGAAATGGAAACGCTGATTTTTGAAGTCAATGAAAAGGGTAATCAGATTTGTAGAGGCATCAAACGTACAGATGACACAACGATAGATGTAGCTTCTAAGTATACAAATTTCACTTATTTGTCGGATGTATCGAAACTAGAAGATCAAGTGGCTAATGGAGAAGCTTCTGTAAACACTGTGGAAATATGGGATATTATTTTGCACGGAAATGAAGAATGGGTATATTTTGGAGCACAGAATCCAAGTGATAATTTTGATGTGGCATTGCCTGCAGGTACACTTTCTGAATTTAGAAAAGGTGATGTAGTGGAAGTAATCTATACAACACGTGAAGTTCCTGTGGATCATAAAACACGCATAGAATATCAGCTGTTATCGATTAAAAAAACAGAAGGACTATATGAAAAGTCACATACTTTCTCTGAAATTGTTGGGTTTAAACCTGTAAGCATTAAAATAGAACAGCATTCACTTTCAGGAACTGAAGTAATCGTGATGGATTCAATGAATGAAATTCAATCTTTTATAAAGAGGATGGATGAAGTTCTTGTTTATGAAGATTTTGTAGAACAATTTGGTGCTGGAGGCTCTTCATATGTTGTTGTGCTGACTGGTAAACAAGGCGAAACGATTGAAATTAAGAGTGATTTAATAGTTCGTGTGATGGATTCATCAGGATCAGAAAAATTCTATGGACCTCATCGTACTGCAACAAACAACAAAGATTATTCTGCTGTTTTGTATAAGCTGTTTGTAGAATAAGACTAAGGTCATTTGCCTGCTGGTGAATGGCTTTAGTCTTTTATATTGGGATTTCCTAGGAAATAACGAAATAAAACATAAATTGAAAAAGTGAGAGTTATAAGGATATAATAAGGATAGAAATGAGGAATGGGTTTGAGAAAAGGAATCATATCAGGATGTAATGAATCCTTTCGTACTTGGAATGTACGTGAAGTATTGGAAGAGTGCAAAGGTCTTGCGGAAGCCTGTGAAATAGAAATAGTAGATGAACTGATTCAGAATCTGGATCATATGGATCGCAGTACATGTTTAGGCAGTGGGAAAATCATAGAACTGAAAGAACGTGTTGAAGTTCAAGAGGCAGATTGTGTGGTCTTTTTTCATGATTTGAGTGCAGGACAGGTTCAGGCAATTCAGGATATTCTGGATTGTGAAGTGATTGATCGTACAACTTTAATTCTGGAGTTGTTTTCAAGACGAGCACGTACAAAAGAAGCACAGCTTCAAGTAGAGATGGCACGCTTGAATTATCTTTTGCCGAAGATGTCTCAGAAAGATCTTGATTCTGACCAACAAAGAGGCGGATCTGGTGTAAAAAACAGAGGTAAGGGTGAAGGACGTTTGCAGTTGATGCAGCGTGGTGTCAAAAAGAAAATCAGCGTAGTAAAGAAGGAACTTGAAGCACTTAGAAAACAGGAAGAACTCAGATCAGAGAAGCGCATGGCTTCTTCTCTAAAACGTGTGGCTCTAGTTGGATATACCAATGCAGGCAAAAGTTCGCTGATGAATGCGCTGTTAGAGATGCAGAATGCTTCTGAAGAAAAGAAAGTGTTTGAAAAGGACATGTTGTTTGCGACATTGGACACGAGTACTCGACGTTTGAAGCTGCCCAGTGGAAAGTCGTTCTTGTTGTCAGATACGGTTGGATTTGTGAGTTATTTGCCGCATTCTTTGATACAGGCATTTCAGAGTACGCTGGATGCAGCGCGTGAGGCGGATCTATTAATACAGGTGGTAGATGGCAGTTCACCTTTAAAAGAGAGTCAAATGGAAATTACAGAGAAAACCCTGAAAGAGATTGGTGCTGGAAATATTGAAATTATCACTATTTTTAATAAGTGTGATTTGATGGATGAACTGGATGAACATCATTTGTGTATCAGTACAAAAGAGAAGATTGGACTAGATGTTCTTTTAAATGAAATTGAAGGTCGTTTATTTGATCGAAGCGTTACTATCAAAGGTATACTTCCTTATAAACAGATGAGATTCATGAGTGTACTGTGTGAAAATGCAGATGTAAAAGAAGTAGAACATCTTGAAGAGGGTATTTTGTTAGAAATCACAGGTTCAAAAGAGATTGCAGAGATGTTTCAAAAGGTGAAGCTTAACTTAAATTGTTAAGCTTTTTTCTTGATTGCTATAATTTTTAGAAAAAATGAAAATAGTTTAGGAAAACGTTTTACTGAACTTTGATTTTATTGAGGACAGATGTTTTAGAATGTGTTATAATTTGTGAGAAATTTAAGGAGTCGAATTCTATGAGACAGGCAGGTATGTTAATGCCGATCCAATCTTTGCCAAATAGATTTGGGATTGGTGATTTTGGTCCAAAAAGTTATGAATTTGCAGATTTACTCAAAAAGACAGGGATGAAGATTTGGCAGATCCTTCCCTTGAATCCTCTGGGATATGGAAATAGTCCTTATCAGCCTTATTCTTCAAAGGCAATGGATGAATGTTACATCTCTTTGGAGTTGCTTGAAAAAGAAGGTTTAGTAAAAAGAGTTCCTTCTTTTAGAAAAGATGAAAAGACTGTGAACTATGAAGAAGTTCGTGCTTATAAACAGCCTTATTTAAGAGAAGCTTTTTCTAATTTTAAAGAAGATAAGGAATATCGTGCTTTTGTACAGCAGCCTTGGGTGTATACATATGCGGTCTTTTTAACGTTGAAAAAGGCAAATGGCATGCAGTGCTGGAATGATTGGCCATCTGATGCTAAACAGTGGATTCATACACGTGATGAAAATGTAATTCAGGCTTATGAAGAAGATATTCGTTATGAAATGTTTATTCAGTTTACATTATATAAGCAGTGGAAGAATCTGAAGAAATACGTTAATAAAAAGGGAATTCAGATTTTAGGGGATGTTCCTTTCTATGTAGGTATTGATTCTGAAGATGTATGGTCAAATCAGAAGAGTTTCTTGTTGGATTCTGATGGACGTCCTACATTTATTGCAGGTGTTCCACCTGATTATTTCAGTGCGACTGGTCAGCGCTGGGGGAATCCAATTTATAATTGGGATTATCTGAAAGAAAATAAGTTTGATTTCTGGATGGATCGTCTTGCGTATAGTGGCGAATTATTTGATATTATTCGTATTGACCATTTCCGTGCATTTGATACGTATTGGAAGATTCCTTCATGGTGTCCGACAGCTGTAGAGGGTGCATGGATTGAAGCTCCTGGCTATGAGTTGTTTGATGAACTGTTTAGAAGATATCCTGAAATCAATATCGTGGCAGAAGACTTGGGAGATTTAAGACCGGAAGTCATTACTCTAAGAGATCATTATCATTTCAAGGGAATGCGCGTTGTTCAGTTTACATTTAATTCTAAGTATATGCCTGAAGATCCCGAGAACCTGATTATTTATACAGGAACTCACGATAACCAGACAATTCGTGGATGGGTTGCAGAACAGAGTGATTCGGAAAAAGTGCGTATTCGCAAATATTTCAAGAAAAATAACTATCGCTATCCAGTGTTGAGTGAGAATTTCATTGCGTATTCAATGGATTCGAAGGCTGAATATGCGATTATTCCGATGTGTGATGTATTGAATCTGACAGAAAAGGCAAGACTGAATACACCAGGTACAGTCGGTTATCCAAACTGGGCATGGCGTATGACTGGATTTGGAAAATTTGAAGAGAAGATCAGCTTTTTGAAAAAGTGTGTTCGTAATTCTGGACGTTAGCCTGCAGTTTGCAGGCTTTTCTGATTGTAAGAAAGGAGTGATTGGATGGCAAAGATTCATCAGATGGATACTCAGTTATCCAATATGATTGCGGCAGGGGAAGTGGTTGAAAGACCAGGCGGCATTGTAAAGGAACTGATTGAAAATGCGATTGATGCGCATGCGACAAGAATTGAAATTCATTGTTTAGAAGGCGGTATCGCAAGAATAGAGATTATAGATAATGGAGATGGAATGGATCGTGAGGATGCACAGCGTGCATTTGCACGTCATGCGACAAGCAAAATCAAAACAACGGATGACTTATGGTCGATTTCTACACTAGGCTTTCGTGGAGAAGCCCTGCCATCCATTGCATCTGTTTCAAAAACGACATTATTGACAAGTGATGGTGTTGAAAGTACATCTGTAAAAGTGGAATATGGTGAAATGGTGGAGGTGAGTGATGCGCCATCATCCAAGGGGACAACTTTGATTGTGGAAGGTCTGTTTCAGCGTACTCCTGCACGTTTAAAACATTTGAAGTCATCTCATTATGAAGCTGCAGTGATTCAGGATCATGTACAGCGTTTTGCCTTGTCTCATCCTGAGATTGCGTTTCATTTGGTGATTGATGGCAAAGAATCATTAAAGACAAGTGGAATGGGTTCACTGCGTGAAGTAATGGTACAGATTTATGGACGTGATTGTTTAAAGAATACTTTTGAAGTAAAAGGATCAGACTTTGATTATCAGATTAGCGGGATGGCATCGCTTCCTCATTTGACTCGTGCTAATAAGAATTATATTCATTTGTTTATCAATGGACGTATGATTAAGTCTTATCGTTTAACGAAAGCAGTGCTTGAGGGATATCGTTCGTACTTGTTTAATGAACGCTATCCGATTGTAGTTCTTAATATTGCGATGGATGAGCGTTTAGTGGACGTGAATGTGCATCCTAGTAAATGGGAGATACGTTTATCAAAACAGCAACAATTGGAATATTTGATTCAGGATGTTGTTAGAGATTGTTTAAAAGCACAGTTTGCATCTGCACAAGTGACAAAAGTACAGAGTTTTGAACCTGTGAAAAAGATTGAAACAGAAGAGAATAAGACTCCTCAAGTCAATCTGGATAAGATCTTTGTAAAGCCTGTTAAAAAAGAAACGCAGACGCCAGTACATCCAGTAGAAATCTTTTCTACATCAGAAAAGATTTATGCTCAGTCAATACTGGATTTGAATGAAACTGTACCTGAGGTGAATGTATTAAAAGTACATGAACAGGAAGAATCATATAAGCCAAGTGTGAAGCCGTTTCCTGCAATGGAGGCAATTGGCCAGCTTCATGGAAGATATGTTTTGGCAGAGTCAGAAGAAGGACTATATATTATTGATCAGCATGCTGCACAGGAGCGTGTAAATTATGAACGTATCCGTAGACAATTCGATGAACAGAAGCCAGCAATGATTGATATGCTGGTGCCAGTGATGGTTCAGGCAAGTGCTAATGTCATGCATCGCATGGATGAACTCAATGACTTGCTGAAGATGTTTCCGCTGCATTTGGAAGCCTTTGGACAGACAACGCTGATTGCTAGAAGTATTCCTTTGTGGATGCAGAAAGTGGATGAAACAGCTTTCCTACAGGATTTAATTGATTTATTTGACAGTGAAAAGAGTCTGAACCCGACAGATCTTAACAAAGATAGAATCGCAACGATGGCATGTCATCATTCTATTCGTTTTAATCGTGTACTTTCTCATGCTGAAATGCAGGAAGTCATTGATGCATTAAAGAAGTGTGAACAGCCATATCATTGTCCACATGGAAGACCAACATTTATTCTGATTTCACAAAATCAGTTGATTAAGGACTTTAAACGATGAAAAAAGTATTAGTATTTACAGGGCCTACTGCAGTAGGGAAAAGTGATGCGGCGGTTGAGCTGGCATTAAAATTGAATGGTGAAATCATTAGCGGAGACTCAATTCAGGTATATCGCGGGTTTGATATTGGCTCTGGAAAAGTCACTGAAGAAGAAATGAAAGGGGTCGTACATCACAATTTGGATGTGTTGGATCCTAAAGAGAATTATAGTGTGGCACTGTTTCAGAAACAGGCAAGAGCTGCTATTGAAGAGATTACTTCACGTGGGAAACTGCCTATCTTGTGTGGAGGAACAGGCTTGTATATTAAGGCGTGTTTATATGATTATGAGTTTGAGAAAGATTCAAGAGAGCTGGATTTGACTCCTTTTGAATCGATGAGTTCACAGGAATTGGTAGATTATTTATATGAGAAAGATCCCAAGGCATTGGATACGATTCATCCAAACAATCGCAAACGTTTAATTCGTGCCTGCGCAATCGCCTCTACGGGAACCACAAAATCTCAAAGTATTGAAGCACAGAAAAAAGAAATGATTTATGATGCTTTGATTCTGGGATTGACATGTGATCGTAAAGTGCTGCATGAAAGAATCAATCAGCGTGTACTTAAGATGCAAAAGGCTGGGCTTCGACAAGAGATTGAGACACTGCTGCATCAGGGAGTATCCTTTGATGATCAAAGCATGCAGGGGATTGGATATAAGGAATGGCGTGGGTATTTTGAAGGGACGATGAGTGAAGATGAAGTGATTGAAGCGATTCAGCTTCACTCTAGACAGTTTTCAAAACGTCAGTATACATGGTTCAACAATCAGTTTCCTGTCGTATGGTTTGACGTATTTGATGAAAATTGGAAACAGGATATGGAAGCTTGTGTAAAGGAGTGGCTGCATGAGTGAAGCATCTGAAAGAATAGAACTCTTATTAAAAAAAGAAGGCTTAGAAGCCTTGAAAAACAGTACAGTGATGGTTGTTGGTGTTGGTGGAGTAGGCTCTTATGCAGCAGAGGCACTTGCCAGAAGTCAGGTGGGTCATCTGATTTTAGTGGATAAAGACAAAGTAGAACCATCCAATCTCAATCGACAAATGCAGGCAACTATTCCAAATCTAGGAAAAAGTAAGATAGAAGCGATGAAAGAGCGTATTCTTTCATACAATCCAGATTGTAAAGTTGATTTAATTGAAGGCTTTTTTGATAAAGAAAGTGAATCTGTTTTAGATCAGAAGATTGATGTGGTTATTGATGCGATTGATACTTTATCTTCAAAAATGGATTTAATTCAAGCATGTGCGTGGCGTAAGATACCATGCATCAGCTCACTGGGTATGGCAAATCGTCTAGATCCTACCAAAGTATGTGTCACAACATTAGATAAAACAAGTGGAGACCCTCTGGCAAAAGCGCTTCGCCAGCTGGTGAAAAAAAGAAATTATACACGTAAAATACATGTGGTCTTCTCCAGTGAAACACCAATTAAACAAAATATAACTGTGAATCCAGAAGGTCAGACTCGAAAAGATCGTATTCCGCCTGCATCCATGGTTTTTGTGCCTGCTGCATCAGGCTTAGCTTGTGCATCTTGGGCTATGTCACAGATTTTAAAGAAGCACTCACTTTAGGGGGTTCACAATGAAGAAATATCTTAGTTCTAAAAGCAGACTTCTTTGTGTCAGTGTGACTGCTGTATTTTGTGCGTTGGCAGTCTTGATTGCGTTTTTTGATACAGAACCTTTGATTGCGTTTATTGCCGTCATGATCTTGTCACTGATTGTCCTTGTACCTCTGTACATTATTATGATGGTGCCGGTTTATCGTGCATTTAAACAATGTAAGATTCAAGAAAATGAAATGGATGAATCTGTAGATGATTTATCTGATTCACAGATGATACATATTAATGATCATATCTCTGTAAATGAAGACTGGATTGTGCAGTGCGCTTTAGGAAGACAGTTTATGCTTCATAAGCATTTCATTACATCGATTCATGAAGGAGACAAGGGTTTGGAACTGTACACTGAACTTCGTGAAAAGCCATTTGTGATTGTACTTTCTAATACTGAAAGCGGAACTTTTGAAAAAGAAAGAATTCTTCACTGGTATGATCCACTCTATGAAATTCCATTAGAAGATCTTGAGTTTGAACCAAAAAAAGACAGTTCTAAGAAATATGCGGTGTTATTGGCAAGTTTGATTGCGGTAATATGTGCTGTAATCGTTATGTTTGTTGGAGTGAATATGGCAGTTATAGATGAACCTTATGAACCTGATGATTATATTTATTTCTCAGATTATTTAAAAGAGACATCTCAGGGTTCACTAAATGAAATCAGTTATGAAGTAGTCAAGTCACAGGATGAAGTGCTGATGTATGTGTTTAATGAGACAGATGTTTATGTGGATTTAGAACTGGATTGTTATGACAGTCAGGATGAAGTCATAGATACAGCTTGGCCTGGCATTATACGTCCTCATCATTATACATCTGTATATATTGATGAAGTTCCAGACTCTGTACGAGTTACATCATCTTGGTTTTATACCTTTGATTATCATGTACCTTCATTTCAATATGATGTAGAATATGCACGCAGAGAATACAATGTATGGGTCAATGCAGTGCTGGACTCATCACTAGTAACACTTGAGAATGTGATTGATTTAGGGATTCATGAATATGCAATTGAAGAGATGACGTACACTGGTGCAGATTGTGTTTATGTTTATGATGTGAAGAGTGCTGTAAGAAGTGTGGATAAAGTATCTCAGAGTGAAATGCTGGATCCTTCAACGGCATTGTATCGCATTGATTTTGAATTATATGATTATCGCATACAAATTTATGAATTATCCGCTTCAGGTGAAACCCACCTGAAAACCATAGAAATTACACAGGAGTAAAGAGTATGATTCGTTGTAAATCGGAATGTCTGCGTTTTGTAGGCAGATGGCAAGTCACAGAAGATAAGGCAGTAACAACAGCACCTGGAGCTCATTTTTATCTGGCATTTCAGGGAACACAGGCAGTTTTACATTTTGAGACACTTTGGCTGATTGCCCCTTATCCACACTTATGGATGAGTGTTGATGATGGAGCGTGGACTGAGGTGCCTGTAGATAAACATTTACGCATTCATACAAAAACACCAGGGAATCATATTGTAAAGATTGTCTATAAAAGTGCAATTGAAAAAGCCCATCGCTGGTATCAGCCTTTGTGTGGCTGCATCGAATTTACAGGGGCCGATGCTGAACCTGGTATTTTGCCTGATTTCAATCAGAAGACAATTGAGTTTGTAGGAGATTCTATCACAGAGGGTGTCTTGATTGATGAAGAATATTCCAATGGTACTAAGTATCATGGACGTCCTTATCAGGATGATTCGATGGCATCTTATGCTTGGCTGAGTGCTGAGGCATTGAATATGGAACCTTATATTATGGGCTATGGTGCAGTGGGTGTAACTAAATCAGGTCAAGGCAGTGTTCCAAAAGCGTCTGTGGCTTATCCTTATTGTTTTGATGGGGTAAAAATTGAATATGATGCACCAGATATTATTGTGATTAATCATGGGGCGAATGATCAGTTTGATACAGGAGTGAACTTTGTGAAGGGGTATCTTGAACTGCTTGATGTCATCATGAAGCTTCATCCACAAAGCATGTTGATTATGCTGCAGCCATTTTGTGGTGTATTTACGAAAGAAATGTTTGAAATTAAAGCACTGTTTGAAAAGAAATATCATAAGGATGTACATTTGATTGGTACAGAAGGATGGATTCCTGCTGAACCTTTGCATCCTGGTCGTGCTGGACATCAGATTGTGGCTGAACATTTGATTCAAGAATTGAAGAAATTAGGAGTATAAAGCGATTGTAGAATCGCTTTTTCTTCTGCTTGAAAGTACATAAAAAACAACGTATCATTGACTTAGGTGATCAAGATGAAAAAAGGATTAAGATGGTTATTAAGTGCAGTATTGTTTCTTAGTGTGCTGAGTGGCTGTACAGCACTTAAAGATGAGACAGAACTTCCTGAAAGTGATGAAATTGTCATTGAAGAAGATGGCTGGTATTCTTCCAAAGAAGAAGTTGCGGCATATCTAAAGCTTTATGAACATCTTCCAGACAACTATTTGACTAAGCAGGAAGCTAGAGATCTTGGCTGGGACTCTGAAAAAGGAAATCTCTGGGATGTTGCGGAAGGAATGTCGATTGGCGGAGATAAGTTTGGAAATCGTGAAGGTCTGCTTCCAAAAGAAAAAGGAAGGCAGTATTATGAATGTGATATTGATTATGAAGGCGGTTATCGCAATGGCAAACGCATTGTGTATTCGAATGATGGATTAATATTTTATACGGAAGACCATTATGAAAGCTTTGAAGAGATTGTAGGTGAAAAGTGATGGAAGTCTTTGTAGATGGAAGAGCGTGTACTACTAAGGAAGAAACACATCTGTATTTAAAACATGTACTGAATTTACCAGAATATTATGGAATGAATTTAGATGCACTGTATGACTGTATCAGCACGATGCGGCATGTAAAGGTATATTTGATTCACTGGGACGTCATAGTTGAATCGCTAGGAGAATATGGTCATCAGCTGCTTCAGACACTTTCAGAAGCTGCAGAAGAAAATCCAGGTTTTGAACTTTTTATGGAAGATGAATTAGAAGACGATGTTGAGATATAACATCGTTTTCTTCTATTGAGAATGTTGAGAAAAGAGAATATGATACTGTTATGATGGAGGAATGTTTATGAAGTATGCAAAAATAGAACTGCATCTGCATTTGGATGGTTCAATTGATTTAGTGTGGGGGTATAAGACGGCACTGAAACGTAGAGTGATTGATGAGAAGACAACCTTTGAGCAATATTATTCAATGATGTATAAAAATGATTATCCAACACGAGAAGAAAGAATGAAGAAGTTTGATTTTCCATGTGCTGTGATGCAGGAAAAGGAAGATCTTTCAGATAGTGTGTACTATTTGGCGAAGAGATTGAATGAGCTGGGATTGATTTATGCAGAAGTGAGATTTGCGCCTCAGCAGCATACTTTAGCAGGGTGTAATCAAAAAGAGGCGATATTAGCTGTAGTAGAAGGAATAAAGCGCGCTGAACGTGATTTTCCTGATTTGACTATAAAACTTATCAATTGTCTGATGCATAAAGGGAAAGATGCAGATGTCAACATGAAAGAAAATATGGAAACGGTGGAGGCAACGAGAGAAACACTTGGGAAATATGTAGTAGCTCTAGATTTGGCAGGATATGAAAATACAGGGGATTTTATGAAATATGCACCGTTGTTTGAAAAGGCGAGGGAATATGGCATTCCTTATACGATTCATGCTGGAGAGATGGGAGATGGCTCTCATGTGCTGGATGCATTAAAAATGAAGGCATATCGCATTGGTCATGGAATCAATTGTGTGGATCATCCTGATTGGCTGAAAGCAATGGTTGAATCACAGATTCCGATGGAAGTGTGTGTGAGTTCGAATTGTGGAGATGGACGTAATTATGCGGCGCATCCAATTATGAAAATGTTAGAGGCAGGATGTAACATCACACTGAATTCAGACAATATGATGTTTAGCCGCACCAATATATTGAATGAACATGCTCAGCTGCGCTCAATTGGTGTAACAGAAGAACAGTTGAGACAGTGTATGGAAAATGCCGTTAATGCTGCATTTTGTGATGAAGAAACAAAGATACAATTAAGAAAGAAGCTGGGGATTGAGGGCTTCTAAAGGGGAGTTATGAGATTGCGTGCATCAAGATCAGATATTTTAAATGGAACGATCTGGAAACAAATTTTAATTTTCTTTTTTCCTATTTTATTTGGTACTTTTTTTCAGCAGTTGTATAACACTGTGGATGCAGTGATTGTGGGTAATTTTGTGGGGAAAGAGGCACTTGGTGCGGTAGGTGGTTCAACAGGAACACTGATTAATCTTTTGGTTGGTTTTGTGACTGGGGTTTCATCTGGGGCGACAGTAGTTATTTCTCAGTTTTATGGTCGAAAAGATGCAGAAGGTGTACAGAAGAGTGTTCAGTCTGGAATGTATCTGGCAGTAGTATGCGGAGCCATTATGATGGTGGTTGGAGTTGTGTTTGCGCCGGACTTTTTAAGGATGATGAATGTTCCGGAAGATATCATGAATTATTCTGTTACTTACATGAGAATCTATTTTATGGGTGTAATTCCGATGCTGATATATAATATGGGTGCTGGAATTCTAAGAGCTGTTGGAGATTCAAAGCGTCCTCTGTATTTTTTGATAGCGGCATGCTTCTGCAATATTGTGCTGGATATCATTTTTGTGGTTATGCTTCGTCTTGAAGTATTTGGGGTTGCCCTGGCAACTACGATTTCTCAGGTGCTGAGCTGTATTTTGACATTGTTTGTGCTGAAACATACAGAGGATTCATATCGCTTTGAACTGAAGAAGATGAAATGGCATATGGATATGCTGAAAAGAATTGTGGTGCTTGGTCTTCCTGCAGGAATTCAGTCATGTCTTTACAGCATTTCAAATTTGTTGATCCAGACAACTGTCAATGGCTATGGAACAGATACAGTTGCAGCATTTACTGCGTTTGGCAAGATTGATGCACTGTTTTGGATGATGACAGGGGCTTTTGGCACAGCCGTTATGACCTTTGCAGGACAGAACTTCGGTGCTGGTAATATTGATCGTGTGAAGAAAGGAATGACACAGACGATTTTTATGCTGGGGTGTTCAACGCTGGCAATGAGCTTTGTACTGTATTTTGGTGGAAGCTTTTTCTATCGACTGTTCACACCGGATCAGGAAGTCATTCGCATTGGGATGGAAATCCTGCGTTTCCTATGTCCGACATGGATTTGTTTTGTGTTGATTGAAGTGTATTCCAGTGGGATCCGTGCCTGTGGGGATGCTCTGATTCCGATGCTGACGACTGCATTTGGTATTTGCGGAACTCGTATGTTATGGATTTTCTTTGGACCTACCGATACAATTATTAAGGCATTGTTCTGTTATCCAATATCATGGGTTTTAACAAGTGCTCTGTTCCTTGTGTACTATTTAAATGGAGGATGGCTGAAGCGTTCTTTGAAGCAGCGAGAGGCAATGATGTCTCAGCGTTAGTTCTCGAAATATAAAAAACTTACATAGAGATACACTTGATTTATTTGACTTGAAATATTCTTTATGATAAAGTAAATGAGCAAGTGAAGACTTGGAGGTGTTTTTGTCGTGGCAAAAGATGATAAAGTAATTTTGACTTGCACAGTCTGCCTGAGTCGCAATTACACAACCTATCGAAACAAGAAGACGCATGCTGAACGTCTTGAATTGAAAAAATATTGCAAGAAGTGTGGACAGCACACGCTTCACAAGGAAACGAAATAAGGAGGAACCAAGATGTTGAAATGGTTTAGTCTGAGCGGAATCAGTAAAGAAATCAAGCGTATCCGCTGGCCAAAGGTAAAAGATATTACAGAAAATACAGGAGAAGTTCTTTTGTTTGTAGCTGCGTTTGGCGCATTCTTTATCGTAAGTGATCTGGTGATCACATTCATTCTGAAGTTGATTGGAATTGGAGCATAAGTATGGAAGAAAAACAGTGGTATGTCGTTAATACGTACGCAGGTCATGAAAACCGTGTAAAAGAAAATCTGGAAAAACGTGTTGAAACAATGGGAATCAGCGATTCTTTGTTCCGCATTGTTGTTGCAGAAGAAACTGAAATCGAATACAAGAATGGCAAGCCTGTAGAAAAGTCACACAATCTGTTCCCGGGTTATCTGTTTGTAGAAATGATTATGACAGATGAAGCTTGGTATGTTGTGCGTAATACTCCAGGTGTAACAGGATTTATTGGATCATCAGGCGGTGGGGCGAAGCCGTTCCCGGTTTCACCAGATGAAATTGAAGCAATTCTGCGTCGCATGGGTCTGTCTGAACGTAAGGTCAATGTTGATTTTGTGGTGGGTGACCGTGTTAAGATTCTGTCTGGTCCATTGAGTGGAATTGAAGGCAGAGTGGAATCTATGGACAATGACAATGGTGTTGCCAATGTTCTGTGCATTCTGTTTGGACGCGAAACTCCAACAGAAATTTCCTACAACGATCTAAAGAAAGTTGAGCTTTAATAAAGCAAGTTAAAAGATGCTTTACCTTATATAGGTAGAGCATCTTTTATTTATTATATAGGAAAGTTCTATCAGAACTGTAGAAAATGGAAAGTAACATTGTTTGATTCGCATAATGAAAGATACAGATTAGGTCATAGATAAACGCTATGAAAAATGCCGAATTATATTAATTCGTCACTATCTTGTTATGTGGGTTTAAGACAAACTATTAAATGTCAATAAATGAATATTTTTAATTGATAATTTGTGTTTGTCTTGAATTACAAGTGCAATTCTTATGGAAAATACAAATTGATTGTATTTTGGGCGCACTG
>JAFULN010000024.1 GCA_017473335.1 Erysipelotrichaceae bacterium
CTTTCTTTATGAATTGACGTTGTGTTTGTTTCTTGTAATTCTATTTAGTTTTCAAAGATCGATTCGCTCTCGGAACTTCCGTTCCTTGCCGAGCGCTTGTATATAATACCACCCCTCCTTTTAACTGTCAACATCTTTTTTAAAAAATTTTTTGTTTTTTTCAAAATATTTTTTTCAACATTTCAAAAAGCCTTTTATAAAAAGCTTTTTTGCACTTTCGCTTTTAAAAAAAATTTTTTATTTAATTAAAAATTGTTTGTTTTTTATGTATTTCATTTCTTTTTTTAAATTTTACAAAAAGAAAAGTTCCTACACCACACATAGGAACTTCCTTATTATTTTTACACAGACAGGCTGCGCAAGTTAGCGGTCTCAGAAGAGACATCTGTATCATATCATACATTTTCATTTAAGAAAACTGTTTTATAAACATTACTTATAACATATCCACTCTACCTTGTTCTAGTCTTACCTCACTCCAGGTGCACATCTTCTCAATCTTCTCACTTTCTTATGAAATCATAGATATCTTCTGTGACTCTAACTCCTGTTTCATTTCTAGAAGTTTCTTTAAACTGATTCCTGTCCATTTTGTGATTAGATTTAAATCTGCACCATCCCTTAACATATTCAATACTACTTCCTGCTCACGTTCTTCTCTGCCCTCTTCTCGACCTTCTATTCTTCCCTGCTCTAATCTTACTTCACTCCAATTGCACATCTTCTCAATCTCCTCACTTTCTTCCTTCATCAATACTATATCATACTCATTTTTCAGTCGTAAGAGGGTGTCCCCTGTCGGATTTCCTCTGCTTGTAAACAGTAAACTTAAGATGTCCATCATCTCATCTTTTCCTTCTGTTTCCTCTTTGGGTGATACCAGTACCAAACTCATCAGATCATAATCTGTTTTCTTCAACTGTACTTTTTTCCCTTTGATGTTTTCACTGATTTCATAAACATTCACCATTCCCTGTTTTTCTGGCCCTTGATGATAGATCCAGATCCCTACTACTTTCTTCAGTTTTCCATAATCTGATTTCTCAAATCCTGGACTCTTTCCTTTCTGTCTTGAGATCAGTCTTGAAAGATAATAGATCCCTCTTTTCAATATTGGATACTCTGGTCGATATCCCTGTGCTTCCAGATTGATGATCATTCCTACTACATCTTTTGATTTTGGCAGTCTTGCATAAAGCAGCACATCAAAACGTATCATTCCATGTTTCCCATTGTCTTCTGTGTTTTTTGACTCAATGAAATCCAGATCATCTGTTTCATCAATCATTGGATCTTCAATCAAATCAATGATTTCCTCATAGCTACAATCTTCATACTCTTTGATGCAGCGTTTCAATAGTCTTGCAATAATCCACTTCTGTGACAATACTAATTTACAGTATCTGTCATATTCATGTTCGTTTTTCAGATAAATCTCTCCCTTCACTTAAGTTATTCTCCAAAAAACGACAAAACCTCAAAAAAAGTAAAAAAAAGATGAAATCTTTCGACTTCATCATTCTTGATTGATTTGTGGTTCATAGAGGAATTCATAAAGAATCTGTGAATTGGCTTCAAAGTCCACCGCAAACAGTCGTCTTCCACCCATTCCTGTCATACTTCCATAAGTTCCTTTAGCTGGTATAGTCATCTGCTGAGTTTGTAATTGAGATAATTCTGGTACTAGAAGCAGCATTTCTGCAACCTTAAGTTCAGTCAGATTCGTTTTCACTAGTGGCAGTACTGTATCAGCCAGTTCATTGATTTCTAACAGTGACATGTTAGTGACTTGAGACAGTGCAGAGAAAATAACTTCTCTTTGTCTTTGGATTCTTACCCAGTCTGAATCAATTTCTCTAAGCCTTGCATAGTTGAGTGCCATTTTACCATTCAGATGATTCATGCCTACTTTTGCTTCTTTATGCTTATATCCATCAATGAAGTACTGTACTTCTTTTTCATCCAGATGTACATCAACACCTCCTATGGCATCAATACCTTTTTCAAACGCATTGAAATTCACTCGGACATAATAATCTACATCAATCTTAAAACACTCTCGTACTTCCTTTAAAAGAAGCTCTGCACCACCATATCTGAATGTATGTGTAAGCCAGTCATACTGACCTTGATATTCTCCTTCTAAAATAGGTACTCCCATTCCTCTTTCAAAACTCACTAAAGACAGTACTGGTACATCCTGACTTGTATTTATAGATAACAGCAAACATGTATCTCCACGAGCATTTTCGCTGTATGAGCCTGTTCTTTCATCTGTACCAATCAATAAGATATTCAGTACATGTTTATCCTCTACAATATCTTTCGTTGCTAAAACAGCATCTTTTTCATCCAGAGATGATGTTGCCTGTTCCATCTGCAGTATCTGATCCTCATCAGCACCAACTACAGTTTCATAATCCTGACCTAAATGTTCATCTAATAAAGAGGCATTATCATCTTTCATCAAACGAAACTTAGAATGCACATAACCAAAACCGCCTGCACATCCTAATAAAATCAAACACAAAAGAACTAAAAGTAATTTCTTCACTTTTTTCATCTTATTCTCCTGATGGATGATATGTAGGTACAATCTTCTTTACTAATTCTTTCATTGAATCTGGATGATGTTCACATGCTTCTTTTAGTTCCTCTAATGAGTGCATCAGTACATCATGATCAAAATCATTAAAATGACCAATAAAAATCAATTGATTCGGTGTCGTATCTAATCCTTCATCCTGCATCAAAAGCTCTTCATAGAGCTTTTCTCCAGGTCTTAATCCAGTATACTCGATTTTAATATCAACATCTGGTTCCAAACCAGAAAGACGGATCATATTTCTTGCCAGATCATCAATACGTACAGGATCCCCCATATCTAAGACAAACACTTCGCCTTCTTTTGCATAGACACATGCCTGAAGTACTAAAGAGACAGCTTCTGATATGGTCATAAAGTAGCGAATGATATCTTTGTGAGTCACTGTAACAGGGCCGCCTGCTGCAATCTGTTTGCGAAACAGTGGAATGACTGATCCATTAGAACCCAGCACATTTCCAAATCGTACTGCCGCAAAACGTGTCTTTGAGGTTTTTGACAAAGTCTGAATAATCATCTCACAGATACGTTTTGAAGCCCCCATAATATTTGTTGGGTTAACTGCCTTGTCTGTTGAAATCAACAGAAAGTTCTCTGCCTGATACTTATCGGCAGCACATGCGACATTGTAAGTCCCAAAAACATTGTTTTTGATGGCTTCTGCTGGAGAATCTTCCATCAAAGGGACATGCTTATGAGCTGCTGCATGACACACAACATCTGGACGATACTTTTCAAAGATGGCATTGACTCTTTTTTCATCACGTACAGAGCCAATGCATACCTCTAAATCCAAATCAGGACATGTTCTTCTTAGTTCCTGCTGGATATCATAAGCATTGTTTTCATAGATATCAAAAATAATCAGTTTCTTAATTGATTTTCTCGCAACCTGACGACACAGTTCACTTCCAATAGAACCTCCTCCGCCAGTCACTAAAATCACTTTATCTTTGAGTTTTTCACCAATTTCAGTCTCATCAACATTGACCTTTTCTCTTCCTAGCAAGTCTTCTACTTCAACATTTCGAATCTGCTGAATGGATACCTGTCCGCTTGCTAATTGATAAATGCCTGGAAGAGTTTGAATACGACAGCGTGTTTTCTGACACAATGCAATAATTGCACGCTTTTGTGAGGGTGAAGCTGCAGGCATAGCCAGAATAATATCTTTAATCTGATATTTTTCAACCATTTCTACAATCTTTTCTCTTCCCCCAACAACCTTCACACCTAAAAGATAAGTACCATGTTTTGATGGATCATCATCAATGATGCACAGTACTTTATTTTTGGAATGATTGGAGTTCTGCAGATCTCTTAGAACCAATGATCCTGCAGCCCCTGCACCAATCAATAGTGTTGGCTGTTTTTCTTCTCTGGAAGCATCACGAAAGCGTCTTAGCACACGATATCCAAAACGTCCAGATCCAACCAGAGTTGTCATAACTAAGATTGTAATCACAGGAAGACTTCTTGGAAGAAGGATGCCTGAAAGCTTTGAAATCACATACAAACCAATCCCAGAAGTCAATGAAGCTGCACAAATATTTCTTAACTCATCAATTCCTGCATAAGCCCAAAGACTGTGATACAGACGAAATGTTGTAAAAATCAATAAAGTAAAGACAGTGTAGAAAGGTGCTAGCTTCATATAGTTTGGCACAAATCCAGAGAGTTCCAGATTCACAAATGAAAACTCAAATCTTAACAGCAGTGATCCAAGGACTGCAGCATTGATTAAAATGGCATCGACCACGACAAGCGATAAAACACGCATTGCACGCACTTTATCCAGTTTATGCATATTCTTTCACTTCCTTGTCTTGTGTCTGTTTACGGGCTCCATATTGACCATAGTAGCCATAATAGCTATAGCTTGACTTGCCAATTTTTGGCTTCGTCATATTCAGCACACATCCTAAGATAGGACGTTCAGCATCATTTAAAATCTGTACTCCTTCAAGAATCTGATCCTTGCAGGCAAAATCCTGACGTACTGTCAAAAGTGCACAGTCAGCCAGTGCACAGATTTCAGAAGCATCCGACAAAAGTGCACATGGAGGAGTATCCAGAATAATATAGTCAAACGTAACTCTGGCAGCCTTCATCATTTCCTGCATCTGCACTCGATTTAATAAATCCTCAGGATTTGATACCGGTTTACCACCAAAGACCACAAACAGATTTTCATAATTAATACGCTTTAAAACAGATTTAATCGTCTGTTCACCACGCAGATAATCACTCAGTCCAATCTCTTCACTCATGCCAAAAGCACCCGCTACAGATGGATTTCTAAGGTCACAGTCAATCAGTAAAGTCTTCTTTCCTTTTTGTGCAAGTGCAGTCGCCAGATTCATGGAAATCGTTGTTTTCCCTTCATTAGCAATCGTACTGCTTACTAACAGCACTTTCGCATTATGCTTTTCCATTGCCTTTTCTACACGCACTCTAAGTAAACGTACAGATTCATTAAATCCAAATTTATCATTATGTTCACTTAAAACAGGACAATGATCTGAGTTCTTTTTATTAAAACCTCGTACTTTAGGAAGTCTTCCTAAACAAGGCAAATTCACTAATTTTCCCAGTTCTTCTTCATCCATAATGGTCTGATGTGTAAACCAGTAAAACAGACAAATACACAGCCAGATACCGCCTCCAAGCACAATTCCTTTCATAAAGGAAGAAGTATAGCTTAAAGGATTGATTGGATGCTGAGGAATTCCACTGTCATTAAGAAGTGTCAGAGTTGTTGATCCAACCACAAACTCAGAAACCGAAGGATAAATCTCCATAACACACTGAAGAACCTGATATGCCAGTTTTGGATCAGATGATGTTACATTCAGTGTAAAGATATTGGTATTTCCTAGCGCTGTTGCAGATACAGAAGGCATGTAGGAAATTCCCAATTCTTCTTCTACTTTCTCACTTAATACTCCACTGGTCAAAATATATGGGAATGTTTTGGCCATCTGTTCAGCTGCAGAAGTATTGTAATAAGCTGTTGAAGCATAAAATGGATTGCTGACACGCACAGTAAAAGATGCACTTGCCTGATACATTGGCGTATAACTCACAAATGTACGAACACTCAGCCCTAAAGTCAGCGCAAATACCAATAAGAATCCAGTAAGCCACAAGTGCTTCATCGTCTTGATCATGCCATTCATCAGTTCAAATAAATCAATTTTAGGAGTTGATGTCTCTAATTCACGATTCATACGAGTCCTCCTTTACTGCAGCTGTTTTGCCATAACGTCCATATTTACCATAGCCATAGCGTCCATATTTTCCATAACGACCATACTTGCCATAGCGTCCATAGCCTTCTGTAAAGGCAGGAGTAAAGCGTCCAGCACCATACACATTGTTTAAAACGCATCCCATCAGATGTGAATGACTTCTTTCCAAAATCATAAGTGCATCATTCAACTCAGCTGCTTTTGCCTCATTTTGACGCACAACCATCACAGATGCATCACATACTTCACTTAATACTTCCGCATCAGGTGCCAGTGACATTGGCGGAGTATCCACAATCACAACATCATAATTCTCTGATGCTTCAAGAAGTACTTCTTTCATCTTTTTAGAGCTGACTAAATTGGTTGCTGTACGCAGTCCTTTTAATGTCGTCAGTACATAAAGACCTGTACTTCTTTGTTTGCGCACTGCCTCAGATAAAGAAGCTCTTCCTTCCAGTACATCCACTAAAGAATATACTTGAGTACGCTGATTTAAAATCAGTGCACAGGCAGGCTTTCTTAAGTCACCATCAATCAAAAGAGTCTTTTTCCCTCTTCTTACAAAGGATAATGCCAAGTTGACCGCAACCGTTGACTTCCCTTCATTTTCCATAAGACTTGTCACCATCAGTACTTTTTCATGAGAATGCAGTCTTCTGGAAATACGGCTTGTCAGTTTATGTACAGCTTCCGTATACACAAAACTAGTCACTGGATTAGTAATCAGAATACTTGTCTTTTTACGTTTTAAAGACTCTTTCAATGTCTTATATTTCTTCTCATGATATAGTTCACCCAATACACGACAGTTCAGTTTCGTATCGGCTTCGCTTCTAGAACGTACTTTATCTGACATAAAGGACATTCCTGCAATCACAGCACACGTTAGTGCACCTATAGCTACTGATACTTTAACGACTTTATTTTTAATATTTAGTGGATTGGATGGACTAGTAGGTACAACTGGATGCTGAAGCACTTCCAAAATGGTATTCCCCAGTATCTGTTCAGTCACAACATCATGATGCTCAATAATTCCCTGAGTCATCAAAAATACTTCACGCGGATTTGAACCAGATACTCTTAAAGTCAAAAGGTTTGTTTCCGCAATTGCAGAAGCCTGAATTGTCCCATCAAATCGAACCAGTCCAGATGTTTTCATCACTTCGCCTTTAAACAGCGAACTGTTCAACACTTCAGTAAACACAGAAGCTAAATTTGAAGCCGCTGTTAAATTCTGATAAGTGGTTGTACTTGTTCCACCTGCAGAAGCCACAAAAGTTGTCGTTGTCGAATAAACAGGACGATAAGACAAATCTGTATAAACATATGTCCCCATTGCCGCAATCAGCGTTACTGCTAAAATAAGATGCCACTGTTTCAAAACATCCTGAATAACCGCAATCAGCATCCCCAGTGTAATCTGATCTTCATTCATCATTGTATTTCTTTCACTCATACATCTATTCCTCCACCACAACATTCAGGCGGCTATAGCCGACATATTCTGTCGTTCCTTTTTCAAGAGTCACTGTATAAGTGACAGAGTACACCCCAGGCACACTTGTATTCACTGTACTATTCATTTCTACATTGATAATCGTTGCCCCAGATCCAATATATCTGTCTGGATTTACATAATTATTCACATAGGTACGAATACTATCATCACTGTCATCCAGTGCATATTCTGTAGCTCCAATTTTCAAAAGACTCAAATAATTTTCACCATCAAATTCTGATTGAAGAGGTACATACACTAAATAATCACTCAGTTCAACAGAAGCATTGTAGGCATCTGATTCCACAACATCTACAGGCAGTGAAATACGTACTGTTTCACCCATAGAATTAGTTACTCGAAATTCAATCGTATGAAGACCTGCATAACTCAGTGATACAGTATCACTAATCAGTGTCCCTTTTACCTTAGAGCTCAGATCTCCATCCAGTACATCTTCTGCACCAATGCAGCTTAATACATCCATGGATGAATTGGCATTGAAAACAAGTGCTCGCTTTTGAAGAAAATGAGGCGATGTATAATCTGTATACTGAAGTGTACGTGATGTTTTGGCAACATTGCCAGATGCATCAAATGCAGCATATGTAATCTTTGCAGTACTATCTGATGCAATCTCTGAAATATCTTCAATGACAATCAGATCACTTACATCCTGGTCCACATCATCCCATGCACTGACACCTTTTAAAAGCTGTTCATTTTCTGCACTGACTGATACCTTTAAAACTTCATCATCCACATGAATCACTGGCGGATTGATGTCTTGATTCACCACAAATAAAAAAGTATAGGCTGCAGTGAGTGCTGCACATAAGATCAGCGGAATCAAAACAAGCCATCTTCTTTTCTTCTTCATGACTCTACCTCCTAACTAGAACCATTCAGGTTCCATCCATTCTATCTCTTGATTTTTTAATAATTTTAACGGGTTATCTTCTAACAGCGCCTGAGCTGCAGAAGCAGAAAATTCTTCTCTAAGCAATTCTTTGACATCATTCATCCAAGTTGTACGAATCGATGAAGAATGCGCATCACTTGCCACCACAAAGGCAAAACCTCTTCGCACAAGCTCCAAGGCAAGCATCTGTTCCTCATAGCCAAATCGTCCCAATAGTGAACCTTTGTTGATTTGAAGCAAACACCCCATATCCACCCAAAGATTTAAAATTGTTGGATCTTCTTGTACGTACAGATAGCGCTCTGGATGAGCAATCACTGGACGCATGCCCTGTTGTGTGATTTCTTCGAGGATTTCAGTAGCCTGTGCCGCATAATTTTCAAACTCAAATTCAATGAGTGGATAACGTGATCCATTCAATCCAATCAGTTTCTTTTCTTTTAACAGCTGAGGTACAGAACTTGACGCAAAGATTTCCATACCAGGAATAATCAAAACACGAATCTTCTCTTCTTTTAGACGCTGACGAAAGTCAATAATTGCTTTCTTTAGTTCTGGCCCCCACAGATTCTGATTTCCATAGGCAGAACTATGCGGAGTTGCCACAATGATTTCCACACCACTTTCAAAAGCCAGTGATGCCATCTCAACAGCACATTCCATATCAAAAGCACCATCATCAATGCCTGGCAATATGTGAGCGTGGATATCAATCATGTCTTATCTCCTTATCTAAACAAATTGTAGGTCTTCCATACGATCTTTCTTAGTGGAATCATATGAATCCAGACCTTCTCAAAAAACTCCCACCAGAAACAACCTGGTGCCTGTCTTTTTCCTTTTCTTAATGCCGATGTCATCACAGCAATCATCTGATCAGCACGTATCCCCTTTTCCAATACAAACTGACCATCACCAATCATCGTATATGTCCCATTTTCAATCTTATAGACACGATGCAAAATATACGAACCATTGTCCCTTTGATACAAAAGAACATCCCCTATTTTCACTGGACGCACTAAACGTGACAAATACACAGTATCACGTTTGTGAACCAGAAATGGCGCCATTGAGTTTCCACTAATCAACAGCGGCAAAGCTTCAATCGATTCATCCTTCAAAAGTTCACGATATTCTTCCAAAAGTACATTCGCTTCAAAAATACGAGTCACTTTTTTCATTAGAATATCTCCTTTGTTAATGCACCATCACGAATCAAATAACTAGAGGAACAGATTTTTTTTGCAGCAGGACGATGAGTCACCAAAATACAAGTGTGCACAAGTCCGCTGTTCATCAGATTCTCAAGCATCTTCTCTTCTGTTTCGCTATCCAGTGCTGATGTCGCTTCATCCAGCAAAAGAACAGGAGCTTTCTTTAATAAAGCACGCGCAACAGCCAAGCGCTGTGCCTGACCTTCAGAAAGACGCTTGTCACGTCCTCCCACCACATGATGAATCCCCTCAGGAAGTGCCATCACAAAATCATATGCACACGCAGCTTTCAAAGCCTCAATCAGTTCTTCTTCAGAAGCATCAAATGCAGCTAAACGAAGATTTTCTTCAATCGTGCCCGAGAAAATCTGATTCCCTTGAGGTACATAACCAAATACCTGACGAGTAGCCGCAGATAAAGGATATACTTTACCACTTTCACCTTTCAGGTATGCTTTTCCATGAGTCGGCTCAATGAGTCCCAGCATGATTCTTAACAGTGTTGTCTTTCCTTCCCCAGATGGTCCGCTTAAACAAACCAGCTCTCCATCTTTCGCTTCAAAATCAGCTTTCTTCAAGACTGGAGCACCACCCTGATATTCAAAATCAACACCATCCAGCATCAATGTAAAACTCTTTTCTTCTTTAAATCCAGGTTCTGCCTCGAGCTTTTCTTCTGGAAGCTCAACTACAGCCATGACACGGCGTGCAGATGTCGTAATTGAAATCGCATTTGGCACAAGTCCAATCATCGAAGAAAAAGCAGTTCCCAGCATACTGGAAAGCTGAAGAAACATTGTCATTTCCCCATAGCTGATTTTACCTTGCCACAGACGATAAACACCCCATCCGAAGCAGCAGATATACGCCATAAGACTCAATAAGCTCATGAATGCTGAAGCACCTACTGAAAAACGAGAGTACTGCAGATACTTATGACGATACTGATGATGCACTTCATCCATCTGCGTCCCAAACCAGTCCATAATTCCAAATGATTTAATGCTGGTAATATTCTGTAGACTTTCCTGCTGAAAAGAAACGACATCACTGTACACATCTTTCATTTCACGGCTGTAGCGTCTCATCTTACGAAGTAAAAAAGTAGAACACAATCCAGTGACAGGTACACCAATCAATGTAATGACTGCCATCATTGGATCAGAACTCATAATAATGATAAATGCACCTGCAAACTGTACAGAACATGTGATTAGTGAAGGCAGAAAACCAGTCACACCACCTGCTACTGTTGATGCATCTGAACTGATTCGATGCAGCAAATCTCCACTTCTAAAACGTTCTAAAGACTGCCAGTCAGTTCTTAAAATACGTCGATAGATTTCACTTTGAATCTCATTTTGAACTCTGATATTAACAGAAGCACTCATATGAGAAGAAATACTCTTCACTCCAATGCTTCCCAAGCGCATCCCAAGCATCCATACTGCAGCACTCACAATGATTCCACTGTTAAAGCCAACCACTGCATCAATCAGTACTTTAGAAGCTACAGAACTTACTAGCACCATGACAATACTAACAACACCCATCACAATATGAAGCATCACAGTTCCTTTATAACGTACTATGTATTTCCACACCCAAAGACATTCCTGAATGAAATCACGAATGTTTTCACTTTTAAATCTTTCTTTCAGTTTTTCAACTAAAGTCATACACAATTCCATCCATTTCATCATAGACGCACTAAAAAGGACATAATGCACCCATTATCTTTTAGAGTATATCATTTCAACAAATGAGTGTCAATTTACGTCATTCTTTGTCAAACAAGATAGTGACATACTTTAAATAGTTCATTATTTTTCATAGAGTCTAGCCATGAGCTAATCTGCATCTTAACATACCGGCATCTTGCAAGATAATCATTATCTGCTCATAACCCCTTATCAAAACATCCTTCTTATATGAATATTTGTTTATGGAATCATTTCAAATTCAACGTGTCTTAAAGCATACCTCTTTCAGTGAGATAAACTCAATCCAGAATGAAAATGATTCCCGTTTGTTATGCTTGATTGTATCTACATCCACTTTGTATAATCACATAGATGCTGCCATGACATCTGCTTTTCATCGCTTCTGTAATTTGTATATAGGCAAACTCTGAAAGTGTTTGAAACAAAATAATACCCAAAATTTGTCAATCCAAACACACATACTATCCGTACTGTATTTACTAAACACAACAAGAATTCAAGATTACTAACATCAATAGTTTTAATGCATAATACCACTTTTTTAAAAAATAGCTCCATATGGAACAAAATTTCGAATTTGTGGTATTTTCAAAAATTTCTATTGACACAAGATGCAGATCACACTACTAAATCGCAAAACAAATACTTTTTTTTCGTTTCAAAAAATGCTAGATTAATAATCATAAAATGGAGGAATTCATATGGCTGATTTTCTACAGCGTAAAGACATTGAAATTTCACTGAAACGATATGGCATTGATGCACTTAGCGCTATGGCGCAAGGTTTATTATGTTCCCTTTTGATTGGCACAATTTTGAATACGTTAGGAACTCATCTGGGAGTTGAATTATTTAAAATGACTATTGTGACAGTCAATGAAGTTGACTATACAATAGGCTCTATGGCTAGTGCCATGAGTGGTCCTGCCATGGCATGTGCCATTGGCTACGCCCTTCACTGTCCCCCTCTAGTATTATTTTCTCTAATCACAGTTGGTTTTGCAGCAAACGCACTAGGCGGTGCTGGTGGCCCGCTTTCTGTATTCTTCATAGCCATCATTGCAGCTGAATTTGGAAAAGCTGTATCAAAAGAAACAAAAATTGATATTCTTGTAACTCCATTAATAACGATTCTTGTCGGCATAGGATGCGCTGCACTATTAAGTCCAGCAATTGGAAAGACCGCAATGCAGCTAGGCGAACTCATCAAAAGCGCAACTAAACTTCAGCCCTTTCTTATGGGAATTATAGTTTCTGTTTTAGTAGGAATCGCCTTAACACTTCCAATTTCATCAGCAGCAATCTGTGCCGCACTTAATCTTACCGGTCTTGCAGGAGGCGCTGCACTTGCAGGATGCTGTGCTCAAATGGTTGGCTTTGCAGTCATGAGCTTCAAAGAAAATGGTATTGGTGGTCTGTTTTCTCAGGGAATAGGGACTTCCATGCTTCAAATGAGCAACATCATCAAAAACCCAAGAATATGGATTGCTCCTATATTAACTTCAGCAATCACAGGACCCATTGCGACATGTTTCTTTCAGTTAGAAATGAATGGCACTGCTATTTCTTCAGGTATGGGAACCTGTGGATTCGTTGGGCAAATTGGAGTTTACAGTGGCTGGCTCAACGATATTGCAGCAGGACTGAAATCATCAATCACAGCTTTCGACTGGATTGGTTTATTAATGATTTCCTTCATTTTACCTGCTTTACTTTGTCCTCTTATTCATCATTTTATAAAAAAAGCAGGATGGTCAAAAGATGGAGATTTAAAAATCTGATTCTATCTTATGACTTTAATTCTCAAAATTCCTTGTACCGTAAAAGTATCGTTTTGAAGTCTGAATAAACCATCAATTACATATAGATATTTTTAATACGCTCCAGCCTGCAAATGCTGAAGTATTTTTTTCGTCAATATTGATAGAAGATTCCTATTATACAAGATAGTGACGAATTAAAAGAATTCGTCATTTTTCATAGTGTTAAGCTATGACCTGACCTGTATCTTGCCAGATCAGTATCTCTCAACTATCTTCTCTTCCTGCTCGTAAGCCTTTGGCGAAGTTGATTTGTTGAAAGAATAATGATGGTTGAAATCATTCCAAGTTCATCCTGTCTTTAAGTACATCATCTTCCAGTGATATAAATCCAGCACAGGTTGAAATGATTCCTGTTTGTTTACTTTAGATTGTATCTATGTATCCACATCCTCTTCGTGTGATCACATACGATGCTGCCATATGGATACTGCATCCTATACACTTCAACCACTTATCTTTTGCAATCCTCCTTTAGAAAGAAAAAGAAGAAGCATTTAGCTGATTGAATTCATTCAGTTTTACTACAAACTGCTTCAACTACTAAATACTTCTTCTTAAACTATCTATATGATAAGCTATATTTACTTTCAAGTTAAGTCTTGTATTTCTTTGTGAAATCTGTATCCATCATTATTCGAATCAAACAATGTTACTTTCCATTTTCTACAGTTCTGATAGAACTTAGCTATTAAATAAAAAAGCACCGATTCCTTTAGGAATCAGTGCCTGCTGTTAGTTAAAACCAAAGATTTTTTGTGACACAGAATAAACCATCAGTATAATCTTTCTTCCAACTGTGCTGTCCATCTCTACAAAGCGTCCAATTGCAGTTTTCTTAATTTCTTTATAAAGAGTCGGCTTTTCATTTTTCATATATTTCCATAAATCATATTTCTTCTGAATATTTTCTGGTGTACCTGACTTTAATGCCAGTACAGTAGATACAGCACTAATCATGGTAATGTAATGCACCATGTAGTTTTTCAGTTTTCTGCTGGAAAGCTGTGTTACATCACAGCTTTCAGCCATGAGCTTATTCACTCTTAGCTGCTGATCAATACGAGAAATCATAACCTTTTCATTCACTGACTGATCTGTACGCCCAATAAAATAACGATAGAAATCAACATTCATGTAATACATTGTCTTTACAAATGGCAAAGGCTGATACACAAACAGATTATCTACATAGAAAGTATGCTTAGGAAGTACTAACCCACAGTCTTTTAACATCTGTGTACGATAAATCACAGAATGCATCAGAATGTTCTGCTGAGGCTGAAAGCTTCCAACTTCATCCCATCCAAAAATACGATGCTGAGGAAGTACATTCGTAAACTTGATTGGAACTGTCTTGTTTTCGCTTGGTTTTTCATAAACATAATTCACAATCATCATATCCAGTTCTGTACCAGAAGCAGCCAGTTCTTTCAGTTTCGCAACCACTTTCTTTAGTGAGTCTGTATCAAACCAGTCATCACTGTCCAAAACTTTATAATACAATCCTGTCGCATTTCTCAGTCCAGTATTGACAGCTTCACCATGTCCGCCATTTTCCTGAGCAACATATTTTACACTATCTGGATATTTTTCAGCATATTCTTCACCTATGCGATCTGTTTCATCTTTTGAACCATCATTGACAATAATGACTTCTACATCATCTGCACAAGTCAATGCAGATTCAATTGCTTTATCCATGTAAGCCATTGAATTATAACATGGAATACCTACACTTAATATTTTCATAATACATCCCCTAAAAACTCATAATTACTTCATCTATCTTTACTAAATATATCAAAAATAAGCACTTCTTTCAATCATAGGTAAAGAAGAAAAGCGTCTGTAAATATACAGACGCTTCAATTTGTCATTAAGCTTTGTTTGCCTTCAGACTCTTCTTGAATTCTTTATAATTCTTAGAAGCTTCAGTTTTCTTAAACTGAGATCCTCTTACAGTCCACAGTGCAGCAGTCACAACAAATACAACCAGTGAAATGTTGCGAACCATCTGCAGTGTTGCAATCAGTGAAGGAGTAGTAGCCTTGATTTGTGAATCAGGACCAATACCATTCATTGCCAGTGAGTTTGCGATTGCATACAGGTTGTGGTGGCAAGCTTCTTTCATTGCATCTACAACAGCACCATCGTTTTCAAATCCCTGCAGATTTCCAATAGGCATGAATGCCAGCATAGAGTCACAAGTAGTCATTGCACCAAAGATACCATCCAGAGAGTTTACATAACCAGTCAAAACGTTATCAGTGATATTCAGACCATTGTTGTTCCATTCAGTACGCATGATGTGATTCAAACCTTCAACTGAACCAGACCACTGAGTACCCCAGCGAGTGTATGCGAACATAACACCATTACCTACTTCATCTTCCAGAGCACCCTGGAATGCCTTCAGATAGATTTCACGTGCAGCTTGTTCAGTCAGCCATGCAGCCTGACCCAGACGATCCTGTTCACAGTCATTCAATGCAAAGTGCTTCATTACTACATGAACACCCTTTTCCTGAATACCCATAACTTCATGCTTACCGATTTCATAAGACAGGAATGCATCTTCTGAATAATACTCGAAGTTACGTCCTGAATATGGAGTACGGTGGATGTTAGCACCTGGGCCATAAAGAATAGCTACTTTACCTGCTAAGCAGTCTTCACCAATAATCTTACCAATTTCATAAACCAGTTCCTTGTTGAATGTAGCTGCCATGACATCTTCAGATGTCAATGCAGTAGTTTCATCAACAGACAAACCAGCACCAAACAGAGTAACAGTCAGACCCTGAGGACCATTTTCATCACGAGAACCTGGAGCCTGTACAGATTCAACTGGCATTGTCCAGTGGAAGCTGTCCGCAATCAGAGATACCATTTCATCGTAAGTCAGCTGATCAAGCAGTGCATCCCAAGCTGGATCATCATAATCTTTACCAATCATATCAACCAGCTTCATACCATTGTCAGCACCCAATGTAGGTACTTCAATCTGTTCATGATCTTCTGGGTTGTACAGAATTTCCTGCAAAGCAGCAATCAGACTTTCAGTCAGAGTAAACTTCACGATTTCTGTTGGGAATGTACCTGTCCAGTCATTTCTTGACAGCCAAGTCACGGATTCTTCAACGCCTTCATTCAAATTAGGATCTGCAATTGAAAGCTGAGTTGTGATTGCATCACCATCATCAGTTACTGCATATGTTTTTGCATCCATTTCTGGATTGTTGTAAACAGTTACTAAAGCAGCATTTCCATCTACATCCATCTTGCCGTTTGTATTTTCAACTGTATAGCCCTTGTGAGCCAGGAAGTTGTTGACAGCGTTATGTGCATCTGTAGCAGCAGTTAATAGATAATCACCAGCATCCATAATGTATGTGCCATAGCCATAAGTATCGAATGACGCAAATTCTCTTCTATCAACAGTTACCTTAACAGTTTCGCTTTCACCAGGCTGCAGGATGTCAGTCTTTTCAAATCCTACCAGTGAAGCAGAAGCTTTTTCTACCTTGTTTTCAATATCATATTCTGTATAAGGAGAGTTCAGATAAATCTGTACAGTTTCCTTACCAGCTACATCACCAGTATTTGTAACAGTAACACTTACTTCAAATGCATCTTTCGCTGCATTATAAACTGAAGTCATGTTGCTGTATTCAAATGTAGTATAGCTTAAGCCATAACCAAATGGGAATGCAACACAGTCATCATATACATAGTTTCCTGCATTGCCAGTACCCATCACATAATCTTCATAGCGAGTTTCAAAGTATTTATGACCTACATAGATACCTTCCTGATAAATCATGTATGACTTAGCACTTGAAGGAATCTTATCTTCCCAGCCTTCATACACTGTAGGAATGAAGTTCTGCATTGCAGGAGAAGAATAGTTGTTATAGAGATATGTATCAGCCAAGCTTCCTGATGGATTCACATGACCAGCCAGGATATCAGCCACTGCTTCTAAACCATATCCGCCAACTCCACCAATCCACAGAACTGAGTCAACATCATATTTGTTATCTTTCAAAAAGTCTACCTGCAGAGCATTTGAAGTATTAATCAAAACGATAATTTTCTTAACTGTTCCAGCATCTTTCAGAGCCTTCAGCTGAGTCAGCATTTCAACTTCATTTGGTTCAAGAGCCAGATAGTTTGTGCTCTGGAATTCGCAGTCAGCACCTTCACCACCGATACGTGAGAAGATAGCGATTGCTGCATCACCATATTCAGAAACAGAATTTAAAACTTCTTCAGGATATACATTCCAAGGAACTTCATTGATTCCGCTTCCTGGAGCCATCAGATCATAGCCAGCGCTGTCTTGTACCTGACCTCCTGCAGCACCCTTGCGTCCATACATAGTACTGATTTCTTCAGAAGCATACCAGTCCCACAATGTTGAGTTAACAGAAAGTCCAGAATTTGTCAGAGAATCTTTCAGATTCACTGCTTTAGAAGCATCAACATTCCCTGAACCTGTACCGCCATAAACTGGATTTACAGATGAGATAGAGAACAGAGACACTTTAGAACCAGCACTCAAAGGCAGTGTATCGTTTTCATTCATCAGAAGAGCTGCACCTTCAGCTTCCATCTGATAACCAAGTTTTGCACCAGATTCAATACGCTGAGAATCTTCTGTAAATTCACTTGTAAAATACTGTGCATTTGGATCTTCATTCACAACTTCCCAGAATGTACCGCCAGTAAACAGTACAAGTACGTTGTCAAACATGCCCAGCACAATAGAGAGTGGTGTTGCCACTAATGCAACAATCATGGAGAGTATACACAGCACCTTCCAAGGCTGAATATACTTTGCTCTGGCCTTTTTATAAGCCTTTTTCTGAGCCTTTTTCTCGCGTTTTAACGCTTTCTTATCCATCTATCATCCCTTCTTTCTTCTTTTTACCCTTTGAATCCCCACAGTTCAAAGACAGAAACTGTACCGATGGATTGAGCAGTTTCTATGTTCGCAGATATTAACGTCCCCCGCTGACGCGTATTTGCATACTTTATCTGCGTAATGTTCATTTATCATCAGTTGTTACTGATATGTTTTCATCGCTTCTTCCAGCGACATACCATTCGCAATGGCATTTTTACGTTTTGCATTTACTTCCTGAATTTCTTTCATCTTCGCACCAGTCAGTTTATAACCAGACATTGCCCAAAGTGTCAGAACCCACGCAATCATCGGTACCACACAGAACAGGACAATGACCACAACATTCATGCCAGGCGCATAAGGCGTTGTTGCATCAGGAAGTGTTGAAATACCAATCATGGCAACTGCACCGCCTACAATCGTAGATCCTAATGAGCTGACCAGCTTATCCACCAAAGAGAACAGTGTCCCCATAATTCCAGGAACATATTTCCCTGAACGATATGTTTCATAGTCAGAACAGTCAGCAACCATTGGAATTGGCATGTCTGCAGTTGAATAATAAGCCCCATAGCCTAGTCCAAACAACAGGACAAAAGCAATCGTATAAAGATTGATAGACAACTTGCCATCACTCATGATGGACAAATGAGTCGCTGGATTATCTGGATTCCACATCAACAATAAAACCAGTACCCCTGCATACATTACCAGTGCCAGCGTTGTAAAGGTCACTAAAGAAGCTTTCTGTCCCTTTTTCTGTGACATGCGTGCTGTCAAAAGGAAGAAAGGCACAGAGAACACATATCCTACAATCATCATTGGCAGGTAAAGTCCACCATAATTGCCCATCATCGCACCATACAGCATTGCCAAAACTGTCATATTGGTGGCAATCGAGAACGCCAGCTTGCATCCGCCGCCTGCTATCATCAAACGCTGCAGTTCTTTGTTGTTTTTGAATATTTCAACATATTCTTTCAACTCAACTTTTTCCTGCTTATTGCCTACCCCAAAGAATTCAGGACGATCTTTTTCCGCAATCCCAATAATCGCAAGTACAGTCAGCAGTGCTGATACGACAATAGCTAGCGGAACCATCACATTAAAGAAATCCGGACTGTTGTAGCCGCCCAGCTTTCCTTGCAGAATTGGAGCCAAAAACTGAATCAGCCCCATTCCAATCAATGATGCAATGGTATTGAAAATCGTAAACAATGGACGCTGATTTGGATCATTGGTCAAACAAGTCTGTCCAGAACGAGTACATGCAGTCTGGAATGTATAGCCAATAACATACAGCGCATAAAACAGAGTAAACAAAGCATATCTAAGCCACATCATATCAGCAGATACAACTCGTGTACCAAAGTACAGCAGAATTGCAGAAATCGCCATAATGATGTTTCCAAGCACCATAAATGGTCTGAATTTACCCCATCTTGTTGTTGTTTTATCGATGAGTGCGCCAATAATCGGGTCAGTGATTGCATCAAACAAACGCATTGCAGTGACCATAGTTGTCGCAAACATCAATGCAAGACCCAAAACTCCATTGCCATAATAGGCAATAAAGTTCAGTGTCAAAATATAATAAACATTTGTTGCACCGTTATTAAACGGAAAAAGCACCAGCTGGTACATCTTCGCTCTATTGACGGAAGTATTTGTTTTTTCGTTCATAATCTCAACCTTCTTTGCTAATACTACATCCAGTTGGAGCTGTCACCTTTTTCAAGGTAGTATTCTTTTGGTTCTTTATCCACTTTATAGATGACACAGCTATCTGTATATGTTCCTGCTTTAACTTCGAAATGATTTTCAGATTCCAGCATCACGTCAAACTTAAAGACATTCTGTCCCTTCTTTGTTGCCACCAGCTTGCCGTTGTGATACAGCGAAACTTCAGGCAGGTTAGAATAGACAGTAATCGTCTGCTTTGCAAGACTGCGTTTTTCATAGCGTCTTCCTGCAATGTATACAAACGAATCTTTCTTATTCCAGTATGCCTTATACAGATAGAATGCATCTTTCTTGATTTTGCGGTCAAAACTCATCAATCCTTTGTGATTCATGCCAGGCTCACCGCCCTGATTTCTTGCATCTGCCGCAAAGTCAAACATATTCCAGTAGTAATGTGCCCACATATATGGATGACGCTTGAAGAATTCAAGCATGAATTCATGATAATGACGATGGTATTCTTCAGAGTTGTCACCACGCTTAGGCTTTTTGGAATGAAGATTTGGCATACCTTCTGCACCATATTCTGAATAGCACAAACATCTTTTTGGATACAGGAAATGCCATAGCTTTACCCATACATCATTGAGCCACAAAAACGGTACATACCATCCAAGATATAAGTTCCAGCCTACCAAATCTGTAATGTGTGCCACTGGATTCCAGTGCAGACACATTGCGTAGCATGCCAAAGTTGTTGGACGAGTCGGATCCATTTTATGGCACAGATCATTCAGTACACGATGATTTGCCAGCATCTGTTTCTTTAAAGACGCACCAGAAATCGTGATTTCATTGGAGACACCCCAAGTCACAATACTTGGATGATTGTAGTTCTGAACAATCAATTCCATCATCTGACTTCTTGTATTTTCATCACCATGAGCCAGATGCTCAGAAATATATGGGATTTCTGCCCAGACAATCATACCCACCTTATCACATAAATCATAGAAGTACTGATCATGCTGATAATGTGCTAGACGAATCGTATTAGCACCGAGTTCAACAATAAGCGCCATATCGCGATCATGTTCAGCCTTGCTAATGGCATTACCGATTCCCTTATAGTCTTGATGACGGCTTACACCATGCAGTGGATAAGGTCTTCCATTGAGATGGAACCCATCTTCTGGACTAAATCTGAATGAACGTACACCACAGGTACTTGTGATTTCATCCACCGCTTCACCACCAACACAAAGAACAGCTTTCACAGTGTAGAGATATGGATCTTCTAGTCCATCCCAGCGATGCACATTCTTAACATCCAGCATTACATCATTTCCTGTACCTGAAGCCACTACTGTTCCATCTGCCTCAAATATAGTCACTTTTACTACACCATTTGAACAGTTGGTCCATGTTTCTACATGAATCTTTGCATCTTTGTCACCGTCTTTGATCTCAGGTGTAATTTTGATGCCTGAACCTCCATGGTAATCTAAGTCGAAATGTGCTTCATTCACAATCAGAAACTCAACATCACGATAAATACCGCCATAAAAAGTAAAGTCAGCCTTCTGAGGATAAACGCGGTCATTCACGCTGTTGTCCACCTTGACTACAAGTTCATTGTTTTCTTTCAAAAAATCAGTTACATCTTTGCGGAATGTTGAATATCCTCCGTCATGTGTACAGACAGTTTCACCATTCAAAATGATTTCAGATGAAGCATTCACTCCATGAAACTGAAGAACCACACGTTCATTTTCTTTATGTTCAGGAGCTGAAACCACTACATCATACACACAAGTACCACGCTTATAGTCATTTCCGCCATCCTGACCATCCAAAGCATTCCAGGTATGAGGGAGCTGTACTTCCGTACGAACTCCATCAAAACCAGTAAAATGCCAATTTTTATTAATTTTTATTATTTGTCTCATCTTCGACCTCCTAGCGGTCTTCGATTATTCGCCAACGTATTTCTTTAATGTAGCACGTACTGCACCTGGCCCTGCAACCAGTTCTTCAAAGTACATGCAAACCTTTTCTGCTAAACCTGCTTCATGCAGATCAAGACCCCAAATCTTCTCATTATGCAGTACTGGACCAATCACTTCAGCAGCATTCACCTTTTCACCCAGTTTAACATTCGCAACTACAGGACGAACTTCATCCAGCAGAGGATCTGGTGAAAGATCAAATTCTGCACCATTGTCATCAAGTGCCATCAAATAACGCAGCCATCCAGCCTGTACAAGTGGAATCAGTTTCAAATCATTGACATCCAAAGTATCAGACTTCAGATAATTCTTCACTGTTTCACCAAAGCGAATTGCCAGTTTCTGTGAAGTATCTGTTGCGATACGCTGAGGAGTATCAGGCATAAATGGATTAGGGAAACGAACATTGACAACTGTATCAATGAATTCTTTTGGATCCAGAACTCCAGGATTTACCACAACTGGAAGTCCTTCTACATAACCTACAGTTTCAACCAGTTTCTTCAGCTGAGGATCAGCCATTTCTTTATAGATGCTGTCATATCCCAGAATGCATCCATAAATTGCCAGACAAGTATGCAAAGGATTTAAGCAAGTGCACACTTTCATGCGTTCTACTTTATCTACTGTTTCTCTGTCAGTAAACATCAAACCTGCTTTTTCCAGTTCAGGACGTCCATTAGGGAACCAATCTTCAATTACCAGATATTCTGTTTCTTCAGCATTTACAAATGGTGCTACATAAGATCTCATGGATGTAATTACTGGTTCCAGATTAACATCATCCTTGCTCAGCATTTCTACTACAGATGCATCAGGACGAGGAGTAATCTTGTCAATCATTGACCAAGGATAAGAGACTAAGTTTCTATCATTGATATAATCCAAGAATCCTTCTTCAGCCAGTCCCTTTTCAACCCAGTGCTTCGCAAAAGCACTCACTGCTGCATATACCTTGTCACCATTGTGTGAGCAGTTATCCATAGATACCAGCGCAATTGGCTTTCTGCCAGAGAGATAGCGAGTATACAACAAAGAAACAACTTTTCCCAGATAAGATGCAGGCTTTACTGGACCCGCTTCAAAGTCAGAAGCAATTGCAGGAGCAACTTCACCTTTTGCATTTGTCAATGCATAACCTTTTTCAGTAATTGTGAAAGAAGCCATCTGTAAAGAGTCTTTCGTAAAGATTTCTTTTAATCGTGTAAATTCAACTTCATTGTTACTATCAAGAATGCAGCTTTCTGCAACTGAACCTACAACTGTCTTTTCAATTGTACCATCAGCCTTCAAAGTCACTGCAATGTGCAGATTGTCACAAGGACGATTCATCTTTTCTACGATTTCGTAGTCAAAACCTTCTGCTACTACAATACCTCTATCCAAAACACCATTGTTCAAAAGAGTCTGTGCAGCATTTGCCTGGAATGCACGGAAAAGGTTGCCAGGTCCAAAATGAACCCAGAATGGATTTTCCTTTGTCTTTGCGATCATTGCATCCAGATCATATTCAGGAAGACGATAACCCTTTTCTTCCCAAGCTTTTCTATTTTCTAATCCTTTACGATTCAGTTCCATGATTCTTCTCCTTTATTAAAAATTAGGGTTCTTATGAGACTTGTCAATAGCTTCCCAAAGTCCATTCAGATAAGTTGCTCCAAGTGCTCTGTCATACAGTCCATATCCTGGCATCGCTACTTCTCCCCAGATCATTCTTCCATGGTCTGGTCTGATTGGTCCTGTGAATCCTGTTTCATACAGCGCTCTCATGATTTCATACATGTCAAATGTTCCATCACTTGACAAATGTGCACTTTCTTCAAAGTTTGTTGGTGAATGGAAATACAA
>JAFULN010000017.1 GCA_017473335.1 Erysipelotrichaceae bacterium
CTTCCAGTTTTCTTGCTTCTTCTGCAAACACTGTGATAAATTCCTTGCCAATGATTTTACGCTTGCGTTCTGGATCAGAAACTCCAGCCAATAAATTCAGGAAATGATCTGTTGCATCTACATAAACCAGATTTGCATCCAGACCCTTCTGGAACATTTCAATCACACCTTCAGATTCATTCTTGCGCATCAATCCGTGATTTACATGAACACATACCAGCTGTTTGCCAATTGCCTTAATCAATAATGCAGCGACAACAGAACTGTCTACACCGCCAGAAAGTGCCAGAAGTACTTTCTTGTCTTTGACTTGTTCTCTAACAGCTTTTACCTGTTCTTCAATAAATTTGTCTGCCAACTCAGCAGTTGTGATGCGTTCCATATTTTCAGGTCTAACATTACTACTCATATAAAGCCTCCGTTTTTACGTAAATTATTATAATTCCAAAAAAGAATGACATCAAGAAAAAATTTAAACCCTACAAAAGAAAGTTTAGACTTCAAAAATTTCTTTACTTTTCATTTGAACTTAACGTATCTTTATAGAATTGTAAAAATGTTAAGGATGTAACAACTGCAGCTGTAATATCTGCTACCGGCTCTGCCAAAAAGACACAGAAAGTTCGAGAAGCATCTTTTACTAAATGCGCAACAGAAGCACCCATCTGTGCAGCAAATGAAGTTTCACCCAATACTGAAGGCAAAATATAAATCAAAGGAATTAGTAAAATGACCTTTCTTAGTAACGCCATCAGCAAAGAACGTTTAGCCTGCCCCAGCGCCATGAAGGATTGCTGGCAAACTAACTGTGCCCCAAAAATCAAACCGCCAAACAAGTAGATACGTATTGCCCATGAAGTAAATTCAATCGTTGATGGATCGCTTGAAAAAATACGTGCAAACATTGGCGAAAACACCAGCATCAATCCTGCTGCACTCAGTGAGTAACACATGCAAACTTTAAATGTCAATTTGAATGTATCTTTTACTCGTTGATAGTTTTTTGCCCCATAGTTATAGGAAAGAATTGGCTGAGCACCCTGACAAATACCTGCAATTGGCATGTTGATCATTTGATATAAACTCAATAAAATCGCCATCGTTCCAACAGCCATACCGCCACCAAACTGCGTCAGCTGATTGTTAAATGAAATCTGTAGAAGACTTTCAGTTGAACTCATAATGAATGGCGAAATACCCAGCATCATAATAGAACCCAGCACTTTCATATCTGGAACAAGATATTCTTTTCTCAGCTTCATTGGCGACTGCTTCATTAAGAAATACAATACCCAGATTGCTGAAACTGCCTGTGATAAAATAGTCGCTAAAGCAGCTCCCTTAATCCCCATATCAAAGCCAAAGATAAAGATTGGATCCAATATGATATTCAATACTGCGCCAATCAATACAGTAAACATACCCGTTTTCGCAAACCCTTGTGTATTGATGTAGGCATTCATACCTTGAGTAATCTGAACAAATACAGTTCCTAGTGCATAAATACTAATATACTCCATAGCTGGCTGAAGTGTTTGTGCATCTGCACCAAACAGCGTTAAAATCGGAACTTGAAACAATTCAATGACCACTGTCAGCACGATTCCAACAACAACTAGTGTAGAAAAAGAAGTACACATAATTCTTTCTGCACCTGCTTTATCATTTTCACCAAGCTTAATCGCTGAAAGAGGCGCTCCACCAGTACCAAACATCATTGTAAATGCCTGAATCAGCGTAATCACTGGAACCGCAATAGCCAATCCAGCCATTCCCACTGTTCCATTTTCCATATTCCCAATGTAAATACGGTCTACCATATTGTACAAGAGTGTGACCAGCATTGCGAAAATCGCTGGAATTGCCAGTTCTCTTAGCAGCACACTTATTTTCTTTGAACCTAACTCTTCTTTTCTTGCCATATCTATTCTCCATTTCGTACAGGATGTAGAATACCGAAACGCAAAGGAAAAATCAAGTTCCTTTGCGTTTAAGTTTTACATTATTTCTTTTTTGTCTTAATCTAGCTCTTCACCATTGGAAGCGATAACCTTTTTGTACCAATAGAAAGAATCTTTCTTATAACGGTTTAGTGTGCCTGTACCATCATTGTTTTTATCGACATAGATAAAGCCATAACGCTTCTTCATTTCCCCTGTTGATGCAGATACCAAGTCAATGCAGCCCCAAGGTGTATATCCTCTCAAATCAACACCATCTTCAATGGCTTCTGCCATTGCCTTGATATGTTCGCGAAGATATTCAATACGATATGGATCATGAATGCTTCCATCTTCTTCCATCTTATCAACAGCACCCAGTCCATTTTCAACCACCATCATTGGTACTCCTGGATATCTTGCTGCATATTCATTCAAACAGTATCTCAGTCCATCTGGATCTAAGCTCCATCCCCATTCAGAATATTTCAAATAAGGATTCTTTGCCCCCATGATGAAATTGCCGCCTGTTGTTTCTACATCCTTACGATAAGTCTTGCAGGAAGTTGAATAATATGAGAAGGTCAGCATATCTACTTTACCAGCCTTTAAATCAGCTTTGTCTTCTTCTGTAATATCAAGTTCAATACCAAATTCATTCCAGAATCGCTTTGCGTAATATGGATATTCACCACGAATCATTGTATCTGCAGCATAATATGTATTTTCCTGCAGTTCTTTTTGTGTATAAAGAACATCCTTAGGATCACAAGTCAATGGATATTTAGATGGTCCTCCTGCAATCATGCATCCTACTACATAATTTGGATCAATTTCATGTGCCCTTTGTACTGCACGTGCACTTGCCACCATTTGATAATGCAAAAGCTGAACTGACTTAGCAACTGCAGCTTTTGGATAATTTGGAATCAAATCCTTCATCATAATTGAAGTATTGATTTCATTAAATGTCAGCCAGTATTTTACCAAGCCCTTATATTCTTTAAAAATCGTTTCTGTATATCTGTCAAACAGAGCAATCGTATCACGATTGTTCCATCCGCCAAGCTCTTCATCAAGATACAGAGGCACATCATAATGCTGAATTGTAACTAAAGGTTCAATATTGTGCTTCTTTAATTCTGTAAAGACGTCACGATAAAAATCAAGCCCAGCCTGATTTGGTGTTTCTTCATTGCCTTTAGGGAAAATACGGCTCCATGCAATAGACATACGGAACATTTTAAATCCCATTTCCGCAAACAATGCAATATCTTCTTTATAGCGATGATAGAAGTCAATCGCTTCATGTGATGGATAATAATATCCCTCTAATACTGCCTTTTTAGCACCTTCAGGAAGTTTTCCTCCAAAGTAGGAATATTTTCCTTCTGTACCATCCGGCATACGATATGTCGTATATCTAGGTTCTGTATGTGTCCCAGCTGTTGATACATCAGAGCTTGTCAGCCCCTTGCCTCCTTCTTTATAGCCGCCTTCTGCCTGGTTAGCTGCAATAGCGCCTCCCCAATAAAAATCTTTTGGAAATTTACTCATTTTTGTACCTCCTTTTTCTTAAGATTCAATGAAAGTAAAAATATCTTTTGCCTTCATCTCGTCTAAAATCATAATTTCTTCTTCTGCTATATGTCCAAGATAATTACGTTGTCCATCAGCTTCCATATCTTTCAAAACAATTTGAACTTCTCCTGTATAGTGTTTCAGCTGATCATTCACAACGACCACATCTCCGCGTGTGAACTTTGATTTGTGAGATGGGCGATCAGGTATTGACTTCCCCATATAAACCATACGTGTGAATCTTGAACGAAGCATGTAGTTCAAGCAATCACCCATATCATTATGAGTAGGATAATCAAATAATATTTCACGTTCAAGTTTGGTTATGTTTTCATCTAAGTGAATTTTAAACGGAATACGAACCAAATCTCCATGTGGAATATATTCCTTTAAAAAGCCCATTCTTTCATCTAAAGGAACATGAATATAAGCCTTTTTAATAACTTCTGCACACTCTTTTAATTCACTTTCACTGGCATAAGCATTGCCTATACGCACTTCATCAATATTTTTTAACGCAATGCAGTGCTTCAGCTGTGCAGCAAGAGAAATGCTGCGATGCTCCTCACAAGTAGGCAGTCCATCACTTACCGGCCAAGGTCCATGTGTTCCTTTTTCTTGACTAGAAATAAAGAAAGCTACTTTAATTCCTCTTTTATGCCAGAAATCATTGATATCCATCAGTGATTTCAAAGATGGTGCACTGTATCGCTGTGGATAAAAGTTATGACAAGTTGAGATTTTTGATGGTTCTGCACCATTTTCTATTGCTTTATCAATGACTTCAACAAACCCTGTAGACATTTCTGTTTCAGGCATACTGTTAATTAGAACTGCATCACGCTCATCATTGAAACTAAAGTCCATTCTTAAAATATCAATTCCCATCTGTTGGAAAATGCTCAAATCTTTTTCGCTGGCTCCCATTTTCTCAATGAATGCTCCATTGCAGTCACCTGTGACTTTCATATTGTATTTATGTGCAAGATCAGTCAATTTCTTAAAATATGCAACAATTTCATCTTTCGTTCCATCAACAGAAAACAAACTAGTAAACACCTTCGTAAAGCCACACTCTGATGCTAAAGAAAGATACGCATCAATTTCTTCAATCTTCTCTTTTTCCGGATAAAGAGATACTCCTAATGTAATCATATTCCCTCCATCAGTTTAAGTCTTCTCCATTGGATGCAATGACTTTTTTATACCAATAAAAACTGTCTTTGCGATAGCGCCTGCCATCTCCAGAGCCATCATCCTGATAATCTACATAGATAAATCCATATCGCTTATGCATCTCACCTGTAGATGCTGAAATTAAGTCTATGCACCCCCATGGAGTATATCCGATTAAGTCTATGCCATCTTCATTAATGACTTTTGACATTTCTTCAATGTGTCCTCTTAAATAATCAATATGATATGAATCATGGCAAGATCCATCTTTTTCCAGAACATCTTGTGCACCTATGCCATTTTCCACAATCATCAGAGGCTTATGATATCGATCCCATAATTCATTGCAGGCATATCGTAGTCCTACTGGGTCAATTTGCCATCCCCAATCTGATGCTTTTAAATAAGGATTTTTTACTCCGCCCATGAAATTGCCTTTGGCATCTTCTATGACTTTTGGATCAGCAGATACTACACTGCTCATATAATAAGAGAAACTTAGAAAATCAACTGTACCATCCATAAGCAATTGCTTCTGCTGCTCAGTTAAATGGAATTCAATTCCTTCTCTTTCATATTCCTTTAATTTGTAATTTGGATACTTACCTGTAGCCTGCACATCAAAGAAGAAGTGTGAGCCTCTCCCTGCAAATTTTGCCTTCAATGCATCTTCAGGATGGCAAGTATTCGGATATTGTGCTCCATAAGCTACCATATTGCCTACTTTATTATTTTCATCAATTTCATGAAGAATGAGAACTGCTTTTGCACTGCCTAGAAACTGATGTTTAATTGCATTTGCAATGATCTGTTTATTTTTATATCCTACTCCTGCTCCCATATAAGGCATCATCTGTGCAATATTGATTTCATTAAATGTCAGCCAATAGTTAACCTTGCCCTTGTAACGTGTTCCAACTGTTCTTACATATCTTTCCCAGCATTCAATTGTACGTTCATCTGCCCAGCCGTTCCAGGCATTTGTCAAGCCAACAGGCGTTTCATAATGAGAAAGTGTCACTAATGGCTCAATATCATATTTTCTTAACTCATCAAACACCTGATCATAAAATCTCAGTCCATCTTCATTTGGTTCTGTTTCCATTCCTGTTGGAAAAATACGAGTCCAATTGATTGACATGCGAAACATCTTAAATCCAAGCTCTCCAAACAAAGCAATATCTTCTTTGTATCGATGAAAAAAGTCGATTCCCTGATGCGAAGGATAATCAAATCCCTCAAATACACCATACTGTGCTCCTTCTGGTGCATCCAAAAAGAAGAATGGTTCAGCCTTGATTTCACCTTCTTTAGTTTTGTAGGTAATGAAACGAGGTGTAGTTCTTGAACCTCGTGTCATACAGTCGGCAGTACTAATTCCCTTGCCTTCAGCATTCCATCCGCCTTCTGCCTGATTTGCAGCTATTGCACCGCCCCACAAAAAATCTTTAGGAAACTTACTCATTGTTCATCTCCCAAATCTTCGCCGTTAGATGCAATGACTTTTTTATACCAATAGAAGCTATCCTTGCGATAGCGCTTCATTTCTGAATATCTCGCTTTTTCATCATCTTCATCTCTATCTACATAGATAAAACCGTAGCGTTTGGTAATGCCTTCACGTGTTGAAACTAAATCCATTGCAGACCATGGGCAATAACCAAACAGCATTGCACCTTCTTCAATGCCAAGTTTCATCTGACGGATTGTTTCTCTAAGATGTTCAATGCGATATTGATCATGTACTGTTCCATCAGCCTCTAATACATCAGATCTTCCATAGCCGTTTTCAGTAATGATCAGCGGAAGATGATAACGATCAGTCAATCTTCTAGCAGTAACACGAATGCAGTATGGATCATAGCTGTGCCCATCAGTTTCTGCTTTAGGAAAATGCTGATTCTGAACAGTTTTTCCAACTCCAGGTTTTTCCATCATTTTCATCAAATAGCTCATGTTTCGATTGTCTGCACCAGCCATTTCACTCCAGTCAATCTGATAGTAATCCAAATGCTCAACACTCATATTTGAATAACAGTTAAAACCAATAAAATCTGGTTTGCATGTTCTCATGATTTCCATATCATCATCTTCAATATTCAGTGTGATATTGTTGAGTTTAAAATATTTATGGACAGAAACTGGATATGTACCAAAGATAAGCGGATCAATCCACATATTGTTTCTTAAATCATCCATGTTCATCGCAGCCAAATAATCCAGCGGATGTTCTGTTGCAGGGTATGAAGTATCTATATTAGGGGCTGGACCAATTTTTGCATCTGGACACATTTCATGGCACAAATGAATTGCTTTTGCCATTGCGACCAGTTCATTGTGTCCCTCATTATATAATTGGTTTAAATCAGCAGGCTTTCCTGTTGACATATCAATGGCTCCAAAGAAAATCATGACATTGTATTCATTATTTGTCAGCCAATAATGAACATCATCTTTAAAATGTTCAAATAATACTTTGCAGTAATTCACATAGGCATCAATCATTCCACGATTTGCCCAAGAACCATATTTATTAATTAAAGCAATTGGTAAATCAAAATGAAATATCGTCACTAATGGTTCAATACCATATTTATGACATTCCTGAAAAACATTTTTATAAAATTCGATCCCCTTTAAATTGACTTCTCCTTCTCCTTCAGGAAGGATTCTTGCCCATGAGATACTCATTCGAAAGGTTTTAAATCCCATTTCTGCCATTAATGCAATATCTTCTTTGTAATGATGGTAAAAATCAGAAGCATAGCGAAATGAACATGTCCCTGGGTTTTGTCTTCGGATATCCCAATTTGTCAAACCTTTTCCATCCACATCATAAGCGCCTTCTACCTGTGCACAGCTGGAGCTTGCACCCCACATAAAATTCTCAGGAAATTTACTCATAATTCTTCTCCATTCGTTAAAATCACATGTTGATACCAGTAAAAACTATCTTTTCTGAATCGTTTCTTAGTGCCATTCCCTAAATCATCCTGATCAACATAAATGAATCCATATCGCTTTGCCATTTGACCTGTGCTCGCTGCCACTACATCAATCGGAGACCAGGTAATGTATCCAATTACATCAACACCATCTTCAACTGCCTTTTTCAGTTCTAAAATGTGCTGCTTAAAATATTCGATGCGATAAGGATCATGCAGAGTTTCATTTTCATCCAGCACTTCATAAAATCCACTTCCGCTTTCAAGAATAATCAATGGTTTTTGATACATCTGGTATAAATAATTCAAACTATATCTAAGTCCTACAGGATCAATTGTCCATCCCCATTCATTTGACTTTAAATAAGGATTTTTTGCAGCATTCATAAAATTACCTGCAGTTTTCTCTAATTGAGATGGCTCAGAACTCATCACAGTTGAATTGTAGTAGGAAAACCCAATGACATCTGCTGTATTTTGATTCAACAGGCTCAAATCATCTTCAGCCATTTTCAGCTGTATTCCCTTATCCTCAAACATCTTCAAAGCATAATGCGGATAACGACCTCTTAATAATACATCATAGAAAAACAAAGAGTTTTTCTGCTGAGAAAGCAAAGACAGCATCACATCATCAGGATTGCAGGAATAAGGATAAATAGGTCCATAGGATGTCATTGTAATGATTTTGTTTTGCGGATCAATTTCATGCGCCAGTTGAGTGACTTTTGCGCTTGCCACAAACTCATGATGAAGTGCCTGATAAGTTGCATTCATATAATCTGAATAGTCCTCTTTCAACACCCCCATCTTTCGTGAAGGAACAGCTAAATCTACACTGATTTCATTGAATGGAATCCAATATTTTACTCTTCCTTTAAAATGTTCCAGCACGGTTTTGGCATATTTCACATACAAATCAACAACCTCTCGATTTGCCCAGCCTTTGTACTCTTCTATAATCTGCAAAGGCAAGTCAGCGTGAAGGATTGTGATGACAGGTTCCATTCCTAAACGAAGACATTCATCAATCACACGATCATAAAAATCCAGTCCCTTTTGATTCGGATTTTCTGCCTTGACATCAGGAAAAATTCTAGACCATGCAAATGAATAACGAAAAGCCTTAAAACCCATCTCTTTCAGCAACGCAAGATCTTCTTTATAAGTATGATAAAAATCTATCCCTCTGCGTTTAGGATAATAAGTAACGTCTGTCGCTGATTTTGCCTTTTCTATTCCATCCCTTGTCACTTCAAGCTGTGACATCATTAGTTTCTTGAAGTCGGTATTTGGATCAAAATAGGCCATATCGGCAACTGTCATCGACTTTCCATCCGCTAAGTAATTCCCCTCACTTTGATTGGCAGACAATGCGCCACCCCATAAAAACTTTTCTGGAAATCCTTTTGCCATTATATTCTCTCCTTATTTTTAAAGAAGGCAAGGTGATAACACCTTGCCTTATACTTACACTCTATATCGCGAGTTCTTATAATATTATTTGATAATCATTATTCAGCTTCTGCTGCTTCTTCTTCAGCAATCATCTTCTTTTCATACATCTTGAAGAATGGGTACCAAGTCAGCCATACAACAGGGAACATCAATACTGCAAAGATTACATTTGTCATGCTCAGTGTGCTTGAGAAATGAGACATAAAGATTGGCAGTGTTGTCAAAATCAAGATTCTTGGCAAAGCAATCAATTCAAATGCATAAGCTGCCCAATAGAAGAAGTAAACAATCACTGGACCAAATACATAAGGAATTAAGAACAAAGGATTGTACATAATTGGATAACCAAAGACTGCTGGTTCATTGATGTTGAAAAGACCTGCTGGAAGTGCAGCCTTTGAAACTGCCTTGATTGTCTTAGACTTAGATTTCAGACCCATCAAAACAAGAGGCAATGTATTACCAGATCCACCCCACATTGCATTAGCGCCCCACAGGAACACATAGCTAAACAGCAGAGGCTGACCAGCTTCATACAGAGCAGCGTTAGTCTGATAAGCCATAATCATTGGAAGCATCATAACAGAGAAGACAACTGATGTTCCATGAATACCAAAGAACCACAGCAGCTGACCGAAGATGATAATAACAAGCATACCAATTGGAGACAGCAGTGCATTCAAAGGAATACTCAAAACAAAGATAATCAGTGTTGGAATAGTCAGCTGACCATTTGTCAATACGCTCAATGCAGTTGAAAGGCCATACCAAACAACGATATTAATCAAAATTGGAATGATGTTGTTGAATGAGTTCAAAACACCTTCTGGAACTGAGTCAGGCATTGTGATTACCCAGTGATGGTCAATGCAGAACTTAGAAATGCGTACAGAAAGCAAACCAATAATAATTGCAACAAACAGACCAGTTGCCCCTAAGAACTGTGTGTTAATAGCAGTTACTGTGTTACCATCTGCCAATGTATAAGTTGTAATAGGAGCACATACCAGAATATAACAAACGATAGCAGTGAAGCCATGTACATTGTGACCTTTCATGCCCAAACGCTTAGCATAATTAAAGGCAATATTGAAAGTAACCATCAATGACAGAAGACCCATTGTTGTATTGTAAATGCTGTTAATACGAATATACCATTCATTAGTTGTAGGAAGACCAAATACCATGTTTGCAATTGCCAGCCCAACCTGGATAACTGCACCTACCATGATAAAGCCCAGGTTCCCCTGCATACCAGAAGCAATTGTACTGAATGTAGGACTTTCAGACAGTGCTACGCTTACTTTTTCGAGCCATTTCATCAACTTTGACTCTACAAGCTTATTCATTAAATTTTCCATTTATCATAACCCCTTTCTATGGAAATATTTATTTAATCAATGATTTTGCCAGTTTTACAATGTTGGCGGCATTTCCAATGGCGTAATCCTGAGGCGGCATAGCAGCTACAGGAATACCAGCAGTTTCTTTAATCTGATTGAAACGGTTACGAACCTGCGGTGCTGTTAAAATACAGTCATATTTGTTCCAGACATCAGATACTTCAGCAACGCCTACTGCATCAATGACAACTTCTTCACCAATTTCCTCACCATATCTGCGTACCTTCTTCATTACAATACTTGATGAAAGTCCTCCAGCACATACCAATAAGATTTTCATTTTTTGTCCTCCTCTCTTAGTTCATACAGTCGAATAATTTCTTTGATCAATTCCTGAGCAAGCAATGTTGTCATCAAATGGTCCTGTGCATGTACTAAAAGTACATCTACAGCACCAATGTCACCATTTGCCTGTGCCACCAGCAAATCCATCTGTGCTTTGTGAGCGTTTTTCGATGCTTCTTCGCTTTGCTTAACAAATTCTTTTGCCTGTTCGAAGTTCCCTTTTTTCGCTTCTTCCAAGGCATCAAAAATTAATCCTTTGGCATCCCCTGCGCCAGCGATAATCTGCATCGAAATCATTTCCAAATCCACACATCTTCCTCCTTTCCTGATAGACAATTTCTTGAATTGTTTGACAATAACAATTTAATCTGACTTTCTTCAAGAATCAATACCCTCCAAATTTCTCATTTTAAGCCAATTATACAAATGTCACAAAAAACATATACACTTTATACACAATACTCGGTATGCTTTAAACCTTTCTATTTCATATAGAAAAAGACATGCTTATCTATCATAAACATGTCTTTTTGACTGTTTTTTTGTGTATAAATAGTTATACACTTGATTTTTTTATATTATTTTATAATTTCTATAATGATAGCCAGTTCATCATCAGAGAACTTGATTTTCATAGCCTTTTCCATTGGTGATAGAATGTCTTTCAAATCATTGTAAAGCGTCTTGTTTTTATTTAAAATTTGATCTTTTTTCACATGAATCGGCATTGGTTCATGATTGATCATTCTTCCAATGGAGCAGGCAATATGCACAAACAGGCCAACTTCAAGTTCAGGTGTAGTATCATTAACAAGATGCTTGATTTTGATGACTGCAGGTCTTAAGTGTCTTTTCAGTTTATTGATATCGACATTGATCAGCTGTTCACTGAAATATTCATAAATCTGATTGTAGTCTATGTCACTGACACTTTCATCCCTTTGAAGTGTCAAAAGCATTGGAAGTTTTTCAACAGGAGTTTCAAACAAAGATGCAACTGAAATAAATGGAATTCCATGCAGTTTAGGATCATAGGTTCCTACAAGACATTGAATCGTAGACTTTTCCATGATCTGATTAATGCTTTCAAAAAGGATATCCTTATCACTGACTGCCAATGGAATAATGGTCGTATTGGAATCAAAGACCACATTGTTTTCAAGATACTGTTTCATTTGAAGAGCTCCGCCTTTGCCAGTCATACATAAAGTAACAATCACCTTGCTAGTGGACTTCGCATTGCGGTCATAAGTATCCTGTATTGAACCAATCAAACTATATTTGTTGTTGACAATATTATAATAAGCTTCACTGACATCTTCAGTTTCTGTTAAACGAAACATTGCATCAAGCGCAATCAAAGTCGATGGCAGCTCTACAAGTTTGATATGTATGCCTGTTTCAATCGCAATAGATTCAATCATTTTCTTAATCGAACCCATATCATACATTAAAAGTATTCCAGCTCCCTGATCAATCTGACGACAAGTCTGTTTTAATTCTTCATATGCTTCATTCATATCTTTATCCAACAGTAAATCATAGGAATAGGCTTTGTTTGTCTTAACAAATGCATTAATTACATTGGCAATGGAGCTTGCCACACGCCCATGCATCGCAATCAACAGCACTGGCTTTCTCTTGTTGGAAGTAACATTTCTTTGACATAAAAACATGGTCATCATAATAACATCATCAATGCGCACTTCAATTCCGTTGTACTCTTTTTCTATCCACTCTGAAAACTGTAAGCACAGCGTATATTCTTCTTTATGATCATTGATGATTTCCATGATTTTTTCACTAGATAACTGCTGAGGTCTGCCGCTTCTTTGAGTTAAATTAGACACATAGAGGCACAATCCAGAAAATGTGGATGAAGAATATACACGATTTAAACGTTCTGAAGCTGCACGTATCAATCCATCCACAGCTCCAATAATTGGCTTGCTGACAATCTTAGCCAGAGAATCACGATTGACATCACTGCTGTCAAAACGCTTTGTATAGCGACTGATTTCCACTTCAACATCAGCACTAATGACGGTAGAAATATCTTCTTCCTCAACACCTCTCTCACGAAGCTGTCTTGCCTTTTTTTCAATAGTGTCATACAGTGTGTTTTCTTGAGGATCTTGATAGCCTTCACTTGTCTTCACTTCGCCTTTACCAAACGTATATGCATAATTGTGAGGAATCAGCGATTCAATTTCATCTCGATGATCTTTGTAAAACAAAAAGCCTTTACGCACATAGTTTGGACAGTCATACATATATACATAAATGATATCATCCTGATTTTGAATGATACGAACATAGGCATTGGCACATCCAATACGAATATCTGACTTTAGCTGTTTTATATTCCCTTCACAGTAATATAACAAAAAACATCTAAGTAGTTCAGAATTGATTTTGATTTCCTTTTTCATTTTCATTGCTTCATCCGCAAAAAAATTATGTACTAACTGAAGTCTTTCACCTAAACTTCTTTGCTCAAAAGACGGAAGATAAATCGTCACAGGAAATCTTGATATCAGTGATTCATCACGAATCTGTGTATTATCTGCATTGATTGCACAGATGATAATTGGACATTTCATCATGTGCTTATTTTCAATTAAGTTAAACAAACGATTTTTTGCATTTGCACTTAAACATTCTATATGATCAATAAATAAAACACCATTCATAGCTCGATGCAAAGCACAATCCGAATCATTCTGATTCTTCCCAAACAGCTGAACAATCAATTCCTCCTGATTTTCATAATAACTGCAGTTAAACTTCACATAAGGAGCATTTTCATGAATGATATTCTGTGATTTTGCATATTCTGCCATTAGTGATGCAAAATAGCTTTTTCCAACACCCCTTTGCCCCGAAATCAAGGTCACTAGTGGTTCATCAGGATATAGAATTGCTGCTTTCGCAAGCTGAATCGCATTTTTTAAAGTCGTCTGATACCCAATCAATCGATTAAAACAAGTTGTTTCTTCATTTCTAGAAGTCTTCTCTGCAAGACGATAATAAACAGGTCTTCCATTGATTTTCTCAACTTTGTTTTCCTGTACCAAAACATTCAATAAAGCCGATAAATTGGTTCTTTGCATCTGCAAGGCTTCAGCCAGCTGCAAAGTAGTAAATCCCTTAAAATCCATATTGGATTTGCTGGTCACCTGCTGCATATAATCATACAGTCTTTCTTTATTGGAACCCATACTCTCACCCCTTGTGTATACAGTTTTCTTTATACACATATTATACACATATATTTTTAGTAAATGAAGATTCTTTCATTTCTAAAAACAACATACATCTGCTTTTATGTGACTAAGTCACAGAATCCAATTAGAAAATCGTGTATTTTATCATTACAAAGAAGCTAACAAGCTTAATAAATAGGAGGATAACATATGTCAGCAATCAACATCAACAAAAACAATTTCCACAGCGAAGTGCTCAACTCCGACAAAAAAGTTCTCATTGATTTTTGGGCTCCATGGTGCGGTCCATGCAGAATGGTTGTTCCACTGATTGATGAAATCGCATCAGAAAGAGAAGATATCAAGGTTGTGAAAATCAACATTGACGAAAATTCTGAACTAGCAAACCAATATAATGTCTATTCGATTCCAACACTTATGGTGATGGAACATGGTAAAATCATCAATAGAGCTATGGGATATCGCCCTAAGAAAGCAATTCTTGACTTGATTTAATCAAATTGCCCCATCTACTATGATGGGGCAATTCTATTCACTTAATTCTTCAAGCCTTTCATAATCTAGAAGTTCAATACTTCCTCTAGACAATTGAACAAGTCCTTCTTCTTGAAAATACTTTAACATACGTGATATTACTTCTCTTTGAGAACCAAGATGGTTAGCTATTTTTTCATGCGTTATTTTAAGTGTTTCTGTTTCTTCAAGCAATGATTCTTCTACTAAAAAAGCTGCAAGGCGCTTATCCAAGCTCTTCCACATGATTTGTTCCATCAGCCACATCACTTCAGAAAATCGTGAAGACATGATTTCATTGATGTAATTAGCAAAAACTACTGATTTCTTCATCAAATAGTCAGCTGTATCAAAAGGGATAACCCAGAATTCCGTCTCTTTTTCAGCTTCAATCGTAAGCTCAAACTGTATTGATTTCATCATGCACGATGCTGAAAACAAGCACACATCACACTCAAACAAGCGATACAAAGTAATTTCTTTTCCTTCTTCAGAAAGTGAATAAGCTCTCAATTGGCCTGATTTAATCACCAGAAGTCCTGTGCAGTCCAAATCTCCTTGGTGAATCAAAGTCTGTTTTTTCACTTTTCGTAAAATCAGACTTGATTCAATCATATCCTGTTCTTCTTTTGAACATTGACTCCATATTCTAAAATACTCTTTAAAACTCATGTTTCACCTTTAAAAATATTCATTTATAATACTGTTATAATCGAATTAAAACAAAAACTCAAGAACTTTACTAAACTGGAGGATTTTTATGTACCCTGTTGCTTCCCCTTTTACTTTTCTTAATCGAATTGAAGAAATTGAAATGAACATTCAAGATAAACGATGGCAGTCTGCTTTGGCGCTCGCTTTGACCATTCCTGATATATGCGGAGGTATTGCTTTTTCAGAGCTAGTAAGAAAGTATCGTGATGGAAGAATCATGGTTGATCGAAATAGAAGACCTTTACGAGATATCGGTCATCAGTATATCAAATGGTTTGATGAATATGCCTCAAATTTCTTTATCAGTGAAAGTACTGATTATCCATATATCTGTGGAAAAAGATGCTGGCAGTTAAGATGCGAATATTTGCATCAAAACAAAGGATTTGACAACCAGGATGAAGATGAAGTTCATTTCTACCTTGGTGTCAACTGTTCCTCATCCATCTGCAGCAACCCATATGATACGATGACATCAATCCATATCGATATCAAAGAATTCTGTATCAGAATGACACAAGCAGCAAGAGCCTATTACAATTTAATGAAAGATGAAGCAGACTTCACTATGTATCATACTCCTGTGCTAGATTTCACCCAAAGTTAATTAAATTATATTCAAAAACACGCCACATTACCAAATAAAGCGGAAGAATCGATGCGATTCTCCCGCTTTTTTTCATCTTTTTGGATGTGCCCACACGGTAGTTTAATCTGAGCTTGATTTCACCCACACGCTAGTTCACATTACCATTTTTTCGCATTCCAGTAAATAAAATGAAAGAACCGTAGGACATACGGGATAACTCAAAGTGACCAAAATCAAAAGACTCCTTGACTAAAAGCACCCACTTCTATAAGCGGTGCAAGCACGTCACGATCACTATTCTCCAGTAGCCAGTTTTTTTCTGATTTTTGTTGAAATAAATTCAAGAGAAAGAACCAGCACTACTAGCCCTAGCAGATATGCTCCACAATCATGCCATCTTCGTCCATTAATAGAGAAAATAAGTTCAGCTCCAATACCTCCAGCAGCACAAAGCCCAAGAACTGTTGCATTTTTCACATTGATATCCAATCTATAAATAATGGTAGAAAGAATATTTGATGAGAGCTGCGGAATAATTCCATAGCGAACTTTCTGAAATGTTGAACATCCCGAAGCATCTAGTGCTTCGATGACTCCCTTATCCACATCCTCAATCGCTTCAATCAAAAGTTTAGTCAACATTCCCATAGATGAAATAGACATTGTCAAAACCCCCGCAAAAGGACCAGTTCCTACTATTTTAACAAAAATGATTCCGTATAGTACTGTCGGAAAACCTCTTAATATTGAGATAATAGTTAACCCAATATAAGCACAAGTACTATTCGTTACATTTCTTGATGAAAAGAATGCAAACGGCAAAGCCAGTACAGCACCAACCAGTGTTCCTAAAAATGCAATTGCGAAAGTTTCAACCAAAAGATATGGAACACAGCTTTCTTCAAGTGAAAACAGCTTTTCAACATTTGGGGACAAAATACCAGAAACTGCATTTTTAGCTAAAACAAATCCCATATCGCTAAGACCTTTAAAGGTACAGATATAAGAAGTCAAAAAGTAAAGCCCAATGATCCCAGCAAACAGAGCAATAAAGAAAGGAAGTGAATTTGGATACCTTTCATATTGTTTTTGAACAGTTAATTTTTTATCAGTCATTATCCATTCACCAGCTTCTTTCTTAATTCACGTGAAATCGTTTCAACAACAACCACTACAACAATCAGCACAAGAACTAAAAGTCCTGTACGTTCATAATCCATATTTGCAATCGTATCATTCAATTTCACGCCAATTCCGCCTGCACCTACATATCCTAAAATTGCAGCAGAGCGAATATTCATTTCAAAGCAATAAAGGACTGTTGACCAGTAAAACCCTTTAATCTGAGGCCAAATTGCCTTGATCATACATTTAGCTCTTGAAGCGCCTGTAGATTCAAGTGCTTCATAAGCACCCATATCGACTGTTTCAATATGTTCATACAACATTTTTACAGCAACAGTGTAAGTGAAAATTGCAGTAGCTAATGTTCCAGAAGTTGTACCATAACCAATAATCAGTGACAGCAGCAATGCGTACACCAAAGTTGGTAATGTTCTAAAAATACTTAAAACACTGCGATGCACTAAAATATAATACTTATTAAGTTTAAAATTATTAGACAAATAAAAACTCATAGGAAGTGCTAGAATCATTCCAAAAGCAGAACCTACAAATGAAATGATAATTGTATCCAGCATTGCTTGACGAGCCGTTTCCCAATAAGACCACTTTGGATCCAGCATACGCAAAACAAAAGACCAGCCTTTTGTAAAACGTTTAAAAAACTTCGCAAAGTCAACATCTGTAATCACAGCACAGATGAAGATAAGAATTAGAATTCCAATGATGATATAAGGCGTGCTGTTAAATTTTTCTTTAACCTTTTTTCCATTTGATAATTCGTGGGTATCAGGTACAAAAATATGCAGCAGATCCTTAAGCATCTTTTTTCTCCTTCATCAGTTCATCATCTTTGAGTTCACGTCCATAAATCATTCTCAAAACTTCATCATTAACTCCACTTACCGGTCCATCATACACAATTTTTCCAGCCTGAATACCAATGATGCGATTTGTGTATTGCAAAGCTAAGTCAACGTGATGAATGTTGATGATTACCGTAATATTCATCTCTTTATTGATGCGCTGGAAGTCTTCCATAACAACATCTGCCATGACCGGATCCAGTGAAGCAACCGGTTCATCTGCAAGAATGATTTCTGGATTTTGTGCAAGCGTTCTTGCCAGGGCAACACGCTGCATTTGACCACCAGATAGCTGATCTGCACGTGTATAAGCCTTATCCAGAATTCCCACTTTATCCAAGGCTTCTAAAGCTTCAATTTTATCTTTCTTCGAATATAATCCTAACAATGTGCGAAACAGCGACATGTCCGCAACTTTTGCAGAAAGAACATTGTTAATTACGGATGTACGAGTGACAAGATTAAATGACTGAAAGACCATTCCAATCTTTCTTCTGAATTTTCGCAAAGCTTTACCTTTTAATGATGAAACATCAACTCCATTAACAGTTAATGTACCTTCAGTTGTATCAATCATTTTATTAACTGTACGAATCAAAGTTGATTTGCCTGCACCTGACAAACCAATAATCCCTACAAACTCTCCCTGTTCAATCTGAAGACTGACATCATCAAGTGCTTTAACACCATTTGGATATACTTTTGAAACATGATTGAATTCAATCATTACGTATCCCCCTTCTTTTTAGTAAAGGAGGAGCTGCTAAGCTCCTCCTAATAATCAGTATAAAGAATTACTTTTCAGCAAACAGAGCAGTAACTGCACGGAAGCCGTCGTACTGTTCATCTGTACCAAGAACATAACCCGTATGGCTGTATGGAGCAACACAAGCTTTACCTTCATCTGTCTGAATCAAAGACAGGAATGAATCCTGGATTGCCTTCAGGAAATCTTCAGTCAGTTTTTCATCAGAACCATAAGAAATTGTATCATTCATGATCATATCAGAAACACCAATAACCTTAACCAGATCGAAGATAGTTTCATAATCTGTATAGAAGCCTTCAGCTTTCAGTGCATTCAGTGCATCTGTAGAAGCAGCATCCTTACGAACATCTGCATAACCGAAAGTAATATCGCAGTTGCCCTGCAGCAGCAGTTCCATATTACCTGCATAGTTTCCATCAGGAATTACGTTTTCAACATCAGCAAGAGTGATTGTCTTTCCAGCTTCTTCACCAAAATTGTTGTTCAGCCAAGCACTTGGATACTTAAATGATGCACCAGATGTAGCAGAGCCAGAAGCTACTGTAGCAGTTCTGACATCTTCCCAAGTCAATGTACCTTCCATTGCCTTGTTGTAAAGATCTGCACCTTTTTCAGTTCCGATATTTACATAAACCAAAGAACGATATCCACCAGCAACTTCAGTTGAATCAGTTACAGGACCCTTGTTCCAGTCTTTCCAGTCAGCACCCTTAGATTCTGATTCAATGTCAACAGATACAGCAGCACGTGAGCTTACTAGAAGCAGATTTACATCTTCAGGATAAGTATCATGAGCAGTTACATAGTTACCAGCTGGAATAAAGCCCAGGTCAATAGAACCGGCAGCAAGTCCTTCACCAACAACTTCATAGTTGTTTCCTACTTCAATATTAATTGTAGAAACATTAAATCCACGAGACAGCAATTCATCTTTCAAAATTGTCTTCAGAGGTTCAGCAGCAGCCAAAATGTCAGCAGCATCCTTACTTGGAACAAAAGCAATGTTCAATTCTTCTACGATTTTGTTTCCATCAGAATCTACATTTTCATCCTGCTTTGGCTCTGATGAGCAAGCAGCCATAGACAGCGCCAGAACGGCACTCAGTAGTAAAGCAAACAATTTTTTCATATTCCTTTTCCTCCCTTGTTTACCTGTTTAAGTATAGCACATCTTCAAAAAAAATGTAAAACTTACTTAATACTTTTATACCTCAACAGTGTTTTTCATCTATATATTGTATTTATCAATTGAAATAATTGCCTTACTTTACTATATCAGTTATTCAAATATGTCAAAAAAATAGATTAAAACTGATAATTCAATTTGCTTTTAATTATCTAAATGAAAAATCATTCTCTGAAATTCTAAAGGATTCAGGTTATACAATTCTAGAAACCCATATCACAGGTGATGCACGTACTAATCGTGCAACAGAACAGTTGCTGGATATCGTGATGAAAAAGATGAATAGACAATAAGTCTGCTAGGATGAATGCTGAAATACTTGAGAAAAATCCCTCTACACAATACGTAGAGGGATTTCAATTGATTATTATCAGCTGAAAAATGTGAAATTACATTAATTTACGGAACATTTCTTCAAACTGTTCCAATGTTGCTGGTTTTGGATTACCAGGTGCGCAAGCATCAGCTGCAGCTGATTCGCACAGGAATGGCAGATCTTCTTCTGCAAGCTTTTCAAGTTTAGTAGGAATACCTACATCAACAGACAACTGCTGAACTGCATCGATTGCAGCTTTTCTATAAGTTTCTGCATCCATGCCTGTTGTATCAACACCGAATGCTTCTGCAATTGCTTTATACTTTTCGCCTGTACATTCTTTATTGAAGTCCATAACGATTGGCAGCATCATAGCGCATGCAACACCATGTGGTGTATCATATACAGCACCCAATGTATGTGCCATAGAATGAGCAATTCCCAAACCTACGTTAGAATAAGCCATTGCTGTTACATACTGTGCAAGAGCCATACCTTCACGTCCATCAGGATCGTTAGCAACAGCAGCACGAAGGTTTTTCGCAATTAATTTAATTGCTTCCAGATTCAGGCAATCAGAAAGTGCCCAAGCTGCACCAGTTGTATAACCTTCAATCGCATGAGTCAAAGCATCCATACCTGTTGAAGCTGTAAGTCCTTTTGGCATAGAAGCCATCATATCTGGGTCTACTACAGCGATATCAGGAATATCATTGTGGTCTACACATACAAATTTACGTTTCTTTTCAACATCTGTAATAACATAGTTGATAGTAGCTTCAGCCCCTGTACCACCTGTTGTAGGTACTGCAATTGTGAATACTGTACGATTCTTTGTAGGAGCAACACCTTCAAGAGAACGAACATCATAATATTCAGGATTATTAACGATAATTCCGATTCCTTTTCCTGTGTCCATAGAAGAACCGCCGCCAATTGTAATCATCATGTCAGCACCGCTTGCTCTATAAGCATCTACACCATGCTGTACATTTTCAATTGTTGGATTTGGTTTAATATCAGTATACAGTTCATAAGCGATTCCATTCTGATCAAGAAGATCAGTTACTTTTGATGTTACACCAAATTTAACTAAGTCTGGGTCAGATGCAACAAATGCTTTTTTGAACCCTTTTGATTTGATGATGCCAGGAATTTCATTGATAGCACCATGTCCGTGGTAAGAAATGCCATTTAATACGAAACGATTTACTGCCATAAGTATGCCTCCTTAACTTGAGAAAATTTTCTCTAATAAAATTATATTTCCTGCCTTTTCAAAAGTCAAATTATTCATCTAGAATTTCTGAAAAAACAATACATTCATGTGTAAAGCGATGAACTCAGATTATTCAAAAGACTGAACAAATAAATCAAGGAGAACATGTGAAAAAAGAAAAGCCAACTGGAGATGATCCAATTGACTTTCCATTTCTATGTTCTCTTGTTATATTAAGAGTTTTTCATTTCAAGACAGAAATTATTCTGCTTCACCATGAATTGTATTTGCAGCAATACGTCCAGATACTAAGATTTCAATAAGCGCATTACCACCCAGACGGTTACCACCATGGATACCACCAGTTACTTCACCAGCTGCATACAGACCAGCAATTACATTACCGTTAGTATCAAGTACATGACGTTCTGTATCAACTACGATACCACCCATTGTGTGGTGAGTAGAAGGAGCCATGACACGAATACGCAGCAGTTCGCCTTCCAACTTGTATTCACCATCTTTATAAGTACCAACTGTTGCAGTTGCAGCAGACTTCTTAATACCATCTGTTGGAGTTCTTTCAGCGATGTAGTCTTCATCATACTGACGGATTGTTGCATAAATATCTTCAGGTTTAGCAGTCATGCCAAACTTATCCAATACTGCTTGCATTTCTTCAGCATTTGAAATGTAGTAAACACGGTTTTCAACAGTTTCCTTAGAAATTTCTACAGTCTGACCCTTTTCATATTTGTCATATGGATAAGGAATACCAATTGCAGTATCAGCATTTGTGATTTCTAAGAAGACACCCTTAACACCATTTACTTCAACACCATTTGCAAATTCACCCAATGACAATACGTCACGTTCAGCAGATTCATCAACGAAACGCTTACCAGTTGTAGGGTTGATATAAACAGCATACTGTCCACCACCAAATGCCAAGTTACCATTGTCAATCCAAGAAATAGGCATCATCTGAGGGAATCCCATTCCTGTTGTGGCAGCATTTACAGTCTGAGCCATCTTAATACCATCACCCTGCAAAGAAGAACGGTTTGTAGTCAAAATGTTCTTAGTTACAGCATTTGGATCCCAGTATTCATTTTCTTCAACAACCATATTGATGTTTGCAGCATATCCACCTGTTGCCAGTACAACACCCTTTGTAGCACGTGCAGTTACAGGTGTGCCATCAAACATAGTAGCCTTAACACCAACAACGCGACCATCTTCAACGATCAGTTCTTCAGCTGTTGTTCTTGTCATGATCTTGTTTCCTTCATTGTTCAAAACAGTTGTTTTCAAAGGTAGGAAGTAAGTTCCCCAGTTACCGCCAACGATTTCAGGAACACCATCTTTATCCATATCGCATCCCATGTTCTGGTTTTCACGATACCAAAGCGCACCAATCAATGTCAGCTGAGCACCATCGTTGAACAGTGACCCCTGATCTTCTAACCATTCTTTCAATCCCTGACCATTTTCAACCATCTGAGATACTAAATCATATTCACCATAAATCCATTCAGTACCATCAGCGCTCTGTCTTAAACCACCATAGTAAGTCTGGAAAATATGCAGATTTACAGTTGAGAATAATGTCAAATCAGATTCATGTGCTCCCTTAGCCAACTTAGCATCAGCATAATCAACATATTCCTTGATTTCAGCCTTCAGAGCTTTCAAAGTATTCAGATATTCACCATGTACACCAGCTTTTGACAATTCATCAATTTCACCAGCTACATATTCAACAGTATTAAAATGAGAAGCATCAAATTCTTTTTCATCCCAAGCCAGAATTGTCTTCAAAACATCCAGCTGACCCTGAGAAGCCTTAATTTTTGTGTATGTCTGTCCATTGTATTCCCATGTAGCTTCTGTAGCTTCTGGATTTTCTGGGTCCCATACAAGGTAAGGCATAACAGACTGATACTGACCACCAGAAACCAGAGTATTACCACCGATTTCAGCATTCTTTTCGATAACCAGAACAGTATCACCATTCTGAGCTGCCTGAGCTGCAGTTGCAAGACCAGCACCACCAGCACCTACTACAACGATGTCAAAAGTTTCTTCAATAGCTTCACCTGCAGTATGTTCTACAGTGTTTGCCTTAAATGCATCCAGATTGGATACACCTGCCTGTTCAGCAGCTTCTACCAAAGCATCTTTAAATGCTCTTGAAGAGAATGTAGCACCACTAACAACATCAACACCAGCACCATTTGCTGCGATTGCATCTTCTGTAAGAGGCGCAAATGCAACATCCCCTACAAATGCAGTTTCAGCATGGTTTACAACTTTAATATCAGTAATGTTTGTTTCAGAGAAAGTCACTTCTACTTCAACTGGTCCATTATAACCAACACCAGTTCCAGTATAAGTTCCAGCAGTATAGCTTACTTCTCCACCTGCATTGACTTCTTCACCCTTAGACTGTGCGATTGCCTTCTTTAGGGCTTCTACATAGCCCTCAGATGTCAATGTTGCACCTGTAACCGCATCAATTTCAGCAGACTGCGCACTTAATACCTGTTCATCCAGTTCAGTCAGCGCTGCTTTACCAATGCTTTCTGTTTCTGCATCACCAGTAGACTTAACATCAACAATCTTGTCACCTTCAACAGTGATTGTGACAACGACTTTTCCGCCAAATCCCTGACCTTCGCCAGTAAATGTTTCAGTCTTTGGCTTGCTTTGACATCCAGCAACCATTGAAACAACTAAAATACCGGCAAGAAGTTTCATCATTAGCTTTTTCATTTCTTCTTCCTCCTACATAATCGCTACCATTATGTGTTTTCATTATACTACTTCGTCAATTTGTTTTCAATTTCACAAGTCTGAAAAAAATCATTTTAAGGAATACTTATAGTATAATTTATGTTGTTATTCTTCCGTGTTCGATAAACTAGCAACATAAATCATGCTTTTACATTTAAGAAAAACGGTTTATAATACTTTCAGAACATAGAGTTGGTACAATGAGACCTGCGGATCTATGTTCTACCGAACATCTAACGAGCCGTCACTTTCTGTGGACGTTAAGCTTGGGGCTAGGCTTAAGTCAGGCACTCGAGTTGTTCAGTTTTAGATATCTTTTAGAATTAAGAGATGGAGAAGCAGATGCTAACCACCCATGTTTGATTGGGCACTGGAAGCATCTGCTTTTTTCTTTAAGCTAGTACACAATTACAAGAAACACTAACCTCTATCCCCGTCTTAAGCTTCAATTTCAGAACTCCACTTTTTGATAACTCAATTCGATCTATGTACTCACGTGCAAGATCATCGCTATACTTTGAAAGATCTAGCTTACTGCTATTCATCTCTTCTTTTATACTTTCAGTGACATTGAATTTGTGCTTGTAATATCATTTGAGATTAATGGTGTTAAATATTCTTCAGAAGAACCGCAGTCATTAATCAGTAGTACAATCAAAAATAATAGGATAACTTTCTTCATTACGTCTTCTCCTCTTTGGTGCGACACACACTAACATAGACTTTGGATAAAAGCCATACCCAAAATCATTGGTCGGTCATTAAAAAAGCTTCCGTACTGTTGGAAGCCTACTTTCTATATACAAAATCAAAGATGAACTGAATTCTTTCGATGACATTGAAATCATTTTTGCTCAATTGCCACTCTATTGTTACACCTAAGACCATCTCTGTATAGCATCGAACTAATTCCTCTGCTGAATAAACTGAAGTTACCAATCCTTGTTCTTGCAGCCTTTGAACATAACTAGCATCTAAACTATGTATTTTTGATAATTCCAATGATGAATAGAGTTCAGGATTCTTAGAATAATCTAAAATGACTTTTAATGTAGAAAGAGAGAAATCTCTTCCTAATCGATTCAGAAAATCTGCCCAAATCATCTGTTTCTTTCGATAGTTTTCATAATCTGATAATGAATCATCATGATAAAAACCACTTTCAATCTTGGAGTAATTCTCTATTACCCACTGTAACAGCAGATCCCCTTTACTTTTGAAATGATGATAAAATGATCCTTTAGTTACCCCAAAATGTTTGCAGATCATTGGAATAGACACTTGTTCATATCCATGTTCTTTAAACATTTCAATAGATTTTTCCATCATTTCATTTTTACTGACTATCATTGTTATCACCACATGTATTCTATCAAAAAAAACTCGTTTTCACGAGTTTTTACTTGTCAATTTCAGGATTTTTCCAAGTGACATTACGAATATGTCCAGAATTTGTTCCACCATCAACTGTGATTGTAGTTCCTGTCAGATATGGTGCTAAATCAGAAGCTAAGAATAATGCTGTATTTGCAATTTCCTGTGGTTCAGCTAAACGTCCCATTGGTACATTTCTGCAGAAAGAATCAATATATTCCTGTGGTGCCATTCCCCAAATTTCAGTCTTTGTTGTTCCTGGACATATTGCATTAACGCGAATGTTATGTTTTGCATATTCTAGTGCAGCAGTTTTCGTTAAATTGATAACAGCTGCCTTTGACATTGTATAAATAGCCATTCCTTCAGTCCCTTGGAAACCGCCATTAGATGAAGTATTAATAATGAAACCTCCGTTTTTTGATTTCAAAATTGCTTCTGCTCCATATTTGATTCCAAGGAATACTCCACGCTGATCTACACCACTTACACGGTCATAATATTCCATAGGTGTTTCATGAATTGGTGTTTCAGGATACCCAATGCCTGCATTGTTTACAATACCATCCAGTTTGCCATAAGTTTCTACTGCAAAATCAACCATCTTTTTGACATCTTCTTCTTTAGAAACGTCTACTTGAATAAATGATGCTTCATTTCCAACGGCTTTGATATCTTCTACTACTTTCATTCCTGCTTCAGGATTGAAATCAGCAACAACGACTTTCATCCCATTGTCTGCAAATGTTTTTGCCATCGCTTTTCCCATTCCGCTTCCAGAGCCAGTGATTACTACCACTTTACCGATGCAACTACTAAAATCTGTCATATTCTCCTCCTTAACATACTGCGGTATGTTTGCGTATTCATTATATACCAAACAACAGTTAGAAACAAGAAAAAAGATACTGCGGTATGTTATTCTATCGTTAAGTTTACACATATAAATGTACTGAACTATAATTTTCAGGGTTAAAATTCAACAATAAAAATCAATCATTTGATCTGGGTGAATATCAGATTGAATAGATTTAAAAACTTGTTCAACGTTTTCTATAGTTGATTCAATCTTCAAAATATATCTTATATAATTTGGCATAATTATGCCTCCCTTCCGAAGAAAACAAAAAAAGACCTGACTTATTTCTAAATCAGGTTAAAATTCATTAATTTTTCATCATTCTGCTGGTGTAATTGGATTCGAACCAACATTCTTAAAAACATCGATTTTAAGCCATTTTTGATGCGCATCCTTTTTAGTTTTTCTTTTGTCCCTAAAACATTATATGACTGCTCTATAAGGCAGGCTCCGCCCTTATGAGAACCCCTTTTCTTTTTTTAATGACCATTGATAGCCAAAATAAAACACGCTAAGTGAATAGCGTGTCTTGTTCCGGATATCAATCATTATTAGATTTAGTATTCGATAACTCCATCATTATCATCTTCGTCAGTGTGAATTTCATCACCACAATTTGTACATTCCCAATACTCATCCCAGTACATGATACCGTCACAGTTAGGACAGTCTTTATATGGTCTTTCACCGTGTTCTACTTCTAATTCTCCAGAACAGTATGGGCAATGTGCATATTCAGATTCGTGATAAACTCTGTCGCAAAACGGACACATCCTTTTTCATAAAAATTTTTCTCTCAGAAAATAAAAATTTGGATGTGTCTAAAACCCTTTATTTAAAGGCTTTTTGAGCCTTTTGGGTAGTGCGCATCCAAATTATCTAATACAAGTGTCTTTGTAGAATTATTTGGATGTTCCTATCTGCGGAGTATCCTTATAAGATTTGATATTTATTTTTGAGTTAGTACCAAAACAACTAATTAACTAGCTGTCAATCTCAAAATCTACCCTATCACTGAAATTTGGTCCTCTTCTTTCGGACTATACATTCTTTCCCATCTCATATGCTTCATGCATATACTTTGTTTCTTTGATTTCTCCTGCGTGATATACCCCGGTTCCATAAATTATTCCTTTTTCAACAGCTCCTCCAATACATGATGCATAACCTCTAAAACAAGCTAACGTCGTATCCATGCATTCATTCTCTTCATCTGCGGATGTCATTATATAAAACATTTCCTTGTTTTTGACTTCTCTCCATCGACAAAGACTTCGATCAATCACTGTTTTTAATTGAGCATCAATGGAATAAAAATAAACCGGACTTGCTAAAACCATTACATCACAGGAAATCATTCTCTCCATGATTTCCGCCATGTCATCCTTGATTGCACAACTTCCTGTCTTACGGCAAGCATAACATGCTGTACAATATGCTACTTTCTTCTCTTGTATACGGATTTTTTCTACAATGTGTCCTGCTTCTAATGCTCCACGCATAAATTCATCACATAACAAATCTGAATTACCATGCTTTCTCGGACTACCAGACAATATCAAAATTTTCTTAGTCACATTACTTGCTCCTTTACTAGTTTTTCTTTTCTTTAGTACTGTCATGCTGATGCTTACGCTCTTCTACCATCCTGCCAAACCATTCGACCATGCCAGGATCTGTATGAGAGAAGAATGAACTTTGTTTTTTATCAAGTGCTGCTATTTTATCCATATCTTCCTGTGACAGTTCAAAATCAAATACATTGATATTTTCTTCCATTCTTTCCCTATGAGTTGACTTTGGAATGACAATGATTCCTCTTTGAAGATGCCATCTTAAAATTACCTGAGCTGGAGTTTTGCCATATTTTAAGCCAATTTCTTTCAGCACTGTCTCTTCAAACATTCCTCCTCTTCCCTCACCAAAGGGTGCCCAAGCTTCTAATTGAACACCATATTTGTCATGCCATGTTTTTGATTCATGCTGCTGATGATGAGGATGAATTTCTATCTGATTGATCATCGGCTGAATACGATTGAAAAGAGTCATATCAATCATTCTGTCTGGATAAAAATTTGAAATACCAATAGCACGAATTTTCCCTGCTTCATAATATTCTTCTAATGCACGCCATGCTCCATACGTATCTGAAAAAGGCTGATGAAGCAACAGTAAATCCAAATAGTCCACCTGCAGTTTTCGCATTGATTCTTCAATCGATGCTTTGCACTGCTCATATCCATAATGTTCCACCCAAACTTTAGTTGTAAGAAAGATTTCTTCTCTAGGCACACCGCTCTTTTTGATTGCTGAACCGACCTCTTCTTCATTAAAATAAGACTGGGCTGTATCAATCAATCGATATCCTGCATGAAGTGCATCAAGCACACAGCGTTCGCACTCCTGTTTTGTCACCTGATAAACACCATAGCCAAGCTGAGGCATCTTCACACCATTTCTCAACTCAATATAATCCATTTTACCCTCCTTGAATCACATTTGATTCTATGCTACATTTATGATAACAATCGGTAGTTGCTACCGGTCAAGCGTTATTTATGCTCTTGGAGGTATTTATGTTTACAATGAAAGAAGCCTGTGAAAAATCACACTTATCCTATGAAACTCTCAAGTTCTACTGCAATCAAGGGCTTGTTCCAAACGTAAAGCGTGACAAAAACAATCGAAGAGTTTTTGATGAAAGAGATATTGCCTGGATCAATAGCCTAAACTGTCTAAGAAACTGTGGAATGGGAATCAGTGAAATGAAAGAATACATCCATCTTTGCCTTCAAGGAGAAGCAACAATTCCTGAAAGAAAAGTTATTTTAGACATAAAGCGAGATGCATTAGTTACCCAGCTAAAACAAGTCCAGGAATGCATAGACTACATTGACTGGAAACAAAACTTCTATGATGATGTTCTATCAGGAAAAACGAAATATTTCAGTAATTTAATAGATATTCATGATTGAGTTTACTGATTTCTCAGAGGCATAAAATTTCATTTCTCCATAAACCAACATAATAATTTGCCAGAAAGTAACCTGCGTACTTATCAGTACATCTTTTCATTTTTCCTATTGATAAAAAAATAAGACACGCTAAATATGCATAGCGTGTCTTGTTTTGATAATAAAGAACTGACAAACTCAATAGTACTTAATGATTTGTATCAAATTACTGTCCTAAAATTTCTGCCTTAGCAGTCTGCGCAGCCAGATTACCAGAGTAGATTGCAGTACCTACACCGTGGGCAGGAACATAGTAGCTTACCAGGTTACCACCATAAATCATGTTTCCAGCACCAAACAGGTTTTCAATTACAGATCCATCAGCACGTACTAAACGGCATTCTCCATCAACCTTCACACCAACCAAAGAAGTCATTGTGATTGGACGCAGGATGAATGCATGGTATGGACCTTCTTCAATAGGCATCATCTGATCCACTGGTGTACCAAAGTCTTTGTCTTCACCATCTTTGATAAAGCCATTGTATTTTTCTACTGTTGCTAAAAGATTATCTGCAGGAACACCAATCATATCTGCAAGTTCTTCAAGCGTATCAGCGTGATAGATACCATCAAGTGTTGAATCAAGCAGCACCTGAACTTTAGGGTTATTGTTGTCAATGATACCCCATGCTACTGGTTCGCTCTGTTTGAGCAGTCTGTGGTATGGTTCATACCAGCGACCTACTTCATTAAAGAAACGGTTACCTTCAACATTGACAATCATAGAACGTCCTGAACCATAATCAAGGAATGTTCCATAGTCTGGATGGATACCTACAACAGCATCATGACCTAAAGACCCCATCATTGTATCGCCCAATGCAACTGCACCAACTTCCAGAGCCATATTCAGACCATCACCAGTATTTGTTCCAGCACCAAAGATAAGACCTGCTTCAAATCCTGGAGCATATTTTTCAATCATTTCTGGATTGCTTGCAAAGTCACCGCAAGCCAGAATGATTTTCTTAGCATAGATGTTATATGTACTTGTCTTATCCTGTACATTGACACCAATTGCTGCTCCGCTTTCATCAGTAAGGATCTTCATTGCACGAGTATTCAGGCGTACATCAATACCTGTAGTAGGCAGATATTTATTCATTGCATAAGCAAGGTAAGAACCGTTCCATTCTGGTTCTTTGTGATCATCACATGGAGACAGAGAAATACCCCATGCACCAGATGGTGCGTTAACGCCTGCTTCACGCAGTTTTGTATTTGCCTGCTGCATGACTGTTGCCAAGCTACGAACAAGAGGTTCGTTGATTTCAAGATTCATGAATGGTTCAAAGATAGCCTTTTCAGAAGCTACTACTTTATCCAGCCATGCATCATCATATGCGCCTGTTTCATCTGTATAGTCATAATATGCACCACCAGATACACTTGTAGTACCACCAAGGAATCCTGCTTTTTCAATCAGAATAACATCTAAGCCATTTGCATCATTAGCAGTTTCACCGGAATATGCTTCAACAGCTGCAGACATACCTGCTCCGCCGCCTCCGACAATCAGAATATCCGTATGAACATCTTCACCTGTAGTGATTTCTGTTTTTTCTACTGGTGCAGAGAATGCAGCAGATCCACCAGCCTGATCAAGACAGTCTTTCACTGCAAATTTGATCGCATTACTTGTAATAGTTGCTCCTGTTACAACATCAACATTGTAAGTCTGGTTTTCTACGATTGCAGCTGGGATTTCTTCACATGGAGTCTGTACAACAGTAATAGGATTATCTGTACATTCAACGATTTGTACATCAACAATCGACTTTTCATCTACTGTTACGCTGACAGTAACATGTCGAAGCTGATGCCCCTGCTGTGTTGCAGTATAAGTGCCTGGAGTCAAACTAACAGTTTCAACTTCTTCACCTTTTGCCGCAGAAATTGCTTTCTGTGCAGCTTCCTTCACAGCATTACTAGTTAATGTAGCTCCCGCTACAACATCCACTTCCGCACTCTGTGCTTCCACGATTGCATCTGCAAGAGTTTCTGCTGCAGCTCCGCCGATTGTTGGTGTTTCGCCATCTGCAGTTACTTTTGCAGAAAGGATTTTGTCTTCGCTGACTTCGATTTCTACAACAACTGCTCCGCCAAACCCTTGTGCTTCGCCTGTGTAGCTACCCTTTTGATACACTTTTGCTGGTGATGAGCATCCAACAATCAGCATCGCTGCGATCAACATCGCAATCAGCATTTTCATTTTCTTCATTTTTCTTTCCTCCTATCATTGGGTTTTAACCACTATAGAAGGTTTAACCAAGTTGATGTCAAGTGTCATTCATCATCAATTGGAACACACATTTTATTGATTGATGCATACGCTTTTCCATTCTGTACATAACGAATCATGCGTGCAATGATGTATCCTCCTAATTTCACATTCAGTGTTTTAGCGTTATGAAAAGCTCTCAAGAAGCACTCTTCCGAAGAATCATGCTCATCGTCATGTTCTGCAGTAGCATAAGAAACTGCATAGTATCTTTCAGGAATGATAAAATCAGGCACCAAATGTTCTAGATTATAAGCTCGAAGCTCATCTTCTGTCAGAGTAAGACAAGAGAGTGCATTCTGACCTTTTTCGCCAATATAACAAACACTACTGAATGGAAGTGCCTGTAACCATTGTTTTAGATGTTCTCTATCTTCACCTTTTTTATCTACTAGAGTTTCATCAACCATATATACACAGCAATACAATGCAGGAAGATGTTCAATAACACATCTATCTCCTTGTTGTTCACTGTGCATCACTTCATTTTTTTGCACAGAAAGCCAACTGATCAGTTTTTTGCGATAAAGAATCTCTTGCATGAGTATCTTTTGCATTTCTTCAATTTTTTCTACCTGATACTGTGCATCATTATTTTTCGCAATATCAGATATATCATTCAAAGAAAACCCTTCTTGACGCATCTGACGTGCATAGACAATCTTTGTCAGATCCCACGAATAAAATTTTCGATATCCTCTTTGGTCACGTATCGGCTGAATAATATCTTTATTTTCATATTTACGAATTGCTTCCGAAGTTACACCGAGTAGTTCTGCCAACTCAAAAATACCAACTTCTTTTTTCCCACATTCATATTGGCTCAACCAGGTTGAATCAAATTTCTTATTTCTTTTCATCATCACAAAGATTCAACAGCCTATCTAGCTAGGCTTCCTTTCTTCTTTCAATATTAAACTTAATTCATCAAGTAATCACTAGCTTATTTAGCTCTGATTTGTGAAGATATTTGCTTAAAGAAATCGCTATTCCATAATGTTAATGAGTCAACATTTTTTATAAATGGAATGACATCTTTTTTTGCCTCTTCAAAATCAATACAATCAAATTTCTGATACAGCAATTCTTTAACATCATCTAAAGTAAACGATTGACCTTCAGAAATTGTATTTGTTTGTAGCAGTCGTTCTTTCAAATGGGATAGATTTACCGGTATGTTTCTAGAAATGTAAAAAATCAAATCATACAAATCTCTTCCCTTTACTCTATTTTTCCACCCTCTGCATATGACTGCATGAATTTTTCCCGCAAACAACGATGACGCATCATAAAGGTTTACTTCATATGGAGCAGGCAACAAACGATATTTGTGCTCATAAGTTGCAAGTTTTGGTGGATCAACATCTATTTCGAATTTAATTTTAATTAGTTCTCCATGAGATACACCTGTTATTTTTTCATTTGGATAAAATAATAGCAAATGCTCTTTTGTATCCCCTTTAAGAAATGCAGATTTAATATGTGAATCAATACTTTTGTCCTTAGATTTAATTTCTACATTGAGACCGTATGACTTGATTTCTTTTGATAAGATAGGAAAATATTCATCTAATTTAAAATCAGAATCTGTAACCATCAATGAAAAATCTAGATCTTCAGAGAATCGATCCAATCCATAGAAAATCCTTAATGCAGTTCCTCCATAAAATGCCGCCTTTTTAAAAAATCCTGCTCGGCTTAATCCGCAAAGAACTAATTCCTGCATGATTTCTTTCATCGCATTCTTTTTGTCTTCAATATTTTTAATTTCATAACTCGATAACATTTGTTGTATAACGTTTTCCATAAATTACCCCAATACTTTTTTCAGCATTTTTAAATTTGTAGATTTATATAAATCACATAAATCCTTCAATATTTGCTTATCCAACTTCTCAAATTCATATTGATCAATTCTTAGATCATCAAATAATAGATTTATTAATTCCGTTTTATTTGAAACTGGAGAAAGAGAATACAACTTATCACAAAGAGCTTTTTCTGGGCTGGCAATTCTATATACATAGTCATTTTCTTTCAAAAGTCTAATTTCATAAGGAAAGGCATTTGCAGGAACGTCTCTGTAAGTGAAACAGCCAAAATCATTTATATATTGCTTTGTTCTTCCTTTTTCAAAAGTAGCAGAAGTATAAGTAAAAACCGCTTCTGGTATCAAGCCATAGAAAGACAATGCATAATCGAAAGATAGATAGGAAGGTCCATAGATTGCTCCAGCTAAGACATATCCTGGAGTTTCACTATCGGTTTCGTAAAGACCCTTTGTCAATTTAAACAGCTTCTTTGATTTGACTAGCCTTGATATCTTGTTATCAGCATCAGAATAATCCTGGTATTCTTCTAATAACATATTATACGTTTTTACCATATTCCCACCTCATACTTGCATTATATACAAGTATCTGGAGAAAATCAAGCACCTACACTAAGAATACTAATCTATAAAAAGCCAATATATACCTTTATGTTCATGACTATCACCCTTCTTTAGCCAAATCGCTGCGTATCATTTTCGTTCTGACTTAAAGCCATCTTCTGCAACTTTGTCTTGAATCTCATTGATTTATCAGATTGAAGTTGATCATTCTTGATACCTGCACTTTTGCGGACTAGATTTTCTAAGTGATGAAGCAAGCTTAAAGTCATCATTAATGAAACAGGACCTTCCACTTTACTTTCATCAGGCTTTCTTCCTGTCAGTTGAACTTTCAAATCATCAAATGAATTCACTTCAAAATGACCTTCATCATAATTCAAGGAAAATGCAATGATCTTGTTTTTAAGTGGTCGAAATGTTTTATCGTGTACAAAAGATACTTCAGGCTGTACAGTGTCTGAATAATACGAATACTGCAGCCCAATGAGTTCTTTCCATTTTTTCAACAGTTGATTGACTTCAGGTATTTTTTCAATTTCACTCATGACATCATCAACTTGAGCTTTCATACCTTTTTGTAAATATCCATATATTGTCTTTCCCTTGTGTTCTTTCAAAGATTCATGGAGTTGAAGCATCAATTCATTCATCCTCTCAGGCTCTTTTATTTTGGATAATTCACCTATCAAATCATCAATTTCAGCTTTGAGCTTTTCTTTGATTTCTTCTTTATGTTGATAGATACCTGTCAGCTCATCCTTGAAGATATCAGAAACAAAAGCACTACACATTTTATCGATTCCTTTTATTGTGAGATATCCTTGTTTTGGATCATCTGAATACATAACGATATGAAATTGTGGATGATGTGCTGTATCGTGAAATGCTGCATACCAGTGAAAATGCTGTGGTTCTATGTTCATTGATTTTGCCATCTTAAAGTGGTTCTTTCTTAGAAGATTCTTCCAAGCTTCCTGTGTCTCATAACCAAACTCAATATCATCTTCTCTTCTAAGTGATAAGACATGTGTCCAAATGATTCCTGTATGTTCCTTGACTTCATTCTTGATTCTTTCTAAAGGAATTGGTCCATCTTCTATTGAAAAAAGACCATGTGTTCCTGTTTTAACAACACCTGGTCTTTCTGCAATTTAGCTTACAAAGTCTTCTTTTTTGCTGATCTGTGAATAATTCTCTTCACAAGCTGCATCAATCAATTCTGAAGCGGATGCAATGCTAGGCTGCTCCATATACTTCTTATATTCTTTCTGCAACTTAATGGATGGAAATTCATCTGATAATTGATTGATCAATTGGAACTTACTTAATAGATAACTGTTTATCTCTTATCTTCAAACATGCCTCAATATGCATAATCCAATGTCTTGAAAATGGCATCTGAATCAATCCTTTTACATCTTTTCCACACCAATAATCAATTAACCAATAGGCATTTTCATCTACACTTACTACATTTAATTTTTCCAACTGTTTTCTTCTTTCATCTGATATTTTTTCCTTCATATCACTATATGTAAGTGTCTTTAAAATCTGTGTTGTTGATTTATCAACATCACCAATATAATTATACAGTTCTTCAATAGACAGTTTCTTAGAAAATTCTCCAATTTCTTCTTTTACAAGTTCATTTGCAGTTGTTATAATCGGGGATTTTATGCGACTTTGATAATCTCCCTTAAACAAAATTTGTTCATCATTTGCAATAAGCGAATGTGCTACAATATCCTCTATACGAAAAATATGCCACAAGGAATATGCAATCGTTTTGTTATGATAACCTTTTACGTTCATATAAGGCATAGCACAAAAATCAGCATCCGACAGTTCATTCCTAAACTGCATAATTTGTTCCATTAGGCTTCTGCGAAGTTCTAATAATGTATCTATCCCCTTTGCAAAAGTGTCTTTTCTCTTAATTTGTAACTGTAAGGTCTTATTCATTTCTGCCCATTCTTTATTCATAAATTAGCACCTCGCTAAATTCTAATTGGTTGGTTTAATGCTTTTGCATATATTCAATGAAATCTTTTGTTTTAGACCAATATTTAATGCCCCAATTTTCAAAATTCCATTCATCCGTGTATGGATTGCATTCATAATCGATATAAAAAATGACCCCATTCGCAACCACGAAATTCGTCGGAAAGAAATCTATATTTAATCCAGCAGAATGGACCATCTGAGCCATCTCCCGCACTTGCACGATGTACGAATCATCCATAACATCGTCTTTCACTAATTCGTATATAGTTGGTCCATCGATATATTCTTTTACAATTCTTTCGTTCTCAATATCAAAATCCAACATTTGAGGCAATCTGATTCCAGTATGCAGCAGTCTGTTATAATCGTTGATTTCTGCTTCAATTTTATTCCCAAAGGAATAATAGTCACATGGTTCGTGGTGAATCTGTTTCAACACATATTGGCATCCATTCTCTTCTACCAGATAGGAATATCCGCCTTTCCCGTGTCCCAACAACCGCACAACCGTATACGGCTTTTGATTTACAAAAATTGTATCTTGCATCTGTTTGCCTCCGCCAAATTGGAATTTATCTAA